>NZ_JBHINT010000016.1:0-30180 GCF_042195145.1 Bartonella sp. CL434QHHD | reverse complement strand
GTTATTATAGCAAAACAACGCCATGGTCCGACAGGAATCGTCCCCCTTGCCTTTCAACCCGACTTTACATGCTTTAGTGATCTGGAAAAATAGGAGCAGAAAAATGCGTTAAAGAGAGCTTTAAATACCCTTTGAAAGGCATTTGAAGACCCTTTGAGAACACCTTTAAAACTCTTTGAGAAAAAATAAATTGGTACAAAACCTAGTGTCAAAATATACAAAACCCGCTGGCAAGCTACACAAAACCTGCTGGCAAGCTACATACATACAACTGGCTGGGGAACTTGGATTCGAACCAAGATTGACGGAGTCAGAGTCCGCTGTTCTACCATTAAACTATTCCCCAATAAGCCAATTTTACCATTTCTAGCAGATTCTATAGTGTAGGCAAGTGCAAAAAATCTTTAGATTATCAATAATAAAGAGCGATAGGGATATCATTATAATCCCAGTAGTGGCGGTCTCAATGTTTTAGCATATAGCAATAAGCGAATAAACACATATAAATAGAGCACACCGTGAACGGAAGCATCACAAACTTTTGTTGAAATATTCTCTATATAGGCATACTTTGTTAAAAGACAGCTACTAAATCATGGAGAATTAATGAGTAATATTTCCACTTATCCTGTTCCCCCAAACCTACAGTTGGTATATGTCTCAAATGTAGAATATTCTACCGCTTTTTACAAATTCATCTTCAAGAAAGAACCTGTGTTTACTTTGCCACGCTATGTTGCATTTGCTTTTTCGGGGGATGCACTCTTTGCTCTCTGATCTGGGGGCGATACGCCTGAGGAAAATGCACCTCGTTTTTCAGAAATCGGCATTATGTTGCCTACTGGAGAGGACGTAGATAAGCTCTATGCGGAATGGAAAGAGCAAACCACTGTTGAGATAAATGTTTTGAAGGAACCGTATACTGATGTATTTGGACGTACCTTCCTAATCAAAGATCCGGACGGACACATTATTCGTGTTTGTCCACTGGATTTAAAAGCCTGAGATCCGATGTTTAATCGTCTGAATTATAATACCTGAATTATAATAATTGTCTGTTTCCAAAACCTATAAGCTATGCACGCTAAGAGGCTTACTTACGACGCGTGGCTTATCCGTTCGGTGCTGTTCCATTATATTCAGCCCCACAACTTGCCTGTTCCCACAGGCGGCCTCATTGGCTTGGACATCAGTCGGCGTTATTGCATGGCCAGTGATCAGTACCTGTAAATCATAGAAGCTATCCCTCATCGCCTTATGTGGAGTCTTTTGTTGGAATGGGAGGAATATTCTTTACAAGGAAATTGATATCTTTATGAAGTTAAAAAGGTATTGTACATAAAAACTAATAAAATCAATACATTAAGTGCAGTTATTTTGTATGAACCCACTTAAGAATCCATACTTTTATGCATGTTTGAATTGATCATTTTTTATATAAGATTGCCATGGATGAATAGACCATAAAAAGCAAATCATGATGCAAATATTATAACGCATGGGTGCATTCAAATGAAATGAAAAGCGGTTATCATTCATAACAGGTCATAAATTTTATGATACGTTTTTATCACAGCACAAATCACATTGTTTTAAATTTCAGTCGTTTGGAATTATCGATAACATAAATTGTATACATTTAAGAATGGGATGTGTTTTGCTCTTTATTTGAGTGCAACCTTAAAAGGAATAATCGTTTGAAACTATCATAAGCTTATGGATTGAGTTCATAAAGATTGCATAAAAGAATTTAAAGACAAGATCGTTTTTAAAAACGCTTACTAAAAAGTTAGTAAATGATAGGCAGGCATTATATGGATACTATCATCACAATATAGAATGAAAATCACAATGTTATGTCTTATGAAACTGAAAACCTTTTAATGATATAACGCAAGCAAGCGAGCAAAAAACGTTTTAAAAGTTACAGTTTAAAAATACGAAACCAAATGAGCTCCCCCCAAATTGGGGGGCACCTATTGAAAAAAAGATGAGGCAGCAAAATTCAAAACCATTGTAACATCTAAGGCATGGGATTTTATTCAATTTTGAGTCAAAAGCTATAATGTTTAAAGATGGCTCTATTCTAAAGATAATGCCTCCAAAATTGGATTGGTTGATTTTGCCAACTCAAATTTGAGCTGGTTAATTTGCAAAGAAGTTACATTTGAGTGCAAAATGAAAAGATACTTATGAAAGCCTTATTGAGAAGACATTCATTTAAGATGCATTTTCTTTTGATTGGATTGATAAAGTTACTAAGCTTTTATAGGCTCTATAATGCTAATGAATGATATCAAAATCATAGCTATCATTTACGTTTCTTTTGATAAGTTTTCATATTTCTAATAGAGCACTTGCAATATGATACGTTTTGTATATATGCATTCATTACTCCATTGTGGATGATTCATTCGAATCTTATAATCAATATCTGAAAGCCGCGTCATATCATTTGGCACGGCTTTCTTTTTTTGAATTCTCTTTAGATAGGTTTATAGCTATTAGATAAGGCGTTCCCATAAACATAGCCAGATATACGTGTATTACTATGGAAAGGATTTATTTGCGAGAGGATTACCAGACGATGTTTGCTTTGCTTGTGCAATTAAAGGGAAAGTCAATGATGTGCCTCAGATCCGAAAAATCTTTAGCCAATTTAAGATAAAAGAGGTTGGCACATCTTATACATGTGGTTCAAAGAATCCGCACCGGCTCAAGAGCTTATCATCTCAAATTGCAATTTTTAGAGGAAGAGAAAAATATGCATTAAAGGGATTTTAAATAACCCGTGAACGTTTTTGAAGATCCTTTGAAAAAAATAAATTGATGCAAAACCTGCTTTCAAATTATACAAAACCCGATGACAAGCTACAATCATTAAATACTGGCTGGCATTAAATACTGGCTGGCATTAAATACTGGCTGGGGAACTTGGATTCGAACCAAGATTGACGAAGTCAAAGTCCGCTGTTCTACCATTAAACTATTCCCCAATAAGCCAATTTTACTATCCCTAGCAGATTCTATAGTGCATGCAAGCGCAAAAAATCTTTATGATTATCGATAATAAAGAGCGATAGGGATGTCATTAATTGTTTTGATTTGAATATCGACATCGTAAATGTCTTTAAGAATTTCTGGTTGCATAATTTCTTTTGGAGTCCCACAATAGGCCGCTTTCCCATTTTTCAATGCAACAATCATATCTGAGTAAGATGAGGCAAAATTAATATCGTGCATAACAATAAGAATGGTTTTTTTCAGTTCATCAGCTGTGCGGCGTAACTGCTTCATCATAGAAACGGCATGTTTCATATCCAGATTGTTTAATGGTTCATCTAAAAGAAGATAATCAGTGTCTTGGCAGATAACCATGGCTATAAAAGCGCGTTGACGCTGACCGCCAGAAAGCTCATCTAAAAAACGGTCTTTTAAATCTTGTAAGCCGAGATAGCGTAGCGCACTGTCGATAAATTGTTTATCTTCATGTGTATACCAGCCTTTTGAATAAGGATAGCGTCCGAAACTTACTAAATCGTACACGGTTAAGCGAAAAGACAAAGGATTTTCTTGACGCAGAATTGAGAGTTTTTGAGCCAAAATATCGTGGGGCATTTTATCAATATCAAAGCCGTCGATATGAATTGTACCATTATGGTGTGGCAAAAGACGTCTTATCAGCATTAAAAGAGTTGATTTTCCGGAACCATTGGGCCCAATGAGAGAAATAATCCCCCCTTTTGGAAGATGAAGGCATAAATTATCGATAATCAATCGTGCTCCGTAAGCCTTGGAAAGATGATTGATCTCAATCATTTTAGTTTTCCCTTCATCAGTAACATTAAGAAAACAATACCCCCACAAAACTCAATGATAAAACTTAAACGCCCTGCCATATGAAAAATTTGTTCTAAAATAAATTGTCCCCCCACCAAACAAATAATCGCTAACAATATTGCAATCGGCACAACAACACTGTGTTTTGCTTGAGGAGAAAGTTCATAGGAAAGGTTGGCAACTAACAGTCCAAAAAAGGTGACGGGGCCTACTAATGCGGTGGAAATGGATACGAGAATGGAAACAAAAATAAGGACAGCTGTCGCACTTTTGTGGTAATTAACGCCAAGATTGAGGGCATTTTCACGTCCCAAAGCCAAAATATCAAGAAGATGACGGGAATGCCATCCAATCAGACTCACAATGAAGACAATGATTGTGGCAAAGCTTATTAATGGTGTATTGAATTTATTAAAATTTGCAAACATAATATCCGTTAAATTCATCATTTGGTCTGGATTGAGTTGCAATTGCATAAACATCCGTAAACTGAAAAAAAAGCCGCCTAAAACAACACCGATTAAAAGCGTCAAATGAAGCCCTTTTAGGCTTCCTGAAAAGAGCCAGCGAAAAAGGCTTATTGAAAAAAGAATAAGAATGAGGGCTTCAAGAACAAGCTGTCCTTCTTCATTCAAAAAGGGTAAAGAAAGAGAGCCTACAAAATACATTAGGGCAGTCTTTATTAAAATATAAAGCTGATCAAATCCCATAATTGAAGGGGTAAGAAGACGGTTATTAACGATTGTTTGAAATAAAACCGTAGAAACGCTTATTGCGTAGGCAATAAGAAGCAGAGAGGAAAGTTTTGTAAGACGAAATTTCCATGTATAAACATTGATATTCCATGTCATGTAAAGACTAATGATAGTACATGCTATGATGATAAGTGTTGTTAGTACACATATTGTTTTTCTTCTTTTATCCAAGACGCTTTCTCCAGCGTAAAAGCAGTATCATAAAAATAAAACTACCGATTACACCCATTATGGTGCTGATGGGAATTTCAAGAGAGGGATGAATTATTCGTCCTAAAAGATCACAAATCAAGACCAATCCTGCACCGCTGATGGCCACCCAAGGAGCGGTATAGCGCATATTATCTCCCATGAAACTTGAAACAATATTTGGAATAATCAATCCAACAAAAGGAATACGGCCAATGGTACAGACAACAACAGCAGTGATTGAGGCGACAATAAAAAGACCAAAAAACATGACAACACGATAATTCAATCCAAGGTTGTTGGTTAAATCTTCTCCCAAACTTGCAACCGTAAAGCGATCAGCAGTACAATAGGCTAGAATACAAAGGGGAAGGGATAACCATAAGAGCTCATATTTTCCTTCAAGAACCATCGAAAAACTGCCAAATAAGTAAGCTTGAAGAGAAGGGAGTAACATTTCATAATCTGCAATGGCATTGGTTAAAGAGCCAATAATATAGCTTAGCATAATCCCTGTAAGGGGTACAATGAGAGCAGATTTTAGAGGAATGCGTCGCAATAAAAACATAAAAAGTAAAGTGCCTGCCATGGCAAAAATTGTCGCAACGACCATTTTTCCTAAAACAGGAATATCGGGTAAAAAAATCATAATAAAAAGAATGCCAAGGGAAGCAGATTCAATGGTTCCAGTGGTTGATGGCTCGACAAAGCGATTGCGTGTCAATAGTTGCATAATCATACCTGAAAGTGCAAGTGCTGCGCCTACTAAAAGGATTGCAATGGTACGAGGAAGACGTGTTTGCCAAAAGATAAGCCACGCATGGGGATCGGCTGCGAATAGGTCAGAAGGTGTGACATCAGAATAACCAACAAAAATGCTGAGGATAGACAGGAAAATTAGAAGTGTTATGGTTATCCAGTAATTCTTCACGTTAAATCATTTTCTAACAAAACCTACAAAAAGCAAAGACTGCTTAATAAACAACCTCTGCTTTTAAATTTTATTTATATAGCAAGCAAGCTCTTTTGTACGCTTATTTGCTCTTTGTAAAGGCTTCATTGATCTGCTGTGCGGTTTCAATGAGTGCCGTTAAACCACCATTTGCACGATACCAGCTCCAAGAGTCCAAATAAATAATTTGGTTTTGTTTGCTCGCTGTTGTGCGGTGAACAAGCTCATTGTTGAGCAATTGTGCTGCGGATTGTCCTTCCCGTCCAATGGCTGCATCGCGATCAATCACTAACAACCAATCAGGATTGGTTTCAAGAATGAATTCAGGAGAAATGAGTTGTCCATGTTTTTGCACGGTAAGTTTATCGGTTGCAGGGGCAATTCCAAAAGCGGAGTGAAAAATATCGAAACGTGATTTTGGTCCGAAAGCACTGATTTTTCCACCAGAAGTCATGAGTATGAGCCCAGTGCCTTTTCCTTGGGTATTTTTACGGACTTCAGCAAAAGCTTCATTGAGTTTTGCAATTTCCTGTTCTGCTTCTTGTGTTTTGCCAAAAATTTTTCCAAGGATAGACACATTTCGTTTAATATCTTCAAGAGAATTTTCGTTTTCTACGGTTAGATCAATTGTTGGAGCTATTTTGGATAAATCTTTATATTTTGCTTGAGTTCTGGAGGAAATAATAATCAAATCGGGTTGAAGAGTGGCAATTTTTTCATAATCTGGTTCAAAAACGGTTCCAATTCTTTCATATTTTTCATCATTAAATTGTTGCAGATAGGAAGGTTTTTTTCCTTCAGGAAGGCCAATAACGGCTTGGATACCAAGGCGATTCATATTATCTAGCGAAGCAAGATCAAACACAACAACCTTTTGCGGAGAAGCGGGAACAGAAGTCGTGCCTGAAACATGATCAATCGTTACATTTGTCTGGGTACTGGTATTTGCAATACTCGTATGAGTCCACAAAACCGTTGCAAAGCTCATTGCAACCAGTAAAACAGAAGTCATCCATTTCATATATTTTATCATCGTTATTTTATCCTTTTATCTGATATTACAATAGGTTGTGCAATTAAAAACCTTAACTTAGGTATCTTTATGCACAAAATGAAGCGTAAATAAATAACACTATGTTGTAAAGTTGACTTACATATGTTACAAATTGTTCACTTACCTCATTTTCACTTAATTCTAGTGTTTTTGCAACATTATTTAGAAAGTTTGACATATGATCAATGTATTTAAAAAGCGTACACGTTTGTACGCACTGACAGCGAGCGCTCTTTTCCTTTTACAAGGTGTTGATGCTTCTATAGCGAGTAGTGGTGTTCCTGGTGGTGTTCCTGGTGGTGTTGGCGGTGTCCCAAAGGGCGTTGGTGGTAGTGCCAATGCATGTAATGTAGCGGATAATAGAGAGGAGACGAACCCTTTATCACCTATTGTTTGTAGTGATAGAAAAAAACACTCAATACGTAATAGTACGATTGTGGTGCAGAAGAAGGGTGATACTGCTGTAACAGCGGGATGGATTGGTGTTGATGGAGAAGATGATGTTGCAGGACCAGAAGAAGCTACTGAACCGACAATTATTGAATTGAACTCTTCATCTCTTAAGAATAAACCTGGTTCAGAGACTGTGTCGGTTAAACCACAGTATGGGAGCGCTGTATTTGCATCACAAGATGGAGTGGTCAAATTGCAAAACTCATCGATTCATGATTTTGACACTGGGATTTACGCTTTATTTGGTGGAAAGGCCATTATAACAGGAGGGACAATCTCTAGTGCAAATATGGGTGTTGAGGCTGCGCATGAATCACTTATTCTGTTGAATAATACAACGATTACTGTGTCAGGTTCACAGGGGGGGAATGATGAAGAGGGAAAAGAGGTAATGGGTTTGCGTGCCAGCAATGGAACAGTAATAGATATGAAATCAGGGAAGGTTATTGTCCCGACAGGTGGATCTGTAGTTGTGGCAGAAAACGGCGGAATCATTCAATTAGATAAAGTTAATGTTACAATTGATCGCAGCAAATCTGGCGCTGCAGGACAGGGATTGAGTAGCTTTTTATTTACAGATGGAGGTTTTATTTCCTTTAAAAATGGAAACATTAATCATTCAGATTCTGTTGGTGTATGGGTCTTTGACAATGATGATGGAGATTCTAACAATGTTCAAGGAAATAATGATACAAGAGTGAGGCGTATTGAAATAGATGATCCTAGTAGCGAGTTTCTTGCTTCTTCGGAATATGCTAGCTATCTTATACCCAAAATTTTAGGCCAAAAGACAAGGACAGAAGTCGGTGAAGAAAGAACCGATGAAGTGGACTTTAGAATTAGGGCTTCTGTAAAATCTTCAACTATTAACTTGAGTGGTCAAACGTCTACAGGCGTATATTTTGATAATCAATCCGATAATTCAGAACAGAGCCAATTAAAAAGTAATCAATTACAAAATAAGGAGTCTTTAGTTTTTTTGCACGGCACTACTCTTAAGGTTCCAGATGGTACAGCCATTTTAGGTAAGAATATGAGAGGCTCTGTCCTTATAGATAGCGCATCGCAAGTGTCTGGTAATTCATTCTTACGAGCTGAAGCTACGTCTGAAGTGTCGGTTTTTGTTAATGATTCTATAGTTAGCGGTGAAGCTTATGTTGAAAAAGGTTCTCAGGGTAAGATTTTTTTATTCAATGGATCGCAGTGGCATGTAACGAAAAATAAATTTGGAAAGCCTCAAGATAGGGGGTGTGAGGATTCATGTGTTTCATTTGTAAAACTTAACAATTCTGATATTGGGCTTGTGCCTTTAGGAGATGAGGAGAATCCACAAGATTATAGTTATCCAATGCTTCGGATAGGAAATGGGAAAGGCACAGTTTACACCGCTTCTGGGGATTCTTATATTTATTTCGTTGCATTTGCGCAGGCTGGTGCATCAGAGGATTCTCAACTATCTGGTAGGCTTTTAATTCATGGTGATGTTTCTGGTCAAACTAAGGTGCATGTGCTTACACTGAAACCAAATGGTGAGGGTCGGCGAGGTCGGAGTGCTAAAGCTTATAAACCTCAGAGTATTTCAATTATTCAGGTTTATGGGGAGGCGAGCGAAGATTCTTTTAAACTGAATGGTGAGTATGTTACGATAGGCGGTTTACCTTATCAGTATGTTCTTCGTGCTTATGGTCCAGCTATTCCTTCGAAAATGCAGTATTTCGATAATACATTAATTAAAAATAGTAGAAGTGTTTGGGATTTTCGTTTAGAAGATAAACAATTGCCTTATGAGCGTAATTCTCTTTCTTTCGTAGGTGACAAGGAGAGTGCGAGAGTAAAGACTTCTTCCGTGCCATCTCGTGAAGCTGTGGGAAGTGAGGTAGGTAATTCTGCTGTAGGATCAAATCTTCCATCTGGAGCTTCTGAAGCTAGACTACCTAATCAAGTTATTACTTCTGGTGCGAATGGAACCTCTGCATTACTTAGGAGTTCTGAGACAGAGGAGGCAGATTGTACAGACGGTGGATATGATAGATACGTAGAGATTGAAGAATCTGAATCTGTAACGTCTCTTCCTTCTCCTACTACGTCTCCTGTTGCTTCTACTGTATCTGAGGGGAGGGAATCTACTGATCAGGGGAGTGCTGGAACATCTGCAGCTGTAACGTCTCTTTCTTCTTCTACTACGTCTTCTGTTACTTCTACTGTATCTGAGGGGGGCGCATCTACTGATCCGAGGAGGGCTGGAACATCTGAAACTGTAACGTCTGTTCCTTCTTCTACTACGTCTCCTGTTGTTTCTGCTGCATCTCAGGAGGGGGCATCTGCTAATCTTGCAAGATCTGAGACATCTGAGTATAGCGTATATACTGTTTCATCTCCTTCATCTAGAGATAGAAGTTCGTTAAATTTAATGCCTTCAGGAGCTGATTCAGCTGCGAGATCTGATCGAGGTAAGATTTCTGTGATATCGACAGATGGGATTTCTGTATCATCTGGGCACACTATATCGAATAGGCTTCCATCTATAAAATCAGCAGCTTCCAGAAAGCCTTCTTCTAAGGTTTCTGTAACACCTGTTGCATCTTCTAGTCTAAATTCAACTGCTTCCATGAAGCATTCTACTTCTGAGATTTCTGTAAAACCTGTTGCCTCTTCTGGAGGAGCTGTTGGACGTATTCTTTTGCTTAATAATCCTGGTAAGGAAACGGTTTCTTCTACATGTGATGCCACACAGGATAATGGTGAGAAGGGGGCGCAAACTCCTTATTCGTGTAGTGATGGTAAATCACATACAGTGACAAATCTTACACTGAAAGCAAAGGATAAAACTCAACATTCTATGCATGCACAGAATGAAAATACAGTTATTAAGTTAGAGAATGCTACAATTATGGGGGGGGATGATAACAAAAGCAATGTTGATCTTACTAAATTACAGGCTGTGAGTGCTGTTCTTGCAGAAGACAATGCAAAAGTTGTTTTGGAAAAAAACTCAACAATTACATCTTCTGTAATTGGGCTTGAAGCTCAAAATGGTGGAAAGGTTATGATGACTGGTGGATCAGTTAATGCGCATTATGTGGGCGCTTTGGCGGGTTCTGGATCATCTGTTAATTTAAAGGATACGAGAATTAACGTGACGGGGGATTTGGCTGTGGCTGGTTTGGTAAGTCAGGCTGGTAAGGTGTCTATGGACTCTGGGGCTATTACTTTGGAAAAGGGAGTGGCTGTGAGGTCCGAAGCTGGGGGAAGCGTTGAGTTAGACAAAGTTAATATTACTGCGAAAAAAGGACAAGGTAAGTTAGATTTTGCAGATAACTTTGGGCGTGCAGCTTTGCTGTTGAGTGATAATGCTTCTGTTGTTTTTAAGAATGGGAGTATTGTGACTGATGCTCATGCTTTGTGGATTATGAAGTCTGATGATCAAGTGGTTGAGACAGGCTCTTCTAGGGGAAGGAGATCCTCTGAGGTTCGTCCTACGATGAATCATGCAAATATCGAGTCTTCAACTGTTAAGGTGGAAGGTGACGGAGTCTACGGCATATATTTTGATGGACTAATACAGAAAGAAGAGAGTCAACAAAATCGAAGTAAGGATTTAGCAACTCAGAAAACAAATGTTGTTAAGCGGAGTACTGTATCCAAACAGGAGAAAACACCTATAGGTGTAACAGGGGCAATTTCGTTGAAAAAAACTGATTTTGAAGTTGCAAATGGTATAGCGATCTATGGTAATAATTCTGTTGGTCATGTTTCATTAGAAAATAAGACAACTCTTGCTGGTGACTTGTTATTAAGAGCCGAGAATGGTTCGAATATATCGGTATCGGTTGATAGTTCTATTGTTAAAGGCGATGTTCGCGTTGATAAAAGTTCTTATGCAAAATTAGATTTAATTAATCAATCAGAGTGGATTCTAAAAAGAAGTGCACAGAGGAATTTGGGTACTCCAGATTTAGGATGTGTGGATTCATGCGTTTCTTCTGTAAGTCTTGTAAATAGTACTATTGATTTTGCATCTTCGGAATCTGAAGGAAAATATCAGACTCTCCATATTGGAAATGGGAAAGGAACAGTTTATGCTGCACAGGGTAATGCTGCAATTCATCTCAATGCACGTTTAAATCCTCGTGATCCGAATAATCAGCAAGTCACTGATCGGCTTGTAATTCATGGTGATGTTTCTGGAAAAACAAAAATACATGTACGAGGTGATGCGGGCAATGTAGGAGATGGTAAAGCGAATGCCAAGATTGCTCATACTGTTTCAATTATTCAGGTCTATGGTCAAGCAAAGAAAGACTCTTTCCAACTCGATGGCAATTATGTTGCACTGAGAAACTCACCTTACAAATATACTCTTCGTGCTTATGGTCCAGAAGCGACTTCGAAACAGGAGCATGTTCAGCAGAAATTTGTTAAGGATGGTGGAGAATTTTGGAACTTCCGTCTAGAAAATCAGTATGTTAAGTCTGTTGGATCTGCTGCCCTTCCTGAACAATTTGTAAGGTCTGTTGTTCCACAGGTTCCAACTTATCTTGTCTTGCCTAATAGCGTATTCCACGCTGGTTTGATGGATATTAGCAATCAAAATAAGCAATTGGAGACGTTGCGGATGACTTCTACAGGAATGGTAGAGGTTCGTGGAAATCCCGCTTTATACTTGCGCGGCTATGGTGGAAGTTACCGTTATGCTTCAGATCTTTCCGCACTTGAATATGGTTACGACGGCGATCTTAGTTATAATGGTGTAGAGGCAGGTGTTCTGCTGCAAACTATTGAAAATGCTGACAGTGTTATATCCTTTGGCGTTATGGGAACTTATGGAAAACTTTCTCTGCAGCCTTTGAATGTTGAGCAAAGCCAGAAGAGTGCATTTGATAAATGGACTGCTACGGTATATGGTAGCATGCAGCATAATGCTGGCTTCTATGTCGACGGTCTTTTATCCTATGGTCTGTTCAAAGGTGATGTTCTCACCCTTGCACGGGGTAAAACAGCAACATTAAAAGGTAATCCTTTGAGTATTTCTTTAGCTGGTGGTCAGACAATTGCGACAGGATATAAGGGTTTTGTCTTTGATCCGCAGGTTCAGGTTGTGTATCAACATCTCCAGTTTAATAAAGCTCGTGATATTGACAATTTTGATATTGAAATGGGTAACCTTAATCAGTGGGTAGCACGTGTTGGTGGACGCTTAACCAAGATTCCTACAGGTTCTGAAGGCGTGAATGCTATTGCTTTCTATGGTAAGCTTTATCTTGCTCATGGTTTTGAAGGACAACAGTCTGTGAATTTCAATGATGCTTTCAAGTTAGGAGCTTTTGGTTCTTCTCTAGAGGCTGGATTAGGCTTTAATGCCAAATTGTTGCCACAGTTCTCTCTGCATGCTGATATTCTCTATCAACATAAGCTTAATAAGGCTGGTTTTTCGGGAACAAGTTTTTCCGGAGGAGTACGTTATCAGTTTTAATATAAGGTACACTATGTACCTTATTAGAAAAGGCAGCACATTGTGCTGCCTTTTTTCTTTACAACAACTTGTGTTGTTCTTAAAAAATCTCGTCTTCTTTATTAAGCAAAAAAGACATAGTTTGTTTTATGCATGAGAGTACTTTTCTCCGCTAAAGCGAATTTTCTTAAAATTTATGCTACTACTGATGCGATAGAGTGCTTCGCTTTTATCGGCTTTTAAAGCGTTCAGCAGACCGGTATGCGTTACGTTATCCTTTTTGGTACTGTATTGATATTATCTAATATAATATTTGATGTTTTCTAAAGCTCGTTTTTGAGCGTTTGTTTTCTACTGATTTAAATCATTGTTTCATCCATCTCCTTGTGGATTAATTTTTAAAGTTCACAAGGTTTGATTGTGTTTTTAATTAATTGCACGCACTGGTTTTATTTTTTCTTTACACGAAATACAGAATGCATTATACACTCATAAAGTGTGTTTTGTAACTATTCTCTTATAGGTGGTTTTGGCGTAGAGCTTTTGCCAAATTTATTGGGATAATTCATTGCACAGTTCAGATGAGCATGAGGCATGTTCTTTTGTTACACTTTTCGTATTTTTGAGGTGTGCAATGGGGTGTTTTGTAAGTGCTTTTGTTTTTAATGAGAGGGGAAGGAAAGTTTCGAGGGAACTATGATTAAAGTTTTTAGAAATCATGTATGTTTATGTGCTTGTACAACCGCTATCCTCTCTTTGCTTCAAAATGGAAGAGAAGTGTATGCCGCTACAGAGGAGGTCGGTAAACCTTATGTTATAACTGTTACTCCGATTAACGGTATTAGTGTTACTTCTGGTCCTCATCTTAGTGGGAGTAATGCGTATAAGCCTCCCCTTAGTGGAGAGAGTGGGCAGAATTATTATCCTCCTAATATGATTCCTGTTGGCAATAACGATGAGGGTATTCGTGGGGGAAGTGATTATCGTGGGTTGAGTGGAATGGAGGGATCGAATAATGGTCATATAGATAACTCTGTTAAAGATGCAGGCTTTGATGAAAGAGGTATAAAGCGTGGGTTTTATTACTATAATGGGTTGTATTATATATGCGATAATTGCGGGGAGTCTAAAGGGAAGCCTAAAATTGATAATAAATCTTATAAGATTACGAATGAGAACGCTTCCAATTATCCTGAAAATCCTACTGCTATAACGGTGAAAGGAATAGGTACAGAAGTTCGCGGAGAGGATGTAACGGTTAGTAGTCAAGTTGCTGATAAAACTTTTCTAATGGGGGTACATGTATTAGAGAACGGTAAGATTGTTTTGAAAGATCCGATTATCAAAAATACAGTTATAGCCCTTCGTGCGAGTGATGGCGTGATTGAGGTAAAAAATGGAAAGATTAAGGCAAGTCATGAGGGTGTTGATGCAACAGAGAAATCGTTTGTTCTTTTAGAAGATACAGAAATTAAGACAGCTAATGGGAATGCAAGTCTTTTAAGTTATGATCATTCAGAAATTTGGATGTCAGGTGGATCAGTTGATTTTATGAACAGCCATGGGATTTCTTCGATGTTAGGTGGAAAAGTAAATCTCGAGAATGTTAAAATTACTGGGAAGGGTGATAAAGGTAAGGATCGTGCGGTTGTGCATATGGATTTAGGGGGGGCTGTTAATTTAGAGGGTACTACTATTCGTGCTATGGATGTCCATGGCATATTATTAGAAAATATAGTCAATTCTATTCCTCGTCAGGAAGTTAAAGATTTATCAAATGAGGATTCTGATTCAAAGATTCCTGTGACTGAAGTTAATATGAAATCCTCTTCTGTTACCGTAAATGGTAAGGGATCTTATGGTATCTATTTTCGGGGAGAGAAGCCATGGAATGAAGGTGGGGATAAAAAAGAAGAAATTTCATCAGAGGAAGAAAAAGTTCCACCACGATTAGAAGTTGTTAATTTGGATAAAACAGAGTTTTCTGTTTTAGACGATGCGGCTCTTTATGGTAAAAACATGATTTCTGGTGCGGTGGGGTTGGTACACAGCACTCTTCGTTCAGGGAATTTTTTATTAAAAGCTGAGGAAGGTGCTTCTATAACAGTTTTGGCGGATGCTTCTACTCTTGAGGGTCGCACACACGTTGATAAAAATTCTAATGCTGAGCTTTATTTGGGAGGTCATTCTCAATGGATTTTACAACAACCGTTGCAAAAAGATCAACACGAGGCTGCACATGATTCTTCTATTTCACTCGTGAGTCTTATGGATGAGAGCTCTATTAATTTTAAAAGACACGAATCTTCTTCTGTTGATGATTATCAAACCCTTCGTGTGGGAAAGGGAAAGGGTGAAGTTTATAAAGCACAGGGCGGTGCCTCTATTTCTCTTAATACATACCTGAATAGTGGTGGTGCTCTTGATCATCAAAAGACTGATCGTGTTTTAATTCATGGTGATGTTTCGGGAAAAACAAAGCTCCAAGTGCATGGAGTTGCAGGAAGTCCAGGAGGATATACGGGAAAGGGGGGGAATGCTGAAGGTATTTCAATCATTCAGGTTTCTGGAGAAGCAAAGCAAGATTCTTTTCAGTTGGAAGGTGGTTATGTAGCATTAGATAAATTGCCTTATCAGTATAAGCTTTATAGTTATGGTCCAGGGTCTCATTTGGGAAAAGCAAACATGGATCAAAGATTAGTTGAAGGGAACGGAGATTTTTGGGATTTCCGCCTTGAAAGTAGATCGATAGATTCTGATGTTAAACCTAAACCAGATCCTGACCCAATTCCAGGACCAGAACCTTTTCCAGAACCAGCTCCGGAGCCTCATCCTCGTCCTAAGCCGGGCGTTAAGGCTGTTGTTCCGCAGGTTCCGACTTATCTCCTTTTACCTAATGCCTTACGTCATATTGGTTTGATGAATGTTAACAATCAAAATAAGCGATTAGAAGCTTTGCGAATTGCTTCTGGGGGCTTATTAGAAAGTCGTGAAAATCCTTTCTTTTTTGTGAGCGGTTATGGCGGCAATCATCGTTATACTTCAAATCTTTCTGCGCTTGAATATGGTTATGGCGGCGAGTTTGATTATAATGCACTAGAGGCTGGTGTTTTGCTGAAAGCAATCGAAAATACGTATGGTTCCACTTCTTTTGGAATTATCGGGGCTTACGAGAGATTTTCTTTGCAACCTTTGAATGTTGAGCAGAGTCAAAAAAGTACATTTGATAAATGGTCAGTTACAGCATATGGTGGTATGCAGCATGATGCGGGTTTTTACGTTGATGGTCTTGTGTCTTATGGGTTTTTTAAGGGTGATGTTCTAACAACCGCACGGGGCAAGACGGCAACATTAAAGGGAAATCCTTTAAGTGCTTCATTGACTGCTGGTAAAACATTTATGGTAGGAGAGGACGGTTTTGTTTTTGATCCTCAAGTTCAGGTTGTTTATCAATATCTTCAATTTAATAAGGTGCGTGATGTGGACGGCTTTGATATTGATTTAGGAAAGCTTCATCAATGGATAGGGCGTGTTGGGGGGCGTTTAACAAAGAGGCTGGTCGCTACTGATGAGGCTCAAGTTATTTCTTTCTATGGCAAGCTTCATCTTGCTCATGGTTTTGAAGGAAAACAATTTGTGCATTTTAAAGATGCTTTTCAGCTAGGTGCTTTTGGTTCTTCATTAGAAACTGGGTTAGGTTTTAATGCCCAATTGTCTCAAAAATTTGCGCTTTACGGCGATTTGGTTTATCAGCACAAACTAACGAAAGCTGGTTTTTCTGGAACGAGTTTTTCAGGTGGATTGCGTTATCATTTCTAGTGTTGTTCCTGTTTTTGATTAATCTTTCAAAAAGCCACAAGTTGTACTTGTGGCTTTTTCTCATTATCTATTCATCTTGTGTTATAGCATTTTTACGAGAGTGTGACTTTGCATATCTTTAATATGCTTTTAGGTTGGACTTCTTTCATTTTTTTTTGAAAAGTCTGAAGAGTTTGTACGTTATTGTTTCAAAACGCGTATTTCAGAGTGATTATTATATTATTTATAATATTTTGATTTATAAAGATATTTTTTAATTTAGGGCGCTGAAATATTTTCAATGCTCTTATGATGAATCCATAAAAAGCATTCCTTTGTCTATTATATGTAAGATTGGCAAGTGGATAATCATTTAAGAAAGGGTCAATATAATTTTGGGAATTATGTTAAGAGGAGAGGATTTACAATATTAGAAATTGGCAAAGACAAAAATGCTACTCAGGCGCAATGAGGGCTGTATCCGATGAACTTTATATTATATCCGCTGTCGTTGTGAAATGGGGATGGAAATAATGAGATATATCTGAGAAAATTGGTGAATGAGAAACACAATGATATATTGTTTTGGAAAATATGTTTTCTTCAAAGGAATTCGATAAATAACAGGATGAAGTCATGTGTCATCTTCATTTTTTAAAAGTACGGCTCTGAATGCTTTCGACTGTTGTAAAGTTGAATTAAAAGGAGATAGTAAAATCGGAACTGATTTTTACATGTTCTTACCCTTTAATTAGGCTATCTTGCCATGAATATTGCCTAAAAATGCATATGTAAACTCTTGTTTCTCAATTTTGGCATATGTTTTGTCTGCTTACAAAGTACATATTGTTTCAATATAAGATCTATCGTGAGGATGTTGATTATGTCAGCTCTGGGGGGTGATTAGACAGCAGTTAAGTAGGTGTTTTTAATGCATGTTAACTGATTAAGGGTGTTTTTGAATAACAACTTTAAAGGTGATTTTTCTGTCGTTTTTCAGTTATATTTTGCAAATTATTTGTAAAAGCAACAGATTTAGATTGTATTTTCGAGTAATTTTTTAATTTCATATTTACATAAAACACAAAAAATATTAATAGGTTCTCCATCTTTAAACCAAAACGTATTAAATTTTCTGGTTAAGTTTTTAATACGTTATGTATTGCTCTATAATGGGGCAGAATTATGGTGTAATTATGGTCAATCTATTTAAAAATCGTTTCTCCTTATATACTTTTACAACGGCAATCCTATTTTTGACACACAATGTTGATGTTTTTGCACACAATGCTGCAGCTCAAGTTTCCTCTGGAAAAAAGCAATCTTCATGTGATCAGAATGCAGTATTTTATCAGTGTGATGATGGTGGAAATCATGAAATTAATAATAAAGTTTATTCTTTGACGGATAAAAATGTTAATGGTGTTCATGGAGCCATGGAGGTGTCTAAGGAAAATACAATTATTCGTGGCAAGAATATAACTGTTAAGGGTATTTTGGATGAAAAGAATAACTCGGAAAACAATTTTTGGAAATATGGAGTAAAGGCATCAGAAGAAGCGGGCGTCTTTCTGAGCGATTCCACGTTGAGTGGTGTTTTAGTGGGGGTGGAAGCTCAAGGTGGACACATCGTAATGTCTGGTGGATCAATTGATGCAATCAAAGTGGGGGCTGTTGCTGGAGGAAAATCTCAAAGTAGAGTTGATTTAACGAATACGAAAATTAGCTTAGGGAGTGTTGGGGTTAAAGCAGGAAAAAAAGGATATTTTATTTTAGAGGGTGTCTCTATTACCGGAAAAGGTAGTACTGGCAAGGGGGGGCAGGGGCTGGATGTAGGTCGTCAGAGTGATAATGCTGCCTTTCATGTATTTAAAGATGGTTATATTCTGTTTGTGAAAGGTTCTATTGATGTTACTGATGCTCATGGGCTTTTATTGCAGGGAAATGAAGACCCTCAGGTTGATATTGGAGATTCCAATATTACAGTGAAGGGTCATACATTTTATGGTGTGCACTTTGAAGGTGAGGCTGTATCAGAGGGCTCTTCAAAGGGAAAATTATCGCGTGTTGATTTGAAAAAGACGCATTTTGTAGTTCCAGATAGTATAGCTCTTTACAGCAGTAAATCTAGAAAGTCTTATATATCTTTAAAGGAAACAAAGCTTTTTGGAGATTTGTTGCTGAAGGTTGATAGTAACTCTTCCATAAAGGTTGTTGCTGATGCTTCTGCACTTGTCGGTCAAACTCAGGTTGATAATAGTTCTACAGTTGATCTTGACTTGAAAAATAATTCACAGTGGGTTTTATTGCAACCAAGACATAAAAAATTAGAAGATCCTAATTATAGAGGTGTTGCGTTTATTTCATCAGTAAGTCTTTCTAATAGTTCTATTATTTTTAAAAAAACAAAGTCCAGTACTGATAATGCATATCAAACGCTTTATATTGGAAAAGGAACAGGTCATGTTTATAAGGGTTTGAGTGGCGCTTGGATTCATTTGAATGCATGTTTAAATCCTAGTGATACAAGTGGTAATCAAGTAACGGATCGGCTCCTCATTCATGGAGATGTTTTGGGAAAAACTATAGTCCATATACAAGGGGTTGCGGGAGGTGTAGAAGAAAAAAACGAAAAAGCGCATAGTGTTTCAATTATTCAAGTTTATGGAGATGCATCGTATGACTCTTTTCAACTGAATGGGCAGTATGTTGCATTGGATGGCGCGCCTTATAAATATGTTCTTCGGTCTTATGGCCCAAGTGCTACTAGAGGGGAGGAGCATGTTAAACAGAGATTTGCTTTGAACGGAGGAGCATTTTGGAATTTTCGTTTAGAAAATGAATATGTTCAAACATCTGCTGATTATAGAGCAACTCCTATGGTTTCTAAACGTACACTTCCTGCGTATGCTTCTTTTGAGGATGTTGTTCCAGCATCTTCTGAGGATATTGTTCCAGCATCTTCTGAGGATGTTGTTCCAGCATCTTCTGAGGATGTTGTTCCGGTGTCTTCTGGTGATGTTGTTTCGGTGTCTTCTGCGGATGTTGTTCCGGCGTCTTCTGGTGATGTTGTTCCGGCGTCTTTTGCGGATAGTCTTTCTAAGATTGAAAATGTTTTCCCATCTGGACGAGGTGTGAGATCTGTTGTTCCTCAGGTACCAACTTATCTGCTTTTGCCAAATAGTTTATTCCATGCTGGTTTAATGGATATCAGCAATCAAAACAAGCAGTTGGAGATAGTACGGACTCATCCTAGTGGAATGTTGGAAATTCGTGAAAATTCTGCTTCATTTTTGCGTGGCTATGGTGGAAGTTATCGTTATGTCTCAGATTTATCTGCGCTTAAATATGGTTATGGGGGAGATCTAGGGTACTATGCGCTAGAGACAGGTGTTTTGCTACAAAAAATTGAAAATGTTGACAGTGCTATATCCTTTGGGGTTATGGGCTCTTATGGAAAGCTTTCTCTACAGCCTCGAGATGTTGCACAAAGCCAAAAAAGTACATTTGATAAATGGACTGCTACAGTCTATGGCAGTATGCAGCATGATGCAGGATTCTATGTTGATGGTCTTTTATCCTATGGTCTGTTTAAGGGAGATGTTCTGACAACTGCACGGGGTAAGACTGCAACATTGAAGGGTAACCCTTTAAGTGTTTCCTTGATGAGTGGTCAGAAAATTACCACAGGATATGAAGGTGTTGTTTTTGATCCACAGGTTCAGGTTGTTTATCAACATCTTCAATTTAATGAGGCCCGCGATATTGATAATTTTAATATTGAGATGGATAAACTTGATCAATTGATGGTGCGTGTGGGTGGTCGTTTGATGAAGACTCTGACTGCGTCTGAAAAAGATCGTGATGTTTCTTTCTATGGAAAGATTCATTTTGCCCATGATTTTGGCAAAGAAAGAGCTGTGCGCTTTAAAGATTCTTTCCAATTAGGGGCTTTTGGTTCTTCTCTAGAGGCTGGATTAGGTCTTAATGCTCGCTTGTCTCAAAAATTTGTGCTTCATGGTGATTTGGTTTATCAGCATAAGTTGAGCAAAGGTGGTTTTTCTGGAATCAGTTTTTCTGGTGGATTGCGCTATCGTTTTTAGGTGATCATCTTGGGGTAAGTTGTTTAAAAAGCCACAAGCATAGCTTGTGGCTTTTTATTATTTGTTTGCAACTTTTTAAATAAGCTTTTTAAAAAAATGTTTTTTTTGCATGAGCGAGTTTGTTCCTTTTTAGAAACAAGATAAGGCTTTCTGGTTTGCAGTTTTCGCTTTTTATGCTGTTTTTCTTCTTTGAGTGTATTTTTATTAAATTCTCTTGAAACCATCGCTTTGGGGTAGAATTTTTATTTCTATTTATATTTTTACGCGTATTTATAAATAATACAATTTTAAATTGTGATATTTTGAGATTCTGGCTTTACATAAAACATGTGGTCGATATATAAAATACAAAACGTATTTTAAATTATTACGCGTAACCAAAGTTATTAAACAGAACGCGTTTTTTTTGTTTTTAGGGAAGGGGAAGAAAGTTTGTAGAAAATTATGTTTAAAAATCATCTCTCTTTATGTCATTTTACAACGGTTATTTTTTTCTTTGTATACAATACTGATGCAGGTGAGACTTCTTCTGAGAAGAAGCAATATTCATGTAACGAAAGTGCTTCATTTTATCGCTGTAATGATGGTAAAACGCATGAAATTTCCAAGAAAACTTATCAACTTACGGGTGAAAGTTCTGATACTGCCATAGAGGCATCAGGGAAAGATACAGTCATTGAGGGAGAGGCTATAATCATTAACGGTGTTTCGAATGCACATGGACATTCAGAAACAAACGCTTGGACAACAGCTGTAAAGTCCTCAAATGGGGGAGGCGTTGCTCTATTTGATTCCATGTTAAATAACGTGTCGATAGGGGGCGATGTTAATGAGGAGGGGGCTTTTGAGATGCAGGATGGGGTGATTAAAGCAACCAGAATGGGGATCAGTGTTGCGGGTAAAGGGTCGTTTGTTTCTTTGACCAAGACAGAGATTAAGACATCTTCTGATGCGATAGGTCTTTTGAGTCATAATGATGCAAAAATTTATATGAAAGAAGGAAAAATTGATTTTACCAGTGGTATTGGTGTTCAAACAGGAGGAGAAGGAGAAATTAATTTAGATGGTGTTTCTATTACAGGGAGGGGAAAACAGGGGACAAATACAGGTAATCATCGTGAAGCTTCTGCTTTTAGTATGCTGCAGGGGAAAGGCTCTCTTAATTTCCAGAAGGGAAACGTTAATGTCATTAGAGCGCATGGTATTGCCTTGGAGGGGAATGATAATAATACTGCTCATATCAAATATTCCAATGTTTTTGTGAGAGGGAATGCATTTAATGGCATGCGCTTTTTTTGGGAAGCTGTCTTAAATGATAAAAAAACAATTATGCCTGGAAAAGGGACTGTCTATTTGACAAAGACAACCGTTATGGCTCCAGAAAGTACGGCTATTTATAGCCGCCAATTCGAAAGTTTTATTAAACTCTCACAACATTCAACAGTTTCTGGAGATTCACTCCTGAAAGCTGTTGAGCATTCCAATGTAAAGATTGAGGCTAATGCTTCTACCCTTGTAGGAGGCGCACATGTTGATGGAAGTTCTACGGCTAAGATAGAGTTAAAAAATGGTTCAAAATGGATTTTATCGCGACCAAAATATGACAAATTGCAAAATTCTGATGCGTCTGGTTCTAATTTAGGGGACTATTCCTTCATTTCATCGGTCAATCTTATGGATAGTTCTCTTATTTTTGAAGAACTAAAATCCAAAACGACTGATGGTTATCAGACACTTCTTATCGGAAAAGGATCGGGGATTGTTTACCGTGCACAAGGCGATGCGCTTCTTTATCTTAATGCATATTTGGATAAAGGGGGAGCTCTGCAAGAGCAAAAAACTGACCGGCTTTTAATCAATGGTGATCTTGAAGGAAAGACGACAGTCCATGTGTATAGTGTTCCTGGAAGCTCAGGGGCATTGACGGGAGATGGTGGTAATAATCAGGGGATTTCCATTATTCAGGTTTATGGACAAGCTGCTGAAGATTCTTTTCAGTTAAAGGGGGGATATGTCACACTTGAAGCCTCCCCCTATCAGTATCATCTTAAGAGTTATGGTACAGGCTCTACTTTAGGGGCAGCAGATTCAAATCAAAGAGTGCTTAAAAACTCTGGAACATTTTGGGATTTCCGCCTCGAAAGTCAATTTGTTGATTCTTCCTCTCTTGATCCCACTAAAGTTTTTCCCGTTCTTGATTTGGTTGTCCCTCCTTCTTCTGATGATATTCCTTCTTTTCCTAAAATTCATCCTAATATTATTGGAGGAGAGGATGGTTCTATTGATTCTAACTCTCAGCAAAAACCTCAGGAGCCAAGTCTTTCTTCTCCTGTAGATTCTCCTGATCGGGATTTCCATCTTACGACTACACCTAATGTATCTGATGTTTTGGTGCTTGAGATCCCCAATCCTCCTTCCTCTCTTGCACCTGTTATTCCCGCTATTGCTGAATCTAATCCAGTTGCACCACCTGCATCTGGTTCACTTGTTCCGCCGCATGTTTCACCCGCTCCTTCTGTTGTTGCACCACCTGCGTCTAGTTTTTCTGTTCCGGCATCTGTTTTTGAGCCTTCTTCTCATTTTGAGCCAAATGTGAGAGTCGTTGTTCCCCAGGTTCTGACTTATATTCTTGTGCCAAATACCTTATTTTATGCTGGATTGATGGATATCAGTAATCAAAACAAGCAGTTGCAATCGCTGCGAACTGTTTCTGGTCGGTTATTGAAAAATGATGGAAATCCCGCTTTGTTTTTACGCGGTTACGGTGGACATCATCGTTATACTTCAAATTTATCTGTACTTAAATATGGTGATTATGGCGGTGAGCTTGATTATAATGCACTAGAGGCAAATATTTTACTCAAGAAAATCGAAAGTGCATACAGTACGACATCTTTTGGGGTTATGGGGAATTATGGCAAGCTTTCTTTGCAGCCTCGAAAGGTTAAACAAAGTCAAGAAAGTATATTTGATAAATGGACAATCACGGCATATGGAAGCATGCAGCATGATACGGGTCTTTATATGGATGGTCTCTTTTCTTATGGTTTGTTTAATGGAAATGTTCTCACACTTGAGCGAGGTAAAACAGCTACATTGAGAGGTAAGCCGCTGAGTGTTTCCTTAACTGCTGGTAAAACGTTTATGATCGGCAGCCGATATTTTATTTTTGAACCACAAGTTCAGTTTGTTTATCAAAATCTCCAGTTTCATAAGACTCGTGATATTGATAATTTTAATATTGATATGCGAAGCCCAGATCATTGGGGGATGCGTATTGGTGGGTATTTAACGAAGACACTTACATTTACTAAAGATGCACATGTTCTTTCATTCTATGGTAAGCTTCATTTCATTCGTAGTTTTGATGATAAACAATTTGTATATTTTAAAGATGCCTTCCAGCTTGGTTCCTTTGGGTCTTCTTTAGAAGCTGGATTTGGTGTTTTTTCGCAATTATCTCCAAAAATTATTTTTCATAGCGACCTGATTTATCAGCATAAATTTACGAATGCCGGATTTTCTGGAACGCATTTTTCTGGTGGATTAAGCTATCACTTTTAATTGTATTTTCCTTTAATATATCCTTTGTGGAAAATATAAGTATAAAGCATGGTTTTATAGTGTTATTTTCTGATTTTTGACTTTATGTATAATACAAAACAACTTATTATGACGGCACATAATAAGAATAATAAGTAGATGAACCAGAGGTGTCTTTTCGATTTTTTATGAAGATAAAATAAAGAAAGTTTAGACTAAATTATGATTAAAGTATTAAAACGCCATGTGTGTGTTTTCTTACGACCTCTATTTTTTCTTCGCGCACAATATAGATGTGAGTGCAGAAGGTTATAAACCCTCATGTAATTCTCTTTTTAAATCGTATTCGTGTGATACAGTTGGTGCTGCTTGTACTTTTGGAAGTCGTAATAAGTTATATATGAGTGGATTGGATAGGAAGGACTACAGGTGTTATTTTTACAATACAATCTCATAACATAGTTATTAAGCCAGAAAAAAGTAAAGGGGAAAAGGCGTTTCAGGAATTGGTGGAATTTTAGAATTAAATAGATCTGAGAAGATTACATCAGCAGTGGTTGTGTCAAAAGACGATAAAACTTCTTTTAAAAAGAGTTCTATTATAGGAAATAGCGAAAAGAAAAGTGGTAGAAATGCCAAGTTATCTCAATCTGTGTTTGGTGTGAAGCAGAGCGGTTTTTTTCTTTGATGAAGTAAGATTCAGGTTTCTGATGTTCATGACATAGCGATTGAAAGTGCAAAACCGGTTTTTAAGGAAAGGTCATTTGAGTTTCGAGATAGTTCTATGTCTTTGGTTTCTTTTGAAAACTCAGAGATCATTCTTCAGGGACAAAGGGTTCATAGTTTGCATTTTAGAGGAAGTACTTCGCAACACGAATATCAAGAGGGAGTGCTTCTTACAAGTTTAGGCGAAGTTCGATTTAAAAAAACTGCTCTTTATGTTCCCAATGGTACGGCTATTTATAGTAACGATGCTAGGAGGTATCCTTATATTACGATATTAGAGGGGTTCGCGTATTTTTTGCTGATCGGTTATTAGATGTCAAAAATAATTCATTTATCGTTCTTGATGCCTATGCGTCTTTTCTTGCAGGAAGGGCACATGTTGAGAAAGGTTTTTATGATAGTGTTGAGTTGTTCAATCAATCTCTATGGACTGTAAGAGCAAATAAAAATGCGCTTGAAAATAATCATAAAAAAGCTCCATATTGTGTAGGTTCATCTGTTTTCTTTGTAAGGCTTATTGATAGTTTTATTTTCTTTCAGAAACCAAGAAATGATTTTTATCAGACACTTCGTGTTAGGAGATTGGATGATGATTATGGTTTAGATCATGCTTACGTTGTAGGAGAGGACGCACGCTTATATGTTAATGCATATCTTACTGCAAATGGTAAAAGCAAGGGAATAAAAGCTGATAAACTTCTTATCTATGGTGATGTTTATGGAAAAAGTAAGGTGCATATTGTCGATGTTACAGTGGCTTCAAAAAAAATAAAGAACCAGAGCAAAGGTAAGCAAAAAGACGATAAAAAAGACAGCCTCAGTGTTTCAATTGTTCAGGTTTATGGAAAGGCTGCGGATGATTCCTTTAAATTAACAACAGATTATGTTGCTCTAAGAGGAGCGCCTTATCGATATAGTGTTCGTGCTTATGGTCCCAATTTTTCTCATAGACAGGTAAAGGTGGGGATGGATCCGTTAAAGAGAAAAATATTGAGTATAATGGAGATTTTTGGGATTTCCGACTTGAAGCTGAATATGTTCAGAAACTTTCTCATCTGCATCATATGCGGTTGGAAAATGATGTGTCTCATTCTTTAAGTACTCATACTCATCATAATAATGTTTTAGCTGATCATGATGCTTCTGTTCTTTACCCTGAAGAGGGCGTTAAAGCTGTTGTCCCACAAGTTTCAGCATATCTATCGATGCCTCATGCTTGTTTCAGGTTGGTTTGATGGATATGAACAATCACAATAAACAGCTGGAAACATTGCGTATTGCTGCTGGGACTTTGGGAGAAAAAGGTAAAAAATCCTGCTCTTTTTGCGCGAGGTTACGGTGGAAGTTATCGTTATGTTTCTGATCTGTCTGCGCTTGAATATGGTTATGGTAGAAATTTGAATTATAACGCTATAGAGGCAAGTGTTTTGCTCAATGCGATTGAGGATACACATCACACTTTAAGCTTTGGAATAATGGGGAATGATGGAAAAAATTCTCTACAACCTCAAGATGTTGAAGAAAACAAAAAAGTACATTTGATAAATGGTCTATTACACATATGGCAGCATGCAGTATGATACAGGCTTTTATATCGAGGGTCTTTTTTCCTATGGTTTATTTAAAGGGAATGTTCTCACGCAAGCAAGAGGCAAGACAACAACATTGAAGGGAACACCTTTGAGTGCTTTATTGATTGCGGGTAAGTCATTTATGACAGGACATAAAGGGGTTATTTTGATACCGCAGGTTTAGGTTGTTTATCAAAATGTGCGGTTTGATCAGGCGTTTGATATTGAAATAGAAAAACTTGATTTGTGGGTGATGCGTGTTGGCGGGTCTTTAAGAAAGACGCTTGCTGCTTCTGAAGAGGCTCTTGTTGTTTCTTTCAATGGCAAGTTTCATCTTGCCATGAGTTTTGGAGGAAAACAACGTGTACAGTTTGGAGATGAATTCCAATTAGGGGGTTTTGGTTCTTCTCTAGAAGCTGGAATGGGGGGTAATGCTCAGTTATCTTCAAATTTTTTATTGCACGGAGATTTAACCTATCAGCATCGTCTTAGTAAAACTGGTTTTTCAGAGATGATTTTTCATGCGGTTTACACTACGCTTTTATGTATATTCTGAAATATAGAATAACATTTACATAAATATATAGTATTTTATGAATTGCAAAGCAAGTATTTATTTGTTATACTTAAAACTATTCATATGTTTAACTTAACATTATTTCAGATCTCATTCACTTTTAAATAAAGCGGGGGAGAAGGATTTGCAAAAGAGTTATGGTTAATATATTTAAAAATTATAGGTTGACTTTTACAACAGTTGCTTTTTCTTTTTTTTGGGTTGTAAATATTAATGCTGGCTTTCATGCTTTTGCAGCTCCCTGTGATGAAACAGGGAGCTTTTATACGTGCAGTGATGGTAAAAAACATACACTTGAAAATAAAACTTATAATTTAAAAAGTTCTCAAGAACATGCTCCTGATTCTGCTCCTATTAAGGCTATATATGTAGAAAAAGCAGGTACAGTTGTTGATGCATCTCAGATAAATGTTTATGGCGATGATTCAGGTCAAATATTGACATATGGTGCATATGCAAAATATGGTGCGCGTCTTAATCTAAAAAATTCAAATTTTAAGAATGTACGTGCTCTTCATGCTGAAAATGCGGTCATTAGCATGACAGATGGATCAATTACGGAAACTTCTCACGCTATGTATGCATTGGGTGAAGAAGCGGATATTGCTTTAGTGCGTGTAAAGATTGAGATTGAGCCAGACAACCTGCAAGATATCGGGTTTGTGAGTAGACTTGGTGCAAAGATTAGGATGTCAGGCAGTACTGTTACATTTAATGGGAAAGGTAGATTTTCATCATTTTATGGGGGAGGGTATAATTTCGATAGTACTATCATTAAGGGTAAAGGAAAACAAAAAACTACTATCGTCGATGAGGAAGGTTTTGATAAAATACCAGAAGCTTTCGATGTCTCTCAAGGAAGTAATGTTCAATTGAGTAATAGTTCTATTGAACTGAGTGATATGCATGGTTTTTTGGTGAAAAATTCTTCGGTTGATGTGAATGATAAAGAAAAGTTGTTGTGGAAAGCATTTAGTTCATCGGATGAATTTAAGAAGACAAATATTAAGATTAACAAATCCAATGTTTCTGTGCTGGGTAAAGGAGTACATGGTCTGTATTTTTATGGATTAGAACCAGAGGAAGGGTTTAAAATAGCTGATTCAACTAATGAAATGTTGTTACAAGGCAGAAATATCATTATAGGAAAGGCATTTGTTCAGTTATCAAAGACAAACTTTACAGTTCCAGAAGGTATCGCCATTTATAGCACTGGGACTGATGGTTTTGGGGCTAAAGCTACCCTTGAACTATTGGACGATACAAAAATCTCTGGTGACTTATTAATAAAAACTGAAAAAGATTCTTCTCTTCTTGTTCAAGCATATTCTTCAACCCTTATAGGGGGAGTGCGCATTGAAGATAGGTCTCGCGTAGATTTACAGTTAAAAAATGGTTCAACATGGTATCTTACTAAAAGTAAATATCAAGGTTTAGAAGAAAAGGATGTTACGGTTTCATCGCTTTCTACTTTGAGTCTCCTTGATAGTACGCTTGTTTTTGAGAAATATGTCTCTCAAGATTATCAAACATTGCATATTGGAAAGAAAATATACAATAAAGAAGATGTTTATGCATTAGATGATATTGGTAAAACAGCGGGTGTGGATGACGTATACAATAAAGTATACAGTGCGGAAGGTAATTCTCGGATTAAGATGAGCACATTTATGAATAATGATGGTTCATTTGATCCTCAAAAAACTGATCGCGTTTTAATCTATGGTGATGTTTTGGGAACCACGCTCATTGGAATGGAAAAATTTCAAAAAGCTTCAGATACAAACGTGATTGACGGAAGTCATCAAAGTGTTTCGATTATTCAGGTTTTTGGAAAAGCAAAGGAAGATACTTTTAAGCTTTTGAATGATTATGTTGCGATAAATGGATTTCCTTATCAATATAAACTTCGTGCTTATGGTCCTGGTTCTTCTTCTGGAGAAGCAAGTCCCGAAAATAGATTGGTTGAAGGGGAAGGAGATTTTTGGGATTTTCGTCTCGAAAGTGTTTACATTAATCCTGAATTAGATCCTTCTGAATCTATTTCAGTTCCGTCTATTAAGCCTACGTCCACAGTTTTACCACCTAAATCTGAAGAAGAAACTATACCTTCTGAACGGCCATCAGAGACTATTGCGCCTGAACAACCTCCTTCTGTTAAGCCACCGCTTATACCATCTACACCTTCTTTGCCTGAAACATCTGAGCCGTCTGAAACATTTATTCCTACGGATTCTGTTCCCACTCCTTCTGTGCCTGTTGAACCTAGAGTTCCTTTTGTACCAACTGTTCCAGAGTCTCCTTCTACTGATGAGCTTCTGCCATCTGAGCCCTCTATTCCGGTATCTCCTTCATCTCCAGATTTTGTTCCCACTCCTTCTGTGCCTGTTGAACCTAGAGTTCCTTTTGTACCAACTGTTCCAGAGGACCCTTCTGCTGTGCAACCTATGCCTGCACCGTTTGTTCCAGTTGAAGATTCTACTGATGAGGTTCGTCCATCTGAGCTCTCTGTTCCGGAGGACACTTCATCTCCAGATTCTGTTTCTCCTCCTTCTGCCCCTGTTGAACCTGTACGTCCTTCTGTACCAATTGTTCCAGAGGCTCCTTCTACTGATGAGGTTCTGCCATCTGAGCCCTCTATTCCAGAGGACCATTCTTTTGTGCAACCTATGCCTGCACCGTTTGTTCCAGAGGCTCCTTCTACTGATGAGGTTCGTCCATCTGAGCCCTCTGTTCCGGAGGACACTTCATCTCCAGATTCTGTCCCCACTCCTTCTGCCCCTGTTGAACCTGCACGTCCTTCTGTACCAACTGTTCCGGAGGACCATTCTTTTGTGCAACCTATGCCTGCACCGTTTGTTCCAGTTGAAGATTCTACTGATGAGGTTCGTCCATCTGAGCTCTCTGTTCCGGAGGACCCTTCTGCTGTGCAACCTATGCCTGCACCGTTTGTTCCAGTTGAAGATTCTACTGATGAGGTTCGTCCATCTGAGCCCTCTATTCCGGTATCTCCTTCATCTCCAGATTCTGTTTCTCCTCCTTCTGCCCCTGTTGAACCTGTACGTCCTTCTGTACCAACTGTTCCGGAGGACCCTTCTGCTGTGCAACCTATGCCTGCACCGTTTGTTCCAGTTGAAGATTCTACTGATGAGGTTCGTCCATCTGAG
>NZ_JBHINT010000002.1:0-11636 GCF_042195145.1 Bartonella sp. CL434QHHD | reverse complement strand
AAGGCAAGGAGCAACTATGGATAAGAAGAATCGTAAGGGTCTATCGGTTCGTGCGTTTGCGAAGAAGATGGGGGTTTCACATAATGCGGTGGTTTCTCGGATAAAGACAGGTAAATTTGATGCGGCTCTTTTTGAAGATGGTTCTGTCAATGAAGCCCTTGCCACAAGCATCTGGAATGAGAATCCAACAAAGCGCCCTGCTCCATTTTTAGCGCCTGATGGTCAAGCGCGGACAAAGATCAAACAAGCCTCTACAGATGGAGCCAATGAATACAAGATAAAACTGGAGCGAATGCAAGTTGCGCTTGAAAGCGAAAAGATTGCCCTTGAACGCTTACGCGAAACAACCGTTGACCGTGAAGAAGTCAAGAGAGCAGCGCGTGAGTTTGGAAGAGCGCACCGTGATGCTATGTTGAATTTTCCTCATCGTTTTGGTGCAAGCATTGCTGCACAAGTTGGATGTGATGCAGCCAGCCTTATTGGTGCTATTGATTACACTATGAGAACCGCTTTGCTTGAGGCGGTTAATATTCCAGTGCCTTTTCATGATCCTCATTCTCCAGAGTTAGAGAACTTGCAAGAAACGAATAATGGATGACAATGCAGTCGAAGAATTTTTCGCTAATGCCAATAATGCAAGACAACCGGACCCACCGTATACGGTTTCGCAATGGGCGGATAAGAATAGATACCTTAGCACGGTAGCAAGTGCTGAACCTGGATTGTGGAGAACAAAGCGGACCCCCTATTTGCGCGAAATCATGGATAATCTTTCCTCTCACAAACCAATTGAAACAACTATTGTCATGAAAGGGGCGCAAGTTGGCATGTCAGAGGCAGGATTAAATTTCTGCGGTTATGCTATTCATTATAGTCCAGGNAACAACTATTGTCATGAAAGGGGCGCAAGTTGGCATGTCAGAGGCAGGATTAAATTTCTGCGGTTATGCTATTCATTATAGTCCAGGACCTGCTCTTTATGTGATGCCAACGGTTGAGACAGCCAAAAAGCTTTCAAAGACGCGGCTTGATCCTATGATTATGGCAAGTCCAGTTTTAAGCGAACGCATTGCCCCAGCACGAGCACGTGACAGCGGGAATACCNGACCTGCTCTTTATGTGATGCCAACGGTTGAGACAGCCAAAAAGCTTTCAAAGACGCGGCTTGATCCTATGATTATGGCAAGCCCTGCTTTAAGCGAACGCATTGCCCCAGCGCGGGCACGCGACAGTGGTAATACAATGTTTTCGAAAGAGTTTGATGGTGGTGCACTGATGCTTACAGGGGCAAACAGTGCTGCTGGTTTGCGTTCCATGCCTATTCGTTATCTGATTTTAGATGAGGTGGATGCCTATCCTCTCAGTGTGGATAACGAAGGTGATCCGGTGATGATTGCCGAAAAGCGGACCTCAACCTTTGTACAACGAAAGATCTTTAAATTGTCCACACCCACCCACCGTGACACAAGCCGTATTGCCAAGGATTTTGTGCTAGGAGACCAGCGATATTACAACGTGCCTTGTGATGCATGTGGTGTTCTACAGCCCATTGTTTGGTCACAAATTAAGTGGCCAAAAGGCGCCCCCGAAAAAGCTGTGTTTGTTTGTGCCCATTGTGGTCATGAACATGCCGAGCACAGAAAAACAGATCTCATGTGTGAAGAACGAGGAGCATGTTGGGTACCAACCAGTGAATCAAGCAGACCCAATTTGCGTTCTTATCATATTTCGGCACTCTATTCCCCTTGGCTTACTTGGGGGGAATGCGCAAGAGAGTTTTTAAATGCCAAGGATGATCCAGCTCTTCTACAGCCTTTTGTCAATACAGTGCTTGGAGAGCCATGGGAGGACAGAACAGGCGAAGTTGTTGATCCTGATAGCCTCTATGCAAAACGCGAAGATTATCCCCTTGCACCAGAACAAGCCGTGTTGTTGACAGCGGGTATTGATGTGCAAAATGACCGGTTAGAGCTTGAAGTGGTGGGATGGGGGCGTAGTGAAGAAAGTTGGCATATTGATTATCACGTCATTCCTGGTGATCCCTCTTCTTTTGAAGTATGGGAACAGCTGGATGAATACCTTACAAGACGCTGGCCGCATCTAGGTTACAAAGACGGCATCAAGATAACGGCTGCTTGTATTGATACCGGTGGTGGACACACACAAGCGGTTTATAATTACGTGCGCCCCCGTGAGGGACGACGTATCTGGGGAATTAAGGGGCAAGCGGGATGGCGTGCGGTATGGCCACGCCGTCCAAGTAGAAACAACAAAGGACAGATTAATCTCTATATTGTTGGGGTTGATGCAGCAAAAGATATTATCACGGCACGGTTTAAAAAATCCGGTCCTGAAGCATCGGGTGCTGGTGCAACACACTTTCACAAAAACCTTGATCGGGAATATTTTGACCAACTGACCGCTGAAAGAAAAGTCATCAAATATTTTAAAGGCTTCAAGCGTATTGAATGGCAAAAAAGTGAAAAGGCAAGAAACGAAGCCTTGGACTGTAGGGTCTATGCTTATGCTGCTTTACAAGGTCTGATTTCGGCAGGAATAAACCTTAATCGAGAAGTCGATATCTTAGAAGAGCGTCTGGAAAAACTTAAAATTGAAGGCTCTTTAGAGCAGCCAACATCAGAACATGTGCCCTCTCCTGCTCCAAGAAGATCTCAGACAGCACAACCTCAAAGAAAACAATCCAGAACGGTGATGAATCCTTATATGCAAGGGGATTGGAGGTAATTTATGGATACAGACTTGAACCAAGTAAACAGCAAAACTGACAGACTGGAAAGTTTAAAAAAGCGGCGTGAACAAATTGAAGAAGCTCTTTATTCGGGAGCACAATCGGTGCGCCATGGCGATAAGCAAGTCAGCAACCGTTCTGTTGAGGAACTGCGCAGAGCGCTTGAGATGCTGAACACACAAATAGCCAACCTTGAAGGACGCAAGCGTTCACGCGTTTTCTATTTTAATATATCACGAGGCTATTAATGGCTGGTTTTTTCAATAAACTCACGGGCTTTTTTACAATTTCTCGTCAACACAATCCCCATTTTGAAGCGGCAAGCAAAAGCCGCCGTATGGGTGGTTTTGACCCCGCAAAAAAACATATCAATAAAGCGATTGAAGAATGCGGTGATACCATTGTTGCCCGTTCAAGATGGCTTTATGACAATGAAGCTCTTTATGGTTCTGCAACGGAGGAATGGGTCTCTGCGGCTGTAAGTGATGGGATTAAACCTTATCCTCGTATTGAAGGCTTTCAAGAAGAAAAGAAAAAGCTTTTAGACTTATGGTGGCAATGGGTTGATGAAGCAGATTATGATGAAGATACCAGCTTTTATGGGCTGCAAGCAACCATTGCACGAGAGGTCTTTTTAACCGGAGAGTGCTTTGTAAGATTGCATTATGTTGATCTCTACGGACGCTCTGGTGTACCGCTTCAATTACAAGTTTATCCCACGGAAATGTTGGACCTTTCCTACAATGGACCGGCTGAGATTGAAGGCAATTACATTCGTATGGGAATTGAATTTAATGCCAGTGGCAAGCGCGTTGCTTATCATTTCTGGGAACATCACCCCTATGATGATGTCCCTGCAAATATGGCATTTGAGAGCCAAGAGCGCGTGCGTGTCCCCGCTGAAATGATCCTGCACATCAAAGAGCGCCGTATCGCAGGACAATTGCGCGGTTCTCCCAAAATAACGCGCTGTATGACAAAGATCTTTCAACTCGAATCCTATGACGACGCAGAACTCGATAGAAAAAGGACGGCGGCTCTTTTCGCAGCGTTTGTCAAGGACAATTCACCAAACGTCGAAAAATTATCCGATAATCGTGATAAAAACAACGTTGAAGAAGAATACAAAGCACCTGTCATTGCGCCCGGTGCATCTCTTTATTTAGGAGAGAATAAAGAAGTTACATTCTCAAATCCTGTTGAGGTTGGTGGCTCTTATGAGGCTTTTCAATTTCGCAATATCTTGAAAATTTGTGCAGCACTTAATATGCCTTATGCCGTTGTGACTGGAGACGTTACGCGGGGGAATTTTTCAAATGTACGCACCTCCATCATTCAGTTTAGACGGCACGTCAAACAATGGCGTGAACATATTATTGCCTTTCAGTTTAACCGCATTGTTTGGGAGCGTTTTGTTGAAATGGCAGTGCTTGCTGGATGCGTCAATTTGCCAGGGTGGGAAGAAAATTCCTTGCCATGGCTTCAATGTGAAAGCTTTGCTCCCCCGCTTGAAATGATTGATCCAAACAAGGATATCTCAGCGGAAAAAGAAGAAATTCGTGCAGGCTTGAAAACACGACGCATGGCACTTGCCGAGCGCGGCTTTGATATCGACAGCATTCATGCCGAACTTGAAGAAGAGCACACAGACGCTCGTGCGCGCGGCTTATCTTTTGACACGGATATGGCAGCGCCTTCTGGTGAAAATCAAGCGATTGATACAGCAGATTCAGAACCTTCTGAGACTTATGAAAGTAACCAAGGCAGTGAGGCACATAAAAATGGTGAATAATCTTGATATGCCGTTCTTGGCATCACGGCTTTTTGGGGTTCCACATATGCTTGCCTCGACAAAACTTGATGTCATTTTGAATGCTCTTGCACCGCGTCTTTTTGAGGGAGAAAAGTTTGCCCCTGGGGCTTTTGCGCAAGGGGATACAACGGCTTTAAGACCCCCTGAAACTTATGTAGTACAAAACAATGTTGCCATAATACCGGTTCATGGCACGCTTGTGCGCCGTGGTGCATGGCTTGGGGCTTTATCGGGGCTAACCTCTTATGAAGGTTTAAGGGCTTCTTTTCGTGAAGCCATTGCACAACCTGATGTTCGCGCTGTTTTACTTGATATTGACAGCGGCGGTGGAGAAGCCGGTGGTGTCTTTGATTTGGTTGAAGAGTTTCAAACACTCTCAAAACAATACAATAAACCCATTTGGGCACATGCCAATGAGTTTGCTTGTTCAGCGGCTTATGCCATTGCTTGTTCTGCTTCTCAAATATGGGTTGCTCGCACGGGTGTTGTAGGCTCGATTGGAGTTGTTTGTGCTCATCTTGACCAGTCCCGTGCAGATGAAAAACACGGGCATAAATGGACCTTTGTCTTTGAAGGTGATCACAAAACCCATGGCAACCCTCACGAACCCTTGAGCGATACAGCACAGATAAAAATGCAAGCCGATTGCGCCCTGCTCTACGAGATGTTTGTCGATTTGGTGGCGCAAAACAGACGCTTAAATGCTGCTGCAATTCGTGACACAAAAGCAGAAACTTTTATAGGCACCCAAGCGATCACGCTTGGATTAGCAGATGTGCAAGGCACCCTTGCGCAAGCTTTGGAAGCCTTAACGGATTCCATATCACAAAACCCAACATCAACAACAAAAGAAGGACAAAACACATGGCACGCACACAATACCGCGCTGAAGAAGAGGATGACGAAAAGATTGTCGACATCATCAATGACGAGGAAGAGGACGAAGACGATAGCGACATCGACAAAAACGCCGAAGACTTCGACGATGAAGAAGAAAACGAAGATGAAGATGAAGACAATGAGGACAAGCAGGAAAACATAAAAGCTGCTCTTGAAAAAGAAAGAAAGCGCGCAAAAGCACTAACAACCCTTGAAAGGCAAGCAAAGCACTTAGGCGTTTCTTTTGACGCAGCAAAAGCTATTCAAAAAGGTATGAGTATCGAGAAAGCACGCCAATGTGTGTTGACGGCTGCTAGCTCTCAAAGCGCGTCTTTAAAAGTCTCGCCTTATACCCCTCATAGTGATGGGACGAGCAAGGCAAAGATTCATACAAAATGGGAAGCAGCTTGGAGGGCAGTGAAATGACGAATATTATTTATGACGACGTACGCAATGGCGCTTATCTTGGACCCTACGACCCCGATATGTCAAACGAAGAAGTGGTGTTTGCATCAGGAGCATTCATTGAAGCTGGAACTGTCATGGGAAAGATAACCGCAACGGAACACTATGTCCCCCTTAATCCAGCAGCAGCAGATGGCAGTCAAACACCGGCAGGGATTTCTTTTGCTACTGTTGATGCCTCTGAAGCAGATCAACGTGCCGTGATTACAGCACGCTTATGCACTGTAAAAGCTTCTGAACTGCTATGGCCAGATGCCATCACGGATGAGAAAAAGAAAGCAGCCATTCAGTCTTTAGAAGACCATAACAACATTCTATTGCGATAGGAGAATGCACACATGGATATGAATTTTTTTAAACATGATGCTTTCTCAAGCATCACAATGATGAAAGCCATCGAAAACTATGAGTTTCAACCTGGTCTTGTAAGTTCTCTTAATCTCTTTGAAGAAGTTGAAACCAGTACCACAGTGGTTGGGATTGAACGGCGTGATAATACATTTTCGCTTATTCAAACCAGTGAACGTGGCGCACCTTTGACAGAAGGTGATAGAGAGGGTCGTAATCTTCGGTTTTTCAAAACAACACGGATTGCCAAAAGTGATACGGTGAAATCAGAAGAAATCCAAAACCGTCGTGAATTTGGCGCAGAAGATCAGTTAGAGACAGCAATGAAATATATTGCCAGAAAACAAAAGAAACTGATTTCTGAAATCGAATTGACATGGGAAAATATGCAGCTTGGCGCTGTTCAAGGTGTTGTCCTTGATGCTGATGGTTCCGTAATTGTCGATTGGTACAAAGAATGGGAAATCACACCACCAAAGCCCATTGACTTTAAACTGAATACAGAGACAACCAATGTTGCTGACAATGTTGATCAAGTCATTATGAGGATGATTGAGGCTTCAAAGGGAGCGTTTTCTGATCGTTCACGCATTATTGGGCTTTGTGGAAATGAATTCTTTTCCAAGTTGAAAAACCATAAAACAATTCGTGAAACTTATCTCAACACAGCCTTAGCACAAACACTCAATAGCGCCGGAGGTGTTGCAACACCAAGTTCGATTGGCTCTGGGAGCTTTGGTAGTTTTGACTTTGCGGGTGTGACTTTCATTAATTACCGGAGTATCCACAACTATAATGTGAGTGCGAAGGCTGGAACAAAGCGCGCCATAGGCATTAAGCCTGATGAATGTCAATTCTTTCCTGTTGATGCGCCTGGTGTCTTCCAAAAAACCTTTGCTCCTGGTGAAAGCTTGGATTTTGCCAACACGGTTGGAAGACCTCTCTACACCATGCTTATCGTCGACCACGACCGTAATGCATGGGTAAAACCGGAGGTCTATAGCTATCCGCTTTACATCTGTACACGCCCTGAAATGCTGTTTAAAGCAGTGATTGGAGCGAAATAACATGCGATGGCACGGGCTGCTAAACCAAATGGTTAAAGATGTGCGCAACACTTTTGGGCAGCCCATCATCTACACGCGAAAAGACAACCAGCAATCTTTTCGTATCACAGCGATTTACGGCATTAAGCATTCAGAATCGGACGCCGGTGGCAGAATCCCCACCACAATTCCAAGAAAGGAACTTGATCTTTGTATCAATGACATCGGGGGAATACCACCAAACCCTCAAGATAGTGTTGTAATCATTTCCCCTGAAAACAGCAAAGCGCCCTCTTCTCAAGAGCACTTCACTGTCACAGATGTCCAAGCCTCAGAATCCGGTATGTATAAACTTATCTTGCGAGAGATAAAACAATGAAACATCCACGCGAAACGATAAGAGAAACATTTGTTANCCCCTGAAAACAGCAAAGCGCCCTCTTCTCAAGAGCACTTCACTGTCACAGATGTCCAAGCCTCAGAATCCGGTATGTATAAGCTTATCTTGCGTAACGAATCTCCACCTAACAAGCAGTTTTGATTACATTTCTGAGATGCAGAAGGGGAATAAAATATCCCCCTTCTGCTTTTTTTATCACTCACTCAATTGGAATACGCCAAGCCTTTCGCCCATAGTGTTTTGCGTAAAGTTTTTGACCTGTATAAGGACATCTACGCCATGTGCGAAAAACGTAGGTTTTACTTTCTTTAAACTTATTTGTATTATACATGGAAGTTCCTTTTAAGGTGAATTGACCTAGACAGGAAACATTTACAATGATACAATTCCGCTTGTTGTTACAGGTTGCATCTTGCTGTTTCCTGTCTGGTTTTACGTTAGCGAACCATAACCTAACGTAAACTCTTTATGGGTTTGAGTTGCAGCTCAAACCCATTATTGTTGTGATTTAAAATAATTCATCATGTAATTTATCCTAATCTCTGCTGCTTGTAATGAAACTCCATAGAAATTAGCTACCTCTCTTGGAGTCTTAAATCTTGACATTCCTGAACGTGGCATTAAAAGCTCAGCAGCAAATTGGTTAGCTTGTTTTTCTGCACTGCGATAGACAGGTATTTCATGAGAATTGACTACGCGTTGAAAAGGTAAATTTGTATGTAAAAAAAGATGACCAAGTTCATGAGCAACTGTAAATCTTGCGCGACCATTATCATCGTACGCATCTTTATAAATATCCTCTCTTAAAACAATGAATTTGCCTTGCGGATCTGTTAAACCACCCACATTTCCAAGTTCTTCCTCATCTGCGATATGTAAACAATATCCTGGTCTCATAGTAGGCAAAATGTATTCAGCAAAATCCATAACTGGGAAAGCTTGGTAATCTAACAATTTCAGTTCTTTTCGAAGTAAATCAGTAAAAAAACCAATTTTCTCCCAACTATAAGGAGGAACTTCGTAATCAATACTTTTCTTCACCTTCTACTTACCTTTTTTTTCTTTTATCTGTTTCATTAATTTTTTCATTTTTTCTACATCTTCTGGAGAAATGTTATCTATAACTCTAGCAAACATACCAACAAGTTCACCTGTGGATGAATTAGAAGACTTTATTGTAAAACTTTTGCGGCAAGCATCAGCCTCTTGTCTTAAGAGAGAAGCCATATCTTGATCTAAATCGTATAATTCTATAATCTTTTCTTCCATACCAACAGGTACAGATTTTTTGCCAATCTCAACAGAAGATAAAAATGCTACAGATATATCTAATTTTTTAGCCATATCTAAAAGGCGTTCTGCATGATCAATACGGAGTTTCCGTAAGGTTTTACCAAAGGATGTAAGCATCAAATAGAACTCCAAAGGACGGATAATTAATCTTAATAAGTTGAATATATTTTATCTTAAGGTATAAATCAACTCTTTTTTTACAATAATTACAAATTGCCAATAGCAAAAATTTAAAAATTATCGAAAGTGGCTTGACATTATAGTAGGAGTATGAATAATCGAATCAGGTGCCTCAAAAACACCTTAAATACCAAGCGGGCGAGCTACCGAGATAGTTTATTTTCCGCACATTAAAGGCTTTGACTCATTGTATGTTACACGCATATAATGATATTGTCGGGTGTGGTTACGCTATACAATACCCTTGCGGGAAAAGCGTAACGACGGACTTGGTACCGTGTTTTTGAGCACCCGGCACTTTTTAAAGGGTGTCAATCAAAAACGTCTATTACCAAGGAGTTCACTATGAACACTCTTATAGAAATTAAAGAACGGGTTATTGATCAGGAAACTGTTAAGGCGCGTGATTTGCATGCGTTTTTGGAAATAAAGTCTGAATTTAGAAATTGGATTAAAAATCGCGTTAAAGAATGTAAATTTCAGGAAAATATAAACTTTATAACTGCGGTAAATTTTTACCGCGGTGGAAAGGTAAAAGAATGCCACATTACGTTAGACATGGCTAAACATCTTTCGATGATAGAGCGTAATGATAAAGGGCATGAAGCACGTCAATACTTTATCAAATGTGAACGACTTTTGAAACAAGCAGCAACACCACAGATAGCTGCATCACAAGTTGACTACTCTAAACCCGAGGCATTACTTGGTGTCTTGAACCATTTACAAAGTCAAATTGAGCAGAAAGATCATGTTATTGCAGAATTAGCACCAAAAGCAGAAGCTTTGGAAGGTTTAAAGCGCTCTGATGGGTTGTTTGGTCTTATCGAAGCAGCGAAAATGCTTGAAGTACGACCAAAGGACTTAACCGATTATTTGCGTAAACATGACTGGGTATATCGACGGGCTCCAGGGGCGCCGCTGTTACCTTATCAGGATAAGATCAAGAAAGGATTCATGGACTGTCCTGCTATCACCATTCAAAGACCGGATGGTACAGAAAAGGTGCTCCCTTCAACAAAAATCACACCAAAAGGATTGGCATGTTTGAGAGAACAAATCCATGGAGGTGTACAATGAACACTAGTATCGACTTCTTATGCGATTTATGGATAGCTTTATATCAGTTTTCTAATGATGAAAATATTAATGAAAAAGAGTGTACAGCTCTGATTAACATCATGAGTTTGGTAGAAAAAGCTTTGATTTTCAAACTTCAAGATGAGGTGCCAAATATACTTAAAATCTTAACAGTTCTAACAGATTTTGGCGATTCAGAGTTTCCTACAGTTATGTTACCTTTATTGCGAGCTTACGAATCAGATTTAGAGAGCCCCATTAAAAAGGTTGCTTAATTTAAAAAATAGAACTCCCCTTCCCGTTCTTAAAATGGGGAGGGGGTTAATTCCGATGACTTTTTCGTAAATCCTGTTCAATCCGATGCCTAACATAGCGTGTATAAGGGATAGCTTGATTTTTAGCTTTTTCCTTTAAAGCCTTCATAAGCGCTTGAGGCAAGCGAATATTCATAGACGCTTCTTTAGGTAAGAACTCAAAATGAACGGGTTTAAAACCAGTTAAGTCATAATCTGTAAGATCTGCAGTATCAATAAAGTTTTCTGCTTCTTCATCCGTCTTAAAAACGGGCATTTGTTTTAATTTAGAGGTTTTCATAAAAATTAAATTTCTTTTGATGTGTATAGAATTTTAAAAGATTCAAAGTTTAGAAGAAATGTATCTGTTTAAACTCACACCATTTTCAGCGGCTTGTATTGCAAGTTTTCTATGGAGTTCTGGTGGTATTCTTAATTGAAACTTACCACTGTATTTACCATGTGACAAAGGCACAGGAACTTCTTCTCCATTATGTTGCATGTCCTCCACAACTTCTGAAACAAGGTCCATAATGCCTTTTAAAGCTTTCTCTGCTTGAGCATCTAACCATGAAAGGGATGGGAATTCTGCACACAATCCGACATATTCCTCATCTTCTTGCGACCACAAAACACGATATGTATAATGATTATTGTTCATGTTTCATCCTTTCTATCGCTTGTAAGACTTGTTTGACTTGATAAGCTTTTGCTTTGTTACCAGAATCTTTTTGAATATTCACACGTGGGTCACCAAGCCACGGGGTTTTAAAAACAAAATGACTTGAACCATTGTTCCGTGGTTCTCCAAAGAAATAGACACATACAGCCAACAAATCTGAAAACTTAATGTTCTTTGGTGATGCTTTCATCAAGCTAATTATTTTTTCAACTTTATTGTTCATAACCAATAATAGTATCATTATTAATCCTAGTCAATCATTTTATACACTTAATTGGACAGGAGTCCCCATGCATCCCCGCGAGACGATAAGAGAAACATTTGTTGCGTTGATCAAAGCAGCAAAGACGGCAGCTGGTGACAATGTTTTCAATATGCGTGATTTCAACTTTTCCGTTGAGAACACGC
>NZ_JBHINT010000034.1:0-338493 GCF_042195145.1 Bartonella sp. CL434QHHD | reverse complement strand
TATTAGCACCAAAGCTAAAACAGCCAAATGATAGGAACCGGGTGCCTATTAATAAAACAATCCCTGCCGAAATCAAGCGAGGAGACAGATGAAAACAAAACAAGCAAAACCAGTGAAAGCCGAACAACTTAGAAGTTATTATGAAGAAAGCCGTGGCTTAGAACGTGATCTTATCAATGAATTTATAAGGTCGCGCAGAACGGCATGGCGTGTCGCGAGTACTGTGGGTCTTTTTGGCTTATTCGGTATGATATGTGGAGTTGTTGGATTTTCTCAACCAGCTCCTACTCCCTTAGTATTGCGCGTTGATAATACGACGGGTGCAGTTGATGTTATCTCAATCATGCGTGAACACGAAGAAAGCTATGGTGAAGTTGTAGATAGGTATTGGCTAAACCAATATGTGCTTAACCGCGAAACTTACGACTACGATACCATTCAACTGAACTATGACACAACAGCACTTTTAAGTGCGGCATCTGTTCAACAAGAATATTATAAAATCTATGATGGAGAAAATGCACGGGACAAAGTGCTTTCCAACAAAGCACGTATCACAGTTAAAGTACGATCAATCCAGCCTAATGGACTCGGTCAAGCAACTGTACGTTTTACGACTCAGCAACTTGACAGCAACGGTGCTGCTACTGGACCAAAGCAGCACCAGATTGCAACAATTGGTTACACCTATATCGGTGCACCCATGAAATCATCTGATCGATTGCTTAACCCCCTTGGTTTTCAAGTAACAAGTTACCGTTCTGACCCAGAAATACTGTTGAATGATTAAGGAATTGATTGTTATGAAAAAACTTGCGTTCGTTGTTCTATTGTCTTCGTTTTCTTCTCTTTATACGGTACCTGTGCAGGCGCTCAAAAGTCCATCAAATTCACAATATGATCACCGCATTCGCTATATAACATATAACGAAGCCGATGTGGTTCAAATTGAAACAGTTCTTGGTGTGGCAACACATATTATTCTTGAAGAAGGTGAACAGTATATAACTCATGCCTTTGGCGATTCTGAAGCCTATGCCTTTGCTCATAAAGGGCGGCATATTTTTATTAAACCAAAAGCAGAGCTTGCCAATACCAATCTCATCGTTGTAACTGACAAACGGAGTTACAAATTCCGACTACAGTTTCGGAATGACCGTGCGGGATCAACTTATGAATTGGCTTTCCATTATCCCGATTCAAACGATGAAAAGTCAGAAGAAAACAATCGACGCCTTGCGATTGAACGTGGTTTTCACCAAAGCGTCAACGGCTATAATCTCAGTTATACCATGAGCGGTCACCAAGATATTGCTCCGATAAATGCTTGGGACAATGGGCGCATTACTTATTTCAAATTTCCCGCTAACATGGATATGCCATCGATTTATGTCGTAGATGCTGAAGGCAATGAAAGCTTAATACCACGCACCGTTATCGGCAGTTCTAATGATATTATCGCCGTTCATAAGGTCAATCCTAAATGGCTCATACGGCTTGGTAAACGCGCTCTAGCTGTTTTTAATGAAGCCTATGACCCCAATGGCGGCGTACCAAACACAACAGGGACAGTATCTTCGGTGGTTTATCGTATCAATAAAGGAGGAAAATGATGTTTGACAATAAGGAAGGAGAGGGAAAAGGTACAAAACTGGACAACGTCGAGCAAAAACATATTGAAGGTGCCTATGGAGGGTCCGAACTAGGTTCTGAACGTCGTCCGACAATTCCAGGTACCCGTGCATTGTTAGTGGTAGGACTTATTGTCATAGTAACGATACCGATTGCATTGACTTGGAAAGCTTTTACAATGCGTAATACCGTGGAAGTTGAGGAAGAAAAACCACAACAAATAGTACAGCAAATTATACCAAACTACGTCCCTCGGATTATAGAAGAGCCAAAGACTGTAGAAGAAGCAGAAAAATCAACACAAATAGAAGATTCAAACCTAGATATTCCACCGGCCTTGAGTAAGCTTCTTCAAACAGCCATTCCTCCACATATGCTCCAAGATTCTGAAGAATTAGCACGCAAACGTATGCTCAGTTCTAGCCTTAACAACGGTGGTAGCGAAGGATCTACAGATACGAATAATAAAGCATCGAATAATGATAGAGGTAGTGGCGTATTATTTGATAACCTTCAGCCCGTGCGTTTAGGTCAATCACATGCGATGCAACTTCGTAACCGTGACTTTTTGATTACACAAGGAACGCAAATAGATTGTACGTTAGAAACAAAGATCATTACATCACAACCCGGAATGACGACGTGCTATTTAACACGCGATATTTATTCCACAAGTGGACGTGTTGTTTTGCTTGACCGTGGTTCTAAAGTCGTTGGTTTTTACCAAAGTGGCATACAACAAGGACAAACGCGCGTGTTTGTGCAATGGTTACGCATCGAAACACCTTCTGGTGTTGTTGTCAATCTTGACTCACCAGGCACAGGTCCTCTAGGTGAAGCGGGTATTGGTGGCTGGGTTGACAGACATTTTTGGGAGAGATTTGGTAGTGCAATTATGGTAAGCATTATCGGTGATTTAGGAGAATGGGTAAGAGGAAAAGTTAATAAAAGCAGCAAAGAAAATAAAGAGAATTCACAAAATAAAGATGCTCAGAATGCTGAATCTATAGCAATCGATGTTCTTCAAAATTCCATCAATATCACACCAACACTTTACAAAAACCAAGGCGAACGAGTAAATATTTTTGTTGCTCGTGATCTGGATTTCAGCAATGTCTACAGTCTCGTCACACGTTAACCCGATACAGAAAGATCAAGCAGTTTTTCAGCTTCTGCAACCGCTTGATTGTTTCTTAGAAGATCCCACGATCACTGAATTATCGATTTGCCGCCCCTATGAAGTATGGACGAAAAGCTTTAAGGGTTGGCAAGTACATAGCGTACCAGAGTTAACAACCACTTTTTTGCAAACGCTTATTACAGCTATTATCGTTTATAACGGTATGGCTCCCAGAAGTATTAATTATGTGCTCTTGCCTGGTGGACAACGTGGTACAATTATACAAACACCAGCTGTTGTTGATGGTGCTCTTTCCTTTGTAATTCGTAAACATTCTCTTGTAGTTAAGACGTTAGAAGAACTCAAAGAAGAAGGGGCATTTGACGATTTTTCTGATGTAAGTTTTAATAAGCCTTCAGCAAAAGAAGCCAATAACTTGTTATCGAAGCAGGACTTCACACGGTTGGAACCATTTGAAGTTCAACTTTTGCAACATAAACGTGATGGAAAAATTCTTGAATTTTTACAAGAATGCGTCCTTCACAAACGCAACATTATTATTGCAGGTAAAACAGGATCTGGTAAAACAACATTTGCCCGCTCTTTAATTGAAAAGGTTCCTGTAGAGGAGCGTATTATCACAATTGAAGATGTTCATGAGCTTTTTCTACCCAATCATCCCAATCATGTACATATGATTTATGGTAACAATGTAGGCCGTGTTTCAGCTGAAGAGTGTCTAGATGCGTGTATGCGTCAGTCGCCCGACCGAATTTTTCTCGCTGAATTGCGAGGCAATGAAGCATGGGAATATCTCAATTCGCTCAACACTGGCCATCCTGGATCGATTACAACGACGCATGCCAACAGCGCTTTGCAGACATTTGAACGATGTGCCACCTTGATTAAAAGATCAGAAGTTGGCCGGCAACTCGAGTTAGAAATGATAAAAATCGTTCTCTATACAACAGTTGACGTAGTGTTGTTCTTTAAAGATAGAAAACTCTCTGAAGTCTTTTACGACCCAATTTTTGCTAAATCAAAAATCGCTTAAGGGAAGCTTCCTCTCTCGGTAAGATGATACAAACAAACAATAGCCGTAACTAGTTGTTACGGCTATTTATTTAACTTTTCCTATTCTCTTTTCTTTTCCAATGGATCTTCTACACTCTTCATGAATAAAAGAAGAAAAAAGTTAATAGACAACAACTCTACGAGAAAACCAAATTATACATAAGGCTCTCTCTATTCTCTTACCTTTGATCATTCTTCCCATTTATCTTTTGAAAAAGTATGTTTAATGCAAAAAAAATAGCTATAAAATACATATTTCAACAAAAGAAAAGAAGAAATTTTGATTCGCATATCAATGAAAGCTTCGTAAAACAGGTCCTTTCAATCATCATAAATAATTATCGTCATCAAGACCAAAACTTACCGTTTAAAAATTCTAAGTGCTATTTTCAAGTGATTAATAAATATGTTTTTTCACCAAACAATCTCCAGATACGGAAAACCTCATACGAAATAAACTATCATTTCGATTTAGCATCCATAAACCACATTCTATTTGGTAATAAAAAGTATAGTCGCATATCGACGTCTTCTTCGGACGAAGAAAGATTCTTAACCTGCGGCTGTTCGTAAACAACTAAATTTCTCTTAAGCAAGCTTTGCTAACCATATCACGTGGCTTATGTCCCCATCCTAAAGAGGATATCCATAGACTACACAGGTAAGCTCTACTCTCTGAATATTCCTGCTCTCTTCTCTGCACCTCAAAAGCAAAAATTCCTAAAAGCACAGATATACAATCCCTCTTCTTAAGCCACGTCACATTGATTTATAAAGAGTGTTCATTATTTTGCGTGTTGGATAAAAGATCTTAGTACCGTAAGATTCTCTCATTTCAAAGCTGTCTACTAACCAAAACCATGCTCTTGCACATTACAAGCGAATAAAGCCGTATAGAATGAAACTGTACAAAAAAGCACTAAAAATACCTTTTATAAACCATCCACAATGCCAAAAACTGTCGCAACATTGGGAGTTTGCAAAGTGTCTAATGGCACCCAACTTGCTCTTTTATGAAGTGTAAAAATGGAGATGCTCTATAAATTTTATATTATTCATCGGAGCTTTACCATTATACCATCCACGAGCACTGTCGCGAAATGAGCTGGGGCTCCTTAAAGAAAGGTTTCTTTAAAACAAGCGCATAAATTGACAAGCCAGGTGTATTTGGGTTGGGGCGTTCTGTTTTGTATAAGGATTGTGATCTTATTAAAAAACGAGAGAAACAAAAGCGTGAAGCAATGCATAATCTCTATTATTTAAAAGACATTACTCTAGATACTTTTGAAAGTCATAAAACTGAACTAAAAAATGACGGCAAAATAGAAACTGGTTTGCACCTTTACAGCTTCATATTCTCCTCAAATTAGGAGGCTGTATACCGGTTTCAGAGATTATGCCAACAGAGAGATACGTAATACTCTTAACTCCCATCTGGTAAGTAAAAGCGGCAACAGCAAAAGCTCTTTTAGAAAAACAACGCCATAAAGTCATTAATGAACAGGCAATGAATTAGAGAAATGTTCCAGATTTTTATCAAACACTCTGCAAAGCAACAATAATGATACAACTGGCTTTGCGTCTGCTTATTCTTACAGGTGCTCGTACCCATCTCTTACATCAATTCGTGAAGATCAGATTGAAGAGGATATATAGACAATTCTTGGCTCGAGAATATGAAAGGTCTGTGTAATACTACAGGAGATTTCAGCATACCCTTATGATCAGAAGCATTAAAAATTTTAAAACAAGCGTGCTTGTTTTTTCGCAATGATTTCTTTTTTCTGCAACCGGTCGTGGTCCTTATTAATGTGAGTTTCCTATCACAATATATAAGAGAGATTAGTCTGAAAACCTGTCCACGTAGATTTCGCTCTAGTTTACGTAATTGGCTAACAGACTCCACCTATCACACCTCAAAGGGTGAAGCTTTTTACACGCACTGAGCTGCAAATTATCCGCCTCCTCGCCTAGCAGATTTCACCTTCTAACCACTTTAATTACCACATCCTAAATAAGATAGTGTTTTACAGCACAACAGAATAAATATCAAAACAATGACCGATTATACCGTTAATACTTGGACACCTCTCTTTCATGTTAAGAAATATCTTTTATGCTAAAAAATAAAATAAAAAACACTTTTACTGCTTAAATAACTTTCTTCAGCATATATACAAGAAAAAATGAAATCCCCTAACATAATAAATGAGACCTAAACCTAGAAACCTCTATTTTTTATAGATAAAAACATATAAAATCAAAACCTATGAAACTCATAAAAACACAACATGTTTTCTTTGATGATTGAATTCACTCAACTCAAACGAACCTATAAACATCCCTATTCCACATTCGCAACACGTGTTCTTAGAATTCTCACTAGCGTTTTCCAAATTTTTGGAAAAAACTATAAATTTGATATTTTTTAAAAACGTCTTATTTTCTCTTTAATGAATTTAAATCTATGACGTTACAATAGTTTTAAATTACAGCCCCCTTAACTGTATGATTATCTCTACACAAAAGAGAGGGATTTTACGTTCTCCATTTTGAGAACTATAAATTTTGTTTTTTAATGCGATTAACAATAAAATCTTTAAAATAAAAAATATGACCTTTATATATAATGCTTTTATCAAAAATTCCTAATCCATGAATATTAGCAATGTTTTCGATATTATAATAAATGTGTCGTAAAATGACGAACTGTCATAATAATCACTCCTGTGTATTTCATTTAAATAATTTACATGCGTTTAATGTTTGTATCAGGATTTATTTTTTGTTCTATATTTATACAGAGTTATCATTTTTTATAAAAAATGATTAATTGAATCTGCATCAAAATATAAATTATGATAATAATTTAATAAAAATAAAAACACATAGCATATTGATTTTATTGTTTTTACATAGAACGCTATTTAAAGTATAGTCTACCCAAAAGACTATTGCCTTTTTAAAGGCAATAATAACTATGCTAACCGCCTCATAGAAGCCAATAAATTTTTAGAGATTAAGCCTCAAAGAGGCACAAAAAACACGCACAATTTTCTATTTTTCTTTTTACTGTTCGTTAAAAGGTCAGTTTTCAAAGATAATATTCAACTATGAGTTTTCTGCTCAGCCATTGCAAGAATTGCTTAACTTTTTAGGGATTACTTCACTTTTAGAATGATTATAGCTACTGCGCCCCCATAAGCAGCCGATCTTCTTTTAGAGATTTAATTGCTAAAAGGAGATACAATTTTCCACCTTGCGCTTTATTTTCATCAATCAGTAAATTTTCAAAGGCGGCGTTCAACCATGAGTTTTTTAATTTCAGCAATCGCTTTCGCTGGATTTAATCCCTTTGGACAAGTTTGCGCACAATTCATAATCGTATGGCAACGATAAAGGCGGAAAGGATCTTCTAAATTATCAAGACGTTCACCACACATCTCATCACGTGAATCCGCAATCCAGCGATAAGCTTGAAGCAAAACAGCGGGACCCAAATAACGATCACCGTTCCACCAATAACTTGGACATGAAGTCTGACAACACGCACACAAAATACACTCATAAAGACCATCGATTTTTTGGCGATCGGAGTGACTTTGTAACCATTCTTTTGCAGGTTCAGGAGAAACTGTTTGTAACCAAGGCTCAATAACTCGGTGTTGCGCATAAAAGCGATTCAAGTCAGGAACCAAATCTTTAACAACCGGCATGGAAGGCAAAGGGTAGACTTTAATGGGGTGTTTTACATCATCCATACCTTTGGTACAAGCCAATGTATTGGTTCCATCAATATTCATCGCACATGAACCACAGATGCCTTCACGGCAAGATCGACGAAGTGTCAAAGTTGGATCAATATGGTTTTTAATAAACAAAAGCCCATCAAGAATCATAGGACCACAAGCAGAACGATCCACATAATAAGTATCTAAATGAGGATTTTCCTCATCATCAGGCGACCAACGATACACGTGAAATTCCGTCAGCTTTGTAGCACCTTCAGGTTTAGGCCAAACCTTTCCCGGTTTTACTTGAGAGTTTTTGGGAAGCTTAATTTGTACCATATTTCATTCTCCCCTTAATAAACCCGTTTTTTAGGTGCAATGCGCTTTAAATCGATCCCACCATCAGCTTCAGATGTTAATGGGTCCACATGGACAGGTCGATATGATAATGTCACCTTACCCTCTTTTGACAAATGTGAAAGCGTATGTTTCCGCCAGTTTTTATCATCACGCTCTGGATAATCTTCACGAGCATGAGCGCCACGGCTTTCTAAACGTGCTTCGGCAGAATGAACAGTCATGATTGCATTCGCCATGAGATTTTCAAGCTCTAATGTTTCAACCAAATCAGAATTCCATATCAGAGAACGATCTGTGACTTTGAGATCCGACAATTCCCCCCAGATTTTATTCATCCGCTGACATCCTTGTTGCAAAGAATCTTCTGTACGGAATACTGCCGCATCTTCTTGCATCGTGCGTTGCATTTTTTCACGCAATAGAGCTGTTGGTATCGCCCCTTGTGCAAAACGTAAACGATCAAAACGCGCTATAATTTCGTCAACAGCTTCTTCATTGAGGGGTGGAATTTCTGCATTCCGATCAATAACTTCCCCCGCGCGAATGGCAGCAGCACGACCAAACACCACAAGATCAATTAATGAATTTGACCCCAAGCGATTAGCCCCATGAACAGAAGCACATCCTGCTTCTCCTACCGCCATCAGCCCTGGTTGAATACGATCAGGCGAATCAGCCGTTGGATTGAGAACTTCCCCGTAGTAATTGGTAGGAATCCCACCCATATTATAATGGACCGTTGGCAAGATGGGGATAGGCTCTTTTGTTACATCCACACCTGCAAAAATCCGAGCTGATTCCGAAATTCCCGGTAAACGCTCGTGCAAGATTGCAGGATCAATATGGTTGAGAACCAAATGAATATGGTCCTTCTTAGGTCCAACACCACGTCCTTCACGAATTTCAAGTGTGATACAACGCGAAACCAAATCACGTGAAGCCAAATCCTTAAAGGAAGGTGCATAGCGCTCCATAAAGCGTTCGCCTTCAGAATTGATTAAATAGCCTCCTTCACCACGAGCTCCTTCTGTAATTAAGCAGCCAGAACCGTAAATCCCTGTCGGATGGAATTGCACAAACTCCATATCCTGAAGAGGCAATCCAGCACGTGCGATCATTCCACCACCATCACCCGTACAGGTATGCGCCGATGTCGCGGAAAAATAAGCGCGTCCATAACCACCGGTTGCAAGAACAACCATTTTAGCAGAAAAACGATGTATTGTACCATCATCGAGATTCCATGCCACAACCCCCGTACAAACCCCATCCGTCATGATGAGATCGAGTGCAAAATATTCAATAAAAAATTGCGCATTATGCTTTAAGCTTTGTCCATAAAGCGTATGCAAAATGGCGTGGCCTGTACGATCAGCGGCTGCGCAAGTACGCTGAACAGGTGGACCTTCACCAAATTGTGTCGTATGTCCACCAAAAGGACGCTGATAAATTTTGCCTTCTTGCGTCCGCGAAAAAGGAACGCCATAATGTTCTAATTCATACACAGCAGCAGGAGCATTACGCACCAAATATTCCATTGCGTCGGTATCACCCAACCAATCAGAACCTTTCACGGTATCATATAAATGCCACTGCCAATTATCAGGTCCCATATTTGAAAGCGATGCAGCAATTCCCCCTTGTGCTGCAACCGTGTGTGAGCGCGTTGGAAAAACCTTCGTAATACAAGCTGTCTTTAATCCTTGTTCCGCCATACCAAGCGTTGCACGTAATCCTGCACCACCTGCCCCAACAACAACAACATCAAATTTATGATCTACAGTGCGATAAGGGGCGTTACCTGCTTTAGCGCCCAGAGATGATCCTGTACCCGCCATATTTGTTTAACCCCCTAATGCAATTTTCAAAAGAGAAAAAATAATGATACCACCTATGAGAAAACAAAATAAAATATTTAACGTCAAAAAGAATATCCGGAAACCTTCACGTGGAATATAATCTTCAATCACCACTTGCATACCAAGTTTCATATAATAAAGGACCGAAAAAGTCATCAATCCCATCAAAATAGCAACAATAGGATGTGCAAGTCTTGCACGCACAATGCTATAGTCCTTTCCCACAAGCGAAAGAATAAGAACAATAAAAAATATCAAAAGTGGTAGATTGATAAACCCTGTCAAACGTTCTAGCCAAAAATGCTCTGTTCCTTCATGAGCACTGCCACGCCCCCGTACTTTTCCAAGTTCCGTTCGAAAATCTTTTTTCATATCTCTTTTCACCCCCAGCTAAACAACGGTATATCCAATAATCCAAATCGCAAAAGTAACAATAAGAGAAATAAACACTGTCGCCCAAGCAGTGACTGTTGCCTTTTCTTTTGCCAAAAGGCAAGGTTTCAGATCCCAAACAATGTGGCGAACACCACCAACCATGTGATGAACCCCTGCCAAAGTATAAAGAAACAAAATACACAATCCAAACCAAGAACTATAAATCTCGTGAACCGTTCTGAATGCCTCCTCCCCGCACGCAATAGCAATTAACCAAACAGCAAGAAAAACCGTTCCAACATAAAGTGCCATACCCGTAATGCGGTGTGCAATGGACATAGCCATAGTAATTGTCCAACGATAAATACTTATATGAGGGGAACGAGGGCGCTCTTTTATCCTAGTTGTCTCTGTCATAAAATATCCTGACCTGGTTTTTACTGCAACCGCAATGAACGAGAAAGTTCGCGCAAAACGACTAAATATATTCTCTCGTTTTCACTTGTTTGGCATCTCAAGATACCGATACTACAGGTCGGTTGTCTCAAATAACGGATTAAAGGTCACGCATAAAAAAACCGATTACTCCACGGATATGATCCGCAAAACTTGCTTTAATCTAATACAATTTTATCTTCACGTCAAAGGTCTAACATCTTTTCTCAAATATAAACAGGCATTTTTTCAGATTAAACTTATCCTTTTGAGTATCCATGATATATGCAATGGTATCTTAAATTGCACCCATGATTAAGGATAAAAAGAGGAAAAAATTGATAGATTAAACATTTTTATGTCCCCTCCAAGCCTCTTAAAAGGCAAAACGAATCACGAAAGACACAAATAAGCGGCATAAAAGCCGCTTTTGCATAAAGTTTAGCCGATATAATCTTTACTCAGCAACTTTCTTTTCAACATCTGTGCTGACAGATGCTGCTTCTACTTTCTCAATAACCTTTTCAGCTTTTTTCCGATAATCTCTCTTTTCAGCGATACGCGCAGCTTTACCTCTCAAACCACGAAGATAATAGAGTTTTGCACGGCGCACTTTACCACGGCGCACCAGCTCAACACCTTCAATCAACGGAGAATAAACAGGAAACACCCGTTCCACCCCTTCACCATAAGAAATCTTGCGCACTGTAAAGGTCTCATTCAACCCACCGCCTGAACGTGCAATACAAACACCTTCATAAGCCTGAACACGCGTCCGCGTACCCTCCGTCACACGCACCATGACACGAACTGTATCTCCTGGCTTAAAGGCTGGAAATTGGCGCTTTTCTTCAATTTTTGCACATTGTTCAGCTTCAAGTTGTGCGATAATATTCATTTCTTTTATCCTTCATGTTCTTTATCGAACAGTCAGAGCGCTCAACTCTTACCAAAAAAGCCTTTATTAAGAATAAGGAGCTCTTTAGGCTATGTCTTACACAGGAGCGAATACACCATTCCTTCATTTTAATTTTGGAACTACAGAAAACCTTTTATAAAAAACTCTCTAAAAAGAGAGCCATGCAATACACTACCTTATCATATGAATCAAGTTTTCTGATGATTTTTATCATAACGCGCATAAAGATCAGGGCGACGTTGACGTGTTAACAATTCGGCTTGGCTTTGACGCCAATCTGCGATCGCTTTGTGATGACCTGAGAGCAATACAGGCGGAATACCCCGCCCTTCGAAAAGAGAAGGGCGTGTATATTGCGGATGTTCCAGCAAGCCATTTTCAAAACTTTCACACCTTGCAGAAGCTGCATTCCCCATCACTCCAGGCAGAAGACGTATAATAGCATCTAAGATAACCAATGCGGCTGTTTCACCCCCTGAAAGAATATAATCACCAATAGAAACTTCTTCTAATTCTCGTGCTTCTATGACTCGCTCATCAACCCCTTCAAAACGTCCACAAACTAACGTTACACCCGTATCACGAGCCAAGCTATGCGCGTAAGCTTGGTCAAAAGGGCGCCCACGTGGACTCATCAACAATCTTGGCGAATCCTGTGGACAACAATCAAGAGCCGCCGCCAATACATCCGCCCGCATTACCATACCCGCCCCCCCACCAGCAGGTTTATCATCAACGCTATGGTGTTTGTCTAAAGCAAAATCCCTAATCTGTACCGTCTCCAGTGACCAAATTCCGCGCTCTAAAGCTTGCCCTGCTAAAGAATACCCTAAAAAACCAGGAAACATTTCAGGATAAAGGGTTAAAACGCGCGCCTGAAACTTCATTTTATTTCTCATCCTTATTTTCTTAAACAGACTCTTAATAGCAAAAATAGCACAAACAAGATTTTTAACGCTATAGCGTTAAATTGAATCTCCTTGATCTGCGCTTTATTCAATACGATCCTTCTAAATACTTGCACTAAAAAAGACTCTAAAAACTCAGAACTATTTCGAGATAAAGTGCTTACAATATCTGCTCAAAAGTGCATTTTTAATATTTCCACACATTCCACTTTTTATTGACGAAATTTATCTGTTATTTTTTCCTTCATCTTTATTTTTAGATTCAAGCTATTTCCTTTTTATCATTGTCTCCCCCATCACTTAAACCAGCTGCCATGGGATCAACAACAAGAAAACCAGAATTCATACAAACTTCTGGTACCGCCGCCTTACTAAAGGGAATAAGGACTCTTTTACCTGTATTCAAACGTATTTCAAGCAAATCACCAGCCCCGAAATTAAAAAAACCACACACTTCACCTAAGATTTTTCCCCCACAATCTTGGACACACAAGCCTATTAAATCGACTTGATAAAACTCATCCTCCATCAAATCATCAATTAATTGATCACGCGTCACATAAAGGCGAATACCTTTTAAAGACTCAGCCGCATTACGATTTTCTATCCCTTTAAAACGTACAATCGCCTTATTTTTTTGTATGCGAAGAGTTATAATTTCATAAGAACGCCCCATATCATCATAAAGAGTGCTGTAAAACTTAAAACGCTGTGGCTCAGCACTTAGAATTTTAACAAAAACATCTCCTTTTATACCATGAGGCATACCAATAATGGCAAGATAGACTTTATTTTTAAGCTTTTCTTTATTATACTTCATACGAAAATATTATCTCTCAAAAATGAACCTTTCAATCTTATAGTTTTCTATTCAATCTTGTTGCCATATGAGACAATCTTCTAAAAGACCTTTCTTGGTAACAAAAACAAATTAATAAAGGAGAAAGTCTTATGGCAAATATTATGCTATTTTACAAAGATATCACGCCAATCAACAAAGTTTCCCATAAAAATCTAAAATTTGCTCCTCCAAGTGATATGTCTTTTGCCAAGGATACTCACTGGGTTCCTTTAGCAAGTACTGAATATTTTCAAGCAGCACTAGACTATCCTATTTTATTTATGTGCGCCGAAGATGAACAAAAAAAACGGCACTACACATCCGCAGCTCTTGTCGGCCTTTCTAATGACGAAAATGACTATATCGCTTCTGATAAAAGTTGGAAAAATAATACTTATGTTCCTGCTTTTGTCCGTCGCTATCCTTTTGTTTTGGCACAAATTAGCAATGAAAAAGAACTTTCTGTTTGCTTTGATCAACAGTCAGGTATGTTTAATGAAGTTGCAGGAACAGAACTTTTTAATTCCGACGGCTCTATTTCTCCTTTTATGGAAGAACGTATTCGTTTTCTTGAAAGTTTTAAAATCGCTATGGAAAAAACCTCTGAGTTTATTGATGCTCTTGTAGAAATGGATCTTCTAAGCCAAAAATCTATCAATGTGAAAAACGATAAAGGTCTCTCAGCTCAATTAGAACATTTTTGGGTTGTTGATGAAGAAAAATTGAATAAATTATCAGCAAGCCAACTTGCCAAACTTCATAAAAATGGCTTTTTAGGATTAATTTTTGCGCATTTGATGTCAACGCACAATCTTGTGAAAATACTCTCTCTCAAAGGTGAAAAGCAACTTATCAATCGTGAAGAGCAACCCCAAAACAAGAATGGTCATTCTAACGATGAAAAATCTAAAAAGAAAGAAACTCTCAACTAGATAATGCCTATCAAAAACGACAAGAGAAAAGATGAAAATATTCCTCTCATTCCAGCAGACCATGCAATTTTAAACGCAAGGAAAAATTGGTTAGAGTGTCTTACCCAAACACGTCGTATGTCAGCACAAACAGTGCAAGCCTATGAACGTGATACGCGGCAGTTTTTGTCTTTTCTCTGTCAACACTTAAGTCATACACCAACCCTTACAGATCTTGCTCATTTACGCATCAGTGACTTGCGTGCTTATCTTGCTTATCGGCGTACAAACAATGTAAGTGCTCGTTCTTTAAGCCGCGGAGTAGCAGGCATCCGTTCTTTTTTCAAGTACCTATCACGTGAAGGAATCGTCAATGTTCCGGCGGCTCAACTTATCCGAAGCCCCAAACACCCAAGATCGCTCCCAAAACCTTTAGCGATCAAATCAGCACTTCACATAGTCAAACAAGAAAACCAGCTAGAAAATGAACCTTGGATTAGCGCTCGTAATGCGGCTGTCCTCATGCTTCTCTATGGCTGTGGAATGCGAATATCAGAAGCCTTAAGCCTCACACCAGAACAATTTTCTGATCCTGAAAAAACAAGTTTATTTATAACAGGAAAAGGTGGAAAAACACGCCTTGTTCCTCTCATCAAAATTGTTTACGAAGCTGTACAAAATTATCTCAAATGTTGCCCATATCCTTTAGTGGATAACCAACCCATATTTCGCGGGGCACGAGGCGGTCCCCTACAGCCCGCCATTATTCAGAAAACTGTACGCAACTTACGAGCAAGCCTTGGTTTACCAGAAACTGCAACGCCCCATACACTGCGCCATTCTTTTGCCACCCATCTTTTATCACGGGGGGGAGATTTGCGCACGATTCAAGAACTTCTTGGGCACGCTAGTCTTTCCACCACACAAATCTATACCCATGTCGATACAGACCATTTGTTAAAAATTTATCAAAAGGCCCATCCCCGTTCCTAAAAGTGTCTCATCAAAAAATTAGAGTGTTTCAACCTCAAGTGCCAAAGCATGAACACAAGTAGCTAACTCTTCTTGTAAAACTTTATAAATCGCTCGATGTATTTCTACGCGTGTCATATTAGAAAAAGAAGAAGATAAAATTTTCACTCGAAAATGTGTTTCTCCTTTACCATCAAAAGCATGTTCATTATGAGAATGCCCCTCATGAAGATGACTTTCGTTAATCACTTCAAGCTTTTGCGGATGAAAAGCATCCTGAAGCTTTCTCTGGATTATTGTTTCTATAAACATTTTTCATTCCTCAAACAAAATGAACGTGCAAAAATACACCTTTTTCATAATAGAATAAGTGTGAAAACAAATTTTTCAAAAGTCAATTCTTGTAAAATTAATCAATTTTGCATAAACCAATAATATGACAATAACATCTAAATTATTCGATTCAATTCGCATAAGCTCAAATAAAAAACAAAACGCTGAGCCAGAAGCACAACAGTGTCAGTGGGAAGGTTGTGAAAAAACAGGGGCCCATAAAGCACCAGCAGGTCGAAATCACGAAGGACAATATTTATATTTTTGTATTGAACACGTACGTGCCTATAATAAAAATTTTAATTACTTCTCTGGTCTTAGCAATAAAGATATCGCAAAATTTCAAAAGGATGCTCTCACAGGACATCGTCCGACATGGCCTACAGATCTGAGCAATGGTACATCGAAAAAAACAGCCGCTAATTATGCAAAGATTCGCTCTGGAACAGCTGCCTATCAAAATCGTATGCGCGATCCCTTCGCGCTTTTTACTGGGCAGCATTCAAGCAATAAATTCTCACGAAAATTAAAGCCCTTAGAAGCAAAAGCTTTTGATACACTGGGACTACAGGCAAACGCTTCAGCAGAAGACATCAAAATGAAATATAAAGAATTGGTAAAAAAGCACCATCCTGATTCCAATGGTGGTAATCGTGCTTCAGAAGAGCGCTTTCGTGATGTTTTACATGCTTATAATTTGCTAAAAAAGTCTGGTTTGTGCTGAAAACATGCGCTTATATGAGTCTATTTTCATTTAGACCATCATTATTTGCGCAAAATGTTACTTTTTTTGCAAAACATTATAGAATACGTAAAAAATCTTTCTTCAATATCTAAGGCTCTCATTATAGAGCATTGCATAAATACTCTAACTCTTGTATCGTTTCTAATGAATAAATAGCATCCTCTCCCTTCCAGAAACACAATGACAAATCTTACCGTTGAAAATTTGCCCGATATTACACTTTGTGCTCGCGATCTATTTCATATTGAAACAGATCTGAAAGTCCCTGCTTTTAGCACAAAAAGTTCCCATGTTCCTGATATCGATTCTGATTATCTTTTTGATCTGCAAACAACTTTAGCGATTCTCGCAGGTTTTACCTTCAACCGCCGTGTAATGGTTTCTGGCTATCACGGTACAGGGAAATCAACGCATATTGAACAAATTGCTGCACGTCTCAATTGGCCTTGTCTTCGAATTAATCTCGATAGTCATGTAAGTCGTATCGATCTTGTAGGAAAAGACGCTATCGTTTTAAAAGATGGCTTACAAATCACTGAATTTAAAGAAGGCATTTTGCCATGGGCTTATCAAAATAATATTGCTCTTGTTTTCGACGAATATGATGCGGGGCGTCCCGATGTTATGTTTGTCATCCAACGCGTTCTTGAAACCTCTGGAAAACTAAGCTTACTTGATCAAAGCCGAGTCATCTCTCCACACCCAGCCTTTCGTCTTTTTGCAACAGCAAACACCATTGGTCTTGGTGATACAACTGGTCTCTATCATGGTACCCAACAGATCAATCAAGCTCAAATGGACCGCTGGTCTATTGTTACGATACTCAATTATTTACCCCATGATAAAGAGGTTAATATCATTTGTTCAAAGGTCAAATCCTTTCAAACGACTGAAGGAAAAAAGATAATTTCACAAATGGTTCATGTTGCTGATATGGTACGCCAATCTTTTATCAATGGAGATCTTTCAACTGTCATGAGTCCACGTACCGTCATTACTTGGGCAGAAAATACAACGATTTTTCAAGATGTCGGCTTTGCCTTCCGATTAACCTTTCTCAATAAATGTGATGAACTCGAACGTGCCACTGTTGCAGAATTTTATCAACGCGCCTTTGGACAAGAGCTTCCCGAATCACTTATTCATGGTGTTTCGCCTTAAGGAATCTGTCACTCATGGCTACCGATATTGGCGACAACAAAAATCCGGCAAAAGATTCTTCCAACAACACTCTTAATATTGAAGCTTTTAAAAAAGCACTTTCCACCTGTATGCGTGCAATTGCAGGCACAAACAACCTTGAAGTTTCCTTTAGTCATAACCGACCATCTTTAAGCGAAAGTTGCGCGCGTTTACCAGAATTACCTCAATACGCAACGAATAAAGACATCACCATTACCCGCGGATTAGGTGATTCCATGGCTCTGCGCAAAGCATGGCATGATAACCGCATTCACATGCAATTTTCTCCACTAGAATCAGAAGCACGTGCTGTCTTTGATGCCTTAGAACAAACACGTGTTGAAGCAATTGGTACTTTAGCCATGGAGGGGCTTGCAAAAAATCTTGATATCATGCTCGCCGATAAATACAAAAGAGCCCATTATCATAAGATTAGCAACCAAAGTGAAGCCCCCATCCAAGAAGCAATTGCACTTTTATTGCGTGAAAAAATAACAAAGCGCGCAGCTCCAAGAGAAGCCGGTCCTGTCTTAGAACTGTGGCGTCAAGAACTCGAACAAAAAGCAGCAGCAGAACTCAATGAACTCCCACATCATATTTACAACCAACAAGATTTTGCACAGATTGTTCGCCAAATGCTTGTTACACTCAAAATGACAGTGCAACAAGCTGAAGCTTCTAACAGTGAAAACAATAAAAAATTAAAAAATGCGTGTGAACCTCAAGACCAAGGAGAAGAAGAGAGTAAAAACAAAAAACACGCTCAAAGTGAAGAACAAACCAGCACTGAACAAGAAAGTGATGTGCAAGATGACGGAAAAACACAAGCGACACAATCAAACAACAATGATCAAGCTGACGGCGAGCAAAAAAATGGACCTTGGCAAGAAAAGCCGAGCAAACCCAAACACCTTTTTTCTGATTCGGAACAAATGGAAAGACTTGGCAATTATAAAATCTTCACCCGTCAATTTGATGAAATTTTGGAAGCAACAGATTTTTGTTCTGAAAACGAGTTAGATCACTTACGCCGTTATCTTGATAAGCAAATCAATCATCTCCAAAACATCGTTGGACGTTTAGCAAACCGTCTCCAGCGCCGCTTGATGGCGCAACAAAATCGCAACTGGAACTTTGACCTTGAAGAAGGATATCTTGATACAGCACGGCTTCCACGTCTAATTATTGACCCCATGCAACCCCTTTCTTTTAAAATGGAAAGCAACACCCAATTTCGGGACACAGTTGTTTCACTTCTCATTGATAATTCTGGCTCAATGCGCGGACGCCCCATTAGCGTTGCTGCAAGTTGTGCTGATATTTTGGCACAAACTCTTGAGCGTTGTGGTGTCAAAGTTGAAATTTTAGGTTTTACCACCAAAACTTGGAAAGGGGGCAAATCGCGCGAACAATGGCTTACCCAAAACAAACTCCATAATCCTGGACGCCTCAATGATTTATGCCATATCATCTATAAAAGTGCTGATACCCCATGGCGTCGCGCACGACGCAATTTAGGTTTGATGATGCAAGAAGGATTATTAAAAGAAAATATCGACGGAGAAGCTTTGATTTGGGCTCATCAACGCCTTTTATCACGGCGTGAACAACGTCGCATCCTCATGGTCATTTCTGATGGCGCTCCTGTTGACGATTCGACACTATCGGTCAACGCCAGCAATTATTTAGAAAAACACTTACGCGCAGTGATTCAAGAAATCCAAACACACTCCCCTATCGAACTCATTGCCATTGGAATTGGTCATGACGTCACACGTTATTATCAACGTGCTGTAACAATTATGAATGCTGAAGAACTCGCCGACGCCATAACAAAACAATTAGAAATACTTTTTAGTGATAAAAGAACTCATTTTCATAAGAAATAAACCTGCCTTAAATCAGCAACGATTACATTTAAAACATTATCTCTATCATTAAACCATCGGAATTTGATGACTAACAACCTGAGAAGATAATCCCACAAATTGAATATCGAACTTTAAAGAAGCTTCTACTTTACTGGATGCATTATGAATCCTAAAAGAAATGCTCCAACCATCTTCAAAAATTATAATGAGTTTGTTTTTACTTTCTGGTTTTAGTGCAACTGATAAAACTTTTCTTGGAATTTTTCATTTACGTCCATATCCCAGAGTGCCATTCAAATTAAAAGACTGAATAATTACCCGTTTTTGTCTCGATCTTGTGTTATTTCATTATATTTAAATATTGAAATACACGTATATAGAAAAATATCTCCACTAGACATAGCTCTAAAGTGCTGCTCTCACAGAAAATATAATGCATAGACTTTCACCTTCAGTAACACAAAAAGATAAAAGTTGTATTTATTATACGCAAAAAAAGAATCATCCAAAGAGGATATTTTAAACACTAAGAATTATTTTATAAAAGAATCAGCATAAATGGATTCATAGCGATTTTTGCCGAAAAATCGCTAAAGCAAGCGAGAGCCAACCTGTTCCTAACCTTCCCAAAACAGTACTCACCACGGGTGATCTATCAACATAAGCTCCCATCTCCTGGATAAAAGAAAAAATCTTTACTCACATAAAATATAAGAAAAACACGAAAAAAAGAATATTACTTCATTCACGAAAAAGAACACACCATTATATATCTTATCCGCACTCCTACTTTAAAGAAACATTCTTCCTTGCTTCCAAGCTTATTTCACGACAGCGCCCATATATGGCATAATGCAAAATCCAGAATCATCCTTTACTTTACAAGCTACAAGCCAAAAGCAAAATCCTACTTTCAAGCTTCCAATGTTTTTAAGATAAATCAATATACTTCCAGCGCCTAATATTGCACTTCTATTACATTAAAGCTCTTCATAAGAGTATTGCTTTCTCAAATGACGTGTCCGCACGCCAATTCCTCTTATAACATAGGCAAGCAAATGATTTTTATTAACTCAATATAAGAGTATTTAAAACGCGTAAAATTTTATGATATTGAGCTCTTTCACTCAAATAAAAAATATAAGTTATCATTTTAAATCAATCTATTAATAAACATCAGTTGCAATTTCTGTCACATTTAATCATTTGTAAAAAGTATATTTAGCCCCTTCTCAAACAAATGACTTTATCTTTTCCTCACAAGAGAATTTTGAAATAAAAAACGCGTTTTGTGTTGGAGCTCTTACTTAAGTTGGCAAATGATAAAGTATCCATTATAAATAACGTGCCACACCAAGCATAGCGTACAATTTTCTTGGCTTCATGAAAAAAAGACAAAAATTATTATTTGTGACAAACAAAAGAAGAATCATCCTTTGAATGACTTTGATAAAGAGGAAGCTTTACAATATTAAGAATTGTCCCATAAGGAATCAACATCAACAGGCTCATAATAATTTTTACCGAAAAATCACCAAAAGCAAGCGATAGCCAAACTGGCATGCCTATCCCTCCCAAAACAGTACTCTCCACCAGTGAACTATCAGCATACCCTGTTATCTTATCAAGAACAGAAAACGAGCTAGAAAAAGCAAGAGCAAAAAACAGCACTGTATCCAAAGCTGAACCAACCAACGCTGCTGCTAAAGGTGCTTTCCACCATGTTTTACGTCGTAAAGGAGTAAAAACAACAATATCAAGGAGTTGCCCAAATAAAAATGCAAAACTAGAAGCAAGGGCAAGCCGTGGTGTCGCCAATATCCAAGAAACAAAGACCCCCGCAAAAAAACCAGCATAAACCACACGCCGCGCCGCAGATGGACCATAAAAACGATTGGTTAAATCATTGATCAGAAAAGCAAATGGATAGGTAAAAGCCCCATAAGTCAACAGCTCATTTAAATCAAACCAATAGACAGGATATTGAACCAAAATATTAGAAGCCGTAACAGCAAGGCACATTGCAAAAATAGAAAAAACAACATACCTTTTCTTTTGCTGTTCTAATAAAGGACCGCTTGAAGACATTTTTTTAACCTGGGATATGGAACCAATAAAATGAAACGATCAACCTGCAAAAAACTTAACTTCTAGAACAGAAAACCGAAATCAAAGCGTTAATAAACCAAAAAGAATAGCGCTAACAATTACGCTGCTTGTTCAGCCTTTTGCTCACCTTCTTGCTCAGCTTTTTTCTTAATGATTTGGCGTTTTAGCAAACGCGCACGTTGCGACAACTCTTTATCATCTGCTTTAACTAAAAAACCATCAAGGCCACCACGATGCTCAACAGAACGCAATGCACTTGCTGAAATACGCAAGCGATAACTTTGCTGTAACACCTCTGAAATCAATGTCACATTGCAAAGATTTGGTAAAAAACGACGCCGTGTCTTATTATTCGCATGGCTAACATTATTACCATACAGAACCGTTTTCCCTGTCAATTCACATGCACGAGACATAAACTTCACCCTTAAACTCTAAGAAACTTTCAAATCCCCATACCCAAAGGACACAATGAACGCAAAACACGCGCAATGCAACCTTGAACGGGCATCATTGGGAAGTTTCTTTCTAATAGGGGGTCGACAACAAAAGGTCAAGTCTTTTATAAAACCTTTTTCATCTCTTGTTGGCTCATTTTTCATCTTTTTCCTCAATAAGACGTGCAAATTCCGCCAAAAAGCGTACAAAATGTTTTTTTTAAATACATACCATGTTAGAATAAAAGCCTATTGTCCCGAAAGGAAGCATAAATCATGAGCAAAAAAGGGCCCCCCATGACAAAGCTTCAGGGAAATTCTTGCCGTTTTTCTTCTTTTTTATTTGGAACTTTATGTATTTGTTTTTTTCTTCTCTTCAGTGCATTAGGTATATGGCAAGTACAACGGTTAAACTGGAAAACAAATCTTATCACCAGTGCTAATCAGCGCATTCATTTACCCCCCATAAAAGCCCCCAAAAAAAATCAATGGTCAGATGTTACTTTTGAAAAATATGAATATCAACCTGTTGTTATCACAGGAAAATTTTTAACAGATAAAAATATCTTAGTCACTGCTGCCGCTCAAAATACTACAGGCTATTGGGTTTTGACTCCTTTACAAACTGCTGATAATACACTGATCTTTATCAACCGTGGCTTTATCCCCATGGATGAACGTAATAATTTTCAAAACTCAGAGAAATCGCATACAAATGCCTCATCTCAGCAAAATTCTACCACGGACACAGAACAAACAATGATTATAGGTTTATTACGCATGAGTGAAAAAAATGGATTTTTCCCGCGTAAAAATAATCCTGACAAAAATTTATGGTATACGCGCGATCTCCCCGCTATGGCACAAAAACTTGGTTTGTCCACTGTTGCTCCTTATTTCATTGATGCCAGAAAAACATCTCCACAAGCAAATCTTCCCGTCGTTGGTCTTACGATTATTCATTTTCGAAATAATCATCTCGTTTATGCAATCACGTGGTTTATTTTAGCTGCTGGTGTGTTAGGAGGTTTTCTTTTTCTGCTACGGCAAAAAAACTAAAAAAATACCTTTTCCATCTCAAGTAACAAAAATTTTTAGAATCTTGAAAACTGATAAAGAGAATAGAATCTACCAACTTGCGCCTTTGTTAAATAAAGATCATAGGCATACAATAGATCTTTATACCATTCACAAAAGATTTACGCGACACTCTTTAAAAAATCATCATAAAATGAGGGTTTATTCATTAAAAATGTAATGCCCAAAAATGTGAAGCAATGCATTATCTCCACTCTATAAAAAATTCACTCTTAAAAAACATTGTCATAAACGCTTTTGAAAAACATAAAGCCAAATTTAAAAATGATAGGAAAGATAGGCACTCATTTTTGCCTTTATAATTTTATATTCTTGCTTCATTAGATTGTTTCCCATTTCAGAGATTATTCCAATTGATATACGTAATACTTTCGCCTTCATATAGTATAAAAGCTAATATAGCAGAGAACATACGGAGGCATTTTTTGTTTCACAACTGCTATGAAGATGAGATGTTGAGTTATAAGCAACAAAAAAACATTTAATTTCTCAACGCGACTTTTATACCTATCACCACACCTCAAATGAGAGGTTTTTACAGGATAATAGAAAAAGGTGAGCATCCTATATTCTAAAAAGACAGTTTATCCTTTCAGTGTATTTTGCTAAAGGCTTATGCTATAAACGTATAAGCGTGTTTTACTAGAATTTTAACTCTTTCATTTTTAAGGCTTCTGTTATGGGTGTTGTTGCCAAAAATTTTCCCATACCTGATCTTCATCGGGTTCGTCGTGTTCTCTTTTCTGTGTCTGATAAAACGGGTGTGGTTGCTTTTGCACAAGCCCTTCATGCTACTTACAATGTTGAATTAATTTCAACAGGAGGAACAGCAAAAACCCTCATAGAAGCTGGTTTACCCGTAAAAGATGTTGCTGAAGTTACCGGATTTCCTGAAATAATGGATGGGCGTGTAAAAACACTCCATCCTTTGATTCATGGTGCTTTGTTAGGGGTAAGAGAAGATCCTAGCCATAGGGAAGCTATGGAAAAGAACAGCATTCATGGAATTGATCTTTTGGTGGTGAATCTTTACCCTTTTGAAGAGACGATCCTATCGGGAGCCGATGGGCAAACGATTCTTGAAAATATTGATATCGGTGGACCGGCGATGATTCGCGCCGCGGCAAAAAATTATGCTTATACCGGTGTTGTAACAGCGATAAAAGATTATGATTCGATTCTAGCTGAATTAAAGCAGCATAATGGATGTTTAAGCTTATCTATGCGTCATCAGCTAGCAATGCGCGCTTATGCACACACCGCTGCTTATGATACGGCAATAGCAACGTGGTTTGCACGGGATTTAAAAATTGAAATTCCATCATGGCAGAGTTTTTCCGGTCATCTTGAAAGTGTTATGCGCTATGGGGAAAATCCACATCAACAGGCAGCATTTTATCGCAATAATGAAAAACGTTTTGGTATTGCAACAGCAAAACTTTTACAAGGCAAAGCGCTTTCTTATAACAATCTGAATGATACAGATGCAGCCTTTGAGCTTGTGGCAGAATTTGATCCGCAAAAAACCGCTGCTGTCGCTCTTATTAAACATGCCAATCCTTGTGGTGTTGCGGAAGGAGAAAATTTGAAAGACGCTTATTTGAAAGCTCTTATGTGTGATAATGTATCGGCATTTGGTGGAATTGTTGCTTTAAATCAAACCCTTGATGAAGAATGTGCTGAAGAAATTGTTAAAATTTTCACAGAAGTGATTATTGCTCCTGATGCCACAATGGCAGCACGTGAAATTATTACCCAGAAAAAAAATCTTCGTTTGCTCATTACAGGTGGAGTTCCTGATCCACGCTGTGGAGGACTTCTTGCGAAAACACTTGCAGGAGGCATTTTAGTGCAATCACGTGATAACGTGGTGGTGGATGATCTTAAATTGCAAGTAGTGACAAAGCGGGCACCAACTCAAGATGAAATGCGTGATCTTCAATTTGCTTTTCGTGTAGCAAAACACGTTAAATCAAATGCTATTGTGTACGCGAAAAATAGCGCAACAGTTGGAATTGGAGCCGGACAAATGAGCCGCATCGATTCAGCAAAAATTGCTGCAAGTAAAGCCGCAGAAAGTGCGCAAAGAGCAGGCTTAACAGAAACCCTTACAAAAGGATCTGTTGTTGCATCAGATGCATTTTTTCCTTTTGCAGATGGTTTATTAGCAGCAGCTGAAGCAGGGGCAACAGCAATTATTCAACCAGGAGGCTCCATGCGTGATGAAGAAGTTATCGCCGCTGCTGATGCACAGGGTTTAGCAATGGTTTTTACAGGAACACGACACTTCCGCCATTAATAATTTTGCTGATTCCCTCTTCGTATGAGACAAATGTTTCAAGGAATTTTTCATAATCATCGTATAACTATTGATAACTATTGAAATGGAAGCAGTTATTCAATCCAAAGAATCTACACGTGAAGAAGTTTATCACCGAAGAAAATGCACATAATTTAGCCATTGTTTAGGGAAAGAATATTGTTCTTGTTGATATTTTTAATGGTTGCCCTTTCACATGAGGAAAATGTTAAAGGGATGTTATCTTGTATGTAGATGCATACCTGTTATGATATTATAACACAACTCTTTTTAGTAATATGCTCTATTCTTAAACTAAAGAGTGTAATGAAAAGTTTGAGTAGAGGATATGAATATTCTACGTTTTTATAGTAATTGGCGCCGTTATCGTCGAACCGTTAATGCGTTAAGTCGTCTTTCAACATATGAACTCAGCGATCTTGGAATTTGTCGAGGTGATATTGATTCAATTGCACGACGTTATTCGCGTAAATCTTTATGAAAGTTGTTTGAGATATTTGAGAGAATGCTTTGCTCTGAAAAAGCGTGCATTTTGTGATTTGTTATTACGCCTTCATTTTTAAGAGCAGAAGAGTTGTTTTTCTCAGCCATTGCTGTGTATTGTTTCTCAAATTTTCAGTGTTTCTGTGATATACAACATTTGATTTATAATGATAATTTAGCGTTATTCATATTGAATTAGAACTCCGAATACCGTGAGATTCTTCCATTTCAAATCTATGTATGTTGAATCAACCAAAACCATTCGCCTGCACGTTACAAGCGGGGAGAGCTGTATGGATAAAAACTATTAAGAAAAGGCTAAAAATGCCTCTTATGAACCATCTCTAGTGCCAAGAGTTGTTACAAACATTGGGCACTGATAAATAGTGTGATAGTGCCGAACTGCTCCTTCATAAGCATAAAGATGGGGGGTGCTTAATGGATTTACCGTTATACCCATCACGGGCATCGTCGCAAAATAGGCTTGGAAGCATTAAGGAATTTTTCTTTAAAATAAGTCCGTGAATATACAATACAATAGCGCTCTGTTTTTCGTGAGGAGTGTAGCCCTATTAATGCAACTCTCTCAGAGATAAATATTGATCCCAACAGCACACTTAAAAACTTATCGAAGATAAGCAACGGCTTAATTTTCTCTCCATATCTTTAAAGATATGAAGATCCTTAACCAGTACTCATCTGTCAACAATGGTCTTTCCAAAAACTTTTTTTCTGGAGCCAATCCCTTTTAGCATCACCTCATGAGATTCTATGAGCAAACCTTGCCTAAAAACATCCAACCCATACTCTAACAAAACTCTTCATGTATAAAATTGATATGATCTTCAAATTTTGAGAATATTACCACAATAAACGATAATGTTTTGCGACACGCAAGATAAAACGCAATATACTATGGGTTGGAATAATGTTCTAATTTTTTATCAAACGCTTTACGGATAAAACGCCAACGAACTTTTTCCTGAAATGCTGGACGAAAATATAAAACAATCTGTTGTGTCCGTTGTGGACCTGTTAATTCTGCAAAATCAATCGAATCTTCAAGACAAATATCTGCGTCAGGCGATATAAAATACCATACTTGTTCGCTCTTCACGTTCTCATTCTTTACGGTTAAACATACACGTTTGCCATCATAGTTAACTTCAACTTGTGGATGAAGATGAAACCGAACAGCAACATGATTTTTTTCATTTTGCACACTCTTGTGTCTCTTTCCCCCTTTATTGGGCATAAAAAAGCGATCAAAACCCTCAATCATATCTCCATTTGTCGCCAAAATAAGACCACGCTCATGAATAAGATTAAAGGGTCGCATATAACCATTATGACTCGCAATAAAACCCGTCTTCTCTGAATCCTCTATACGGCACACTTGAACATCTGTTGGTCCATCAAACAAAAATGGCGCGCCATTTTTCTTTTTATGATAAAAAGCACCTACTGAACAATCATTAAGCGTAGCTGTTGAATGTGCTGCAGTAACACGCCCTAAATGTCGATAATCTTCCCGCCCATCAGGATTAACACCGGTATTGATAATAAAACGGTGCCCTTGTGAAGACATTTCAAAAGACAAACACCCCGAACAAGCCTGCTGTGCTACAGAGCGGGGTGGAAACTTTCCTGTATCTGCAAGCACTGTTGTTTGATTGGCTTTTAAGCGCTGAAATCCTGAATAACGGGCATAACTAAAAGGATGGCCTCCTGTTTCATCAAGCTCCAAAAGTGATGATAACCGTTCCGATACAAGGGGACCAACCCCATTAAAATGGGCCAACGTTTGATCCTCATGGATAAAGAATCGTAAAGCTGGCAACATACGCTCAACAGAATCAATCAAAATACGGGGTGCTGTTTCATTGCTACGCATAAAAAGATGCCGTAACGACAATAAATCCGATAACAAATTCAGCAAAATAACAGGACTACGGGAAATATGCCCACCATCAACTAGGATTTGACGGGAAAGCTCCTCTATAAGTGTGGTTTGTACCTTTTTTTTCACTGCCGCTGAAACAGGCAAAGCAAGAGATGCGAATGTCAAAGCCACTGCTGCTTGTAAACGTTGATCATTGTGCTCCATACTACAAATTGTTACGCGCAAATAACGAAATTGCAAACCAAGTGCACGTAAAAAGCGTTTTTCAAACCGTTCACTTGCCCCTTCTAACAACATTTTCGAATGACAAATCCATGAAATCAAGCGCCGCGCCACAACAGGATCACTCCAAGCAAGCCCTTTTACCTTCTTACCAGCATGGTCAAACCAGTCTTCTAAAAGAGAGCGTGCATGTGCAGAAGCTAAATCACTTCCTGCTGCCTCCATATGGCGCAACCAATGAAAATCATGTAGAGCCGCTTCCCATTCTAGCGTTGGTGGAACCAATGAAAACGGAGAAACAGCACCAGAATGAACAATGTGACCAGCAAAAGCAAAACGACCATGATAAAATTCATGCGCCATCATCGGATCAGCTACATGCAAATCCATGGGATGCGCTAAAATTTTATGAGGACGAAACCCTGAAAACCGCCAACGAAACAATGGTCCAACCCATAAACGCCGCATAACATTCTGTATCGTATCGATACAGGCTGCCACTTTTACCTGAGGAGCTTTTACCGCAACCGCCAAAATTTTATCTCCATTTATGCTGAATCAAATACAATTTCGACCATTTTTGTAAATGAAGCGTTAATTAAGCAATTTTTCGTAAGCGCGCAGCAAAAAAACCATCCATTCCTAAAAATACGGTTTTCTCAGCATCAAAATTTTTATGACAAAAATCCGCAGGCGTTGTCCGTAACATCCCCCCACAAAGCAAATGTTCCAGTGCTCCCATTTCCTCTGGATAAATAGGGTCTAAAACAATGTCATTGCGTGTCGATAAAATTTTTTCAATAAGATCTTCACCTTCTTCTCTTGCCAATGAACAATTGGAAAAAACAATCCGTCCCCCCTCCTTTACCAAAGAAATTGCTGCGACAAGCAAATCATATTGCAACGCCACTAACTTGACGATATCTTCCCTCGATTTCGTCCATAAAATATCCGGATGACGACGGATTGTTCCTGTAGAAGAACAAGGAGCATCAAGAAGAACTGCATCAAAAAGCTGTGTGGGATAGAAATTTCTCACATCGCCCTGCCAAATGTGAACTGAAAAATGAAGCCGTTCCATATTTTCTTTTAAACGCTTTACGCGGTTAGCAGAAAGCTCAATTGCTGTCACCTCTGCCCCTTGCAAAGCCAATTGTGCTGTTTTTCCCCCAGGGCTCGCACAAAGATCAGCAACGCGTTTACCCTCAATACTCCCAAGTAAACAAGCAGGCAAAGCTGCTGCAAAATCTTGGACCCACCAAGACCCTTCACGATAGCCTGGTAAATCAGAAACAGAACACTCCAGACGCTTCAATCGAACAGAACCATTGGGCAATACCACACCGCCAAGCCTTTCAGCCCATCCACCACTATCAGATTTCACTGTCAAATCGAAAGGAGGTTCCACACTTTGAATTGCGATAATCTGATGTGCCTTTTCTGTTCCATAAGCTGATATTAAAAGCTGTCCAAACCACGCTGGCACACCTTCAATGGTAGGAACTTGTTGACGTAAAGGCTCTGCCTCACGTGCAACATTGCGCAAAAGAGCATTCACCACCCCTGAAAAACGGCGCATTCGAGGATCAAGTTTCGCCACACGCACAGCTAAATCAATAGCCGCATGATCGGGAATATCAAGATAAAGAATTTGTGCAACACTGATATGCAAAAGATGCTGAAGTGAAAGTGCTTGTGAAGGCAAAGGACGCGCCAAAAAGCGTGAGAAAGCCGCCATAATCTGCCCTCGATGACGCAATGAAGCTGTTAAAACAGCCCGACATAACAAACGATCTCGTTGTGAAAGCTTCAAATATTGTGGATGTCCGTGTTCATTATCCGTCAAACCAGACAGAGGCGTGTACTTATCAACTACCGCCCCCAAAAGACGCACACACACCTGTCGAACAGCTAATCCTGGAACATTTTTTTCAGACACATGCCCCGCTTTTTTGTGTTTCAAACCACCACCTTTATATCACAGTTTTCTCAAGAGCTCCCTCAATAATTCTATGAACGAGATCTTTTTGAATTTTCATAACGAAGCCAAGAAGGACGTTTTGTAACACGCTGAAAAGAACTATTTTCTTTCTCACCTAATGCATGAGTCTGACCACTATGAAAATCTCCATAGTTCATCCCGCTGCTTTTTTCATGTATAGCGTCTTCTTTATTCCATCCCACACTTTTGGCAAGAGCCCCTTTCATCTCTTCTGCTTGCTGATAAAGAGCAGCAATACGATTTGCAGTTGCTGGATGTGTCGAAAAAAGACTATCCGCTCCCTCACCGCTCAAAGGATTAATAATAAACAGATGCGCGGTTGCTGGATTATGCTCTGCTTCTTCATTATATACCCCACGTCCCCCATCAGCAATCTTACGCAATGCCGAAGCCAACCATAAAGGATTACCACATATTTCAGCCCCTCTCCGATCCGCAGCATATTCCCGTGTACGGCTAATCGCCATTTGCACCAGCATCGCTGCAAAAGGCGCCACGAGCAATGCAATAAATCCTCCAATTGCCCCAGCGCCATGAGAATCTTCTGAAGAGTTACGCTGTCCTCCCATAAAGAAAGCAAAATTACCAAGCATTGAAATTGCCCCTGCAATCGTTGCGGTCAGAGTCATTGTTAACGTATCACGATGCTCAATATGTGCGAGCTCATGCGCCATAACGCCGGCAATTTCCTCAGCGCTTAACCGCTCTAACAACCCAGTACTTGCAGCAACAGCTGCATTTTGCGGATTACGTCCCGTTGCAAAAGCATTTGGCTGTGCATTCTCAATAACATAAACCTTTGGTTGAGGAAGAGAAGCCTTTTGTGCTAAATCGCTTACAATCTTATAATAAACTGGTGCTGAATGCTGATCAACTTCACGCGCCCCGTACATGCGTAAAACGATTTTATCTGAATTCCAATAAGAAAAAAAGTTTAAACCACTTGCCATCAAAAGAGCAATGACCATGCCACCGCCCCCTCCAACAAGATAACCAACTCCCATAAAGAGAGCAGTTAAAAAAGCCAAAAGCATAGCTGTACGCATTATATTCATTACTCAAAAAACTCCATGATAAAAGTCAATCAATACTATATGATGGTGTTTTCTTTCTGCTTCTTCAATGGAATAGGTGTAAAATGAATAAAAAAGATGAGAAAACAAGCAAAAAAAATGCAACTGTCGTTAAACAGCAATCTCTTTCTCCCGCAGCACAACGCGCCCTTAAAGAAGCTGAAGAAAGACGAAAACGCGCAGCAAAAAAAGAACAACCTTTAGAAAACGGCGGACGCGGCGGCAAAGACCCTTCCCGCTATGGAGACTGGGAAATTAAAGGCCGCGCCATTGATTTTTAAAACCATTGATTTAAAAAAAACGGCGCAATTTAAACAAGCAGCTTTTTAATGAAAATCCGTTTTTGATAGACAAAAACGGATAATATTTATTTTTCTAAAGCTTTTAAAAACACATTGATTAAACAATCATGCTTCTTATGCTGAAGCAGATTCTGCTTCAGCCGCTGCCGCTGCTTCTTCTGCTGCTTGCTTTGCTGCTGCTATACGTTCTTGTGCTTTTTTACCCGGTTCACCTTTATGTGGATTATTACGAGTTGGACGCTTTTTCAAGCCAGCTGCATCTAAAAACCGTAAAACGCGATCTGTTGGTTGAGCCCCTTGCCCAAGCCAATATTGGATACGTTCTTCATTAAGTTTCACCCTCGGTCCATCTTTAGGCAACATTGGATCCCATGCACCAACACGTTCAAGAAACCGCCCATCGCGCGGACTACGAACATCTGCAACGACGATATGATAGTAAGGACGTTTTTTTGAACCTCCACGGGACAAACGAATTTTCAATGCCATATTTTATCTCCTATTGTCAGCTCTGGCTTTCGTTTAAATTGACTTTTTTTGTTTTTTGCTCTTCAGCAATAACTTCATGATGACTCACAACTTCTTTAATAATAAATTTTAAAAATCTTTCAGCAAAATCAGGATCAAGATCACTATCCATAGCCAATTGCCGCAAACGCGCTACCTGATATTGCTCACGCAGAGGATCTACTTTAGGCAAATCATAACGGGCTTTTAAGCGCCCAACAGCTTTCGTACAACGAAACCGCTCTGCTAAGATATGAATCAAAGTTGCATCAAAATTATCAATGGATGCTCGTAAATGTGCCAATTCGTTTAATACTGTTTCCTGCATTATATTCCTTTCCCTCTTTACATCTTATTTTTTCTTAGGATGCTGAGGAAAATTTCCCCCATCGACAATGCCATTGGAAAGACCAGGAAAAGTAGGTCCACGCTTGGGAAGTCCGGGCAAAAGCTTCCCTCCATTACCATTTTCAATTTGCTTTTGAAGCGTTGAGAATTGCTTTGGATCCAATCCCGACAAATCCGGCATAGCTGGAGAATCCCCTCCCAAGTTTCCCATACCACCAAAACCCATTTTGGAACCAAGGCCTCCCAACATCTTTCCCATAAAACCACTTTTTCCTTTACCACCCATGGCTTTCATCATATCAGCCATTTGGCGATACATCTTCAAAAGTTTATTAATATCAGCCGCCGTTGTACCAGACCCCTTAGCAATTCGTTGTTTGCGGCTATGTTTTAAAAGCTCTGGATTCGCCCGCTCTTTGGGTGTCATAGATGAAATAATGGCCAATTGACGATCAAACAAACGATCATCAAACCCCGCAGCCGCAATCTGCTCTTTGACTTTCCCCATTCCTGGCAACATGCCCATAATACCGCCCATTCCACCCAGTTTTTTCATTTTCTGCAACTGTTCTGCAAGATCATTCAGATCAAATTTTCCGGCTTGCATTTTTTTTGCAAAAGCAGCAGCTTTCTCATGATCCATTGTTTCAGCAGCTTTTTCAACCAAAGAAACAATATCCCCCATTCCGAGAATACGATCAGCAATACGACTGGGATGAAATTCTTCTAAAGCATCTATTTTTTCACCAGTTCCAATTGCTTTAATTGGTTTACCTGTAACAGCACGCATAGAAAGAGCAGCGCCACCACGCCCATCACTATCCATACGTGTTAAAATAATCCCCGTAATCCCTACACGCTCATCAAAAGAACGAGCAAGATGAACGGCATCTTGCCCCGTCAAACTATCAGCCACCAACATAATCTCATGAGGAAGGGAACATGCTTTAATTTCAGCCAATTCGAGCATCAAAGCTTCATCAATATGATTACGTCCTGCTGTGTCAAGAAGAAGCACGTCATAACCACCTAATTTAGCAGCCTGCACGGCACGTGATGCAATATCAACGGGCAGCTGACCCGCAATAATAGGCAAGCTTGCAAGTTTTGCCTGCTCTCCCAATTGGCGCAATTGCTCCTGTGCAGCGGGACGGCGTGTATCTAATGACGCCATGAGAACTTTTTTATTGTGCTTATCAGTAAAACGTTTTGCAAGCTTTGCTGTTGTAGTTGTTTTTCCGGAACCTTGCAAACCAGTCATCATGATAACAACTGGAGCTGGTGCATTTAAATCACTCAGAACGCTTTCATTTCCAAGAATATGAACCAATTCATCATGAACAATTTTAACCACCATTTGGCCTGGTTTAATTGATTTAACGATTTCGGCCCCAACAGCTTTTTCCCGAACTCTATCGGTAAAAGAGCGCACAACATCAAGAGCAACATCAGCTTCCAATAAAGCGCGACGAATTTCACGCAGCGCCTCTACAACATCCTGATCCGATAAAGCGCCACGTCCCGTCAAATGAGACAGGATAGAACCAAGTCGCTCTTGCAAGGATTCAAACATCATTTACCTCATTGTTGCATAACAAACAAACCAAAATAGCATCCGAGAACGCATCGCGCCGTCGGATGTTGACCTCTGAGATCTCTTTATACCCTTAAACTGGGGTCTCAGTCGGTGGCTCCAAGTTAATTTTGTCACTGAAAGCTTGCTCCTTCAAACAATAAAACCCCAGCTTTGTCAAGTTTTATCATAAAATATCTTTTTATACGAAGAAATAAAAACAACAAATACTATACTTCAAAACTTTCAACTTCAACACGCATAAAACAACCTGTTTCCTGTTCCATGCTCCATAATTTTCCGCTAGAGATATCAAACCAAACCCCATGCAATGTCAAAAAACCTTGATCTTTGCGAAGCTTTATCCACGGAAACGTCTCTAAATTTCTCAACGAATGGCGAATAGAAAGCTGCTCTAATGCCGTCTGTTTTTCTGGCCAAGACAGCGACTTATTATTCAAAACGATTTCTGCTGCTGGTGCTAAGAGACTTATCCATTGACCGATAAAATCATTTGATAATAAAGATTTATATGTCTCATTAAGAGCAGTACGAATGCCTCCACAATGGGCATGACCAAAAACGACAATATGTCTCACCTCAAGCAATTGCACAGCATATTCAAGAGCTGCTGATGTTGCGTGATATTGGTCATCAGGAGAAAAAGGAGGAACCACATTCGCCACGTTGCGCAGGGTGAAAATTTCCCCTGGCTTAGCATCAAAAATCATTTCTGGTACTGCACGCGAATCACAACAAGCAATGACCAAAACTTCAGGTTTCTGCCCCTCAATCGCCAATTGCTGATAATCTGCTATTTTATATAAAAAATGATTGTTTATAAAGTTTTGGTAACCACTTAAAAGTCTTTCTGGTAAACGCGCCATTCTCTCTTTACTTTTGCTTCTTTTTTTACTTTTATTTTGTATATTTTAAAAAACAAACTATTAACATACAAAAATACTAAAAGTGCCCTTTCCTTGAAGCAAAATATTTCTTTAAAGTGCAAAATATTACTAAAAAATAGCAAAAACAAACTCATTCTTTCCAAATAAAGAGCTATTTTCTTTAGAAAGAAGGTGTTACAGTATATAAAAAATATAATGGTCTGCTTTTAATTAAAGACCCCTTAAGAGCAAAAAGGGAGAGTGAATGTGTTGCAACAAAAAAAAACAGAGACAAAAAACACCCAAGATAAAATAGAACAAATCCTTTTTGCCCAAACCGATAAAGAAGATATTGCTTATTATGAAAATGAAGAACTTCAAAAAGCCACAGCCATCGCGGTAAAAGCTTTTAATCTCCATCAGACGGGAAAAAATACCATCTGCTTTGAGCAAAATTTAACCCGTAGTAACAGACCTATAACCGTTATCACGCTTGTCAATGATAACAAACCCTTTCTTCTCGATTCTATTTTAAATGTTTTTAATCAACACAAAAACCATATCTATTTGATTGCACACCCCATTATTGATTGTGCTTCTGGAAAACGCATCAGTCTGATGCAAATTCACATCGAGTCATTAAACAAACAGCAAATACAAAAACTTGAAAATGAACTCACCTTAGTTCTTGAACAGGTTAATGCTGCTGTACAAGACTGGAAACCTATGCTTGAAGAAGTTGAAAAGCAGATTCATGCCTACCAAATAAGTCTTCCCCCACACTACAAACAAGAAGGCGAAAAAGCTATTGAATTTCTTCACTGGCTAATGGACGATAATTTCATTTTCCTTGGTATGCGCACTTACAACTTCATCAAAGACCAAAAACCCCTAAAATCCTTTACAGCCAGTAATATTGAACTTGGTATACTCACGGATGCTTCTATTCATATTGTTGACGATAAAAGCATGAAAGAACCTCCTCAAGAAGTTTTATCCTTCATGGAAAGCGATAATCTGTTTATCGTGACAAAAGCGAACAGCCGCTCCAAAATTCACCGTTCTGTTTGGCTCGATTATATTGGTCTTAAAATCTTTGATAAAGAAAACCAACTCTGTGGAGAATTACGCATTGTAGGGCTTTTTACCTCCTCAGCTTATACACGTTCTATTTTGCAAATTCCTTTCTTAAAAGAAAAAGCCCGAACTATTATTCAACGACTTGGACACAATCACGCCGATTATTCAGGAAAAGCACTCATCAGTGCTTTAGAAACCTATCCAAGAGATGAAATGTTTCGCTCTGATGTTGATACATTGACAGAAAACACTAAGCTTATTCTACAATTAGATGAGCGCCCACGTTTACGGGTTCTTGCCCACACTGATTCTTTTGGACGCTTTGTTTCTATCCTTGTCTACGTACCGCGTGACCAATATAGCAGCAGCTTGCGTGAAAAAGTTGGCGAACATTTTGTTGAGCTTTATAAAGGTGACTTTTTTGAATCTTATCCGCTATTTTTGGAAAGCACCCTTATACGTGTCTATTATATCATCCATCGCAAAGGAAACGAAACTGTTCCCCTTCATGAGCGCTCCACACTTGAACAACATGTACGTTCGATTGCACGAAGTTGGGAAGACAGGGTTCAAGCCATCGCTCTTACCCAGAAAATAACAGAGCAACAAACACGTCTAGCCAGTGAATTCCCCAACAGCTATCGTGATTTATTTTCAGCTGAAGACGCTATTAACGATGCCGGACATATTCTAAGTCTTCATGATGAAAAGCCCCTTTTCGTGATCTTTTATCACGCACAAAACAAAGAAAAACAGTACATTTCTCTTCGGCTTTTTCACCGCCATGAAGCTCTTGCCCTTTCCAAACGTGTACCACTCCTTGAAAATATGGGGTTTCGCGTTATTGCTGAACAAACCCTTGAATTACCAGATGGCAATGGGCGCTCTGTGTATCTTCATGATATGCAGCTGGAAAGTACTTTCCAGCGCTGTATCGATTTTGAAAAAGACGGGCAAAAACACGCCGAAACCTTTGAAGCCATTTGGGCACAAAATGCTGATAATGACGGCTTTAATGCTCTCACACAAACAGCTGAGCTTGATTGGCATGAAATTGTTATTTTGCGCCATTATGGGCGCTATCTCCAACAAGCTGGAATTCCTTATTCGCAAGATCGCGTTGCCCAAACTTTAAATGCTTATCCTGACATTACCCAAGATCTTTATGCTTTATTTCATTTAAAATTTCATCAAAGCCATACAGAAAAAGAACGGGAAAAAAACCAACAAGTTATTCAAAAGCGCATTGAAGAAAAATTACGGAAAGTCTCTGGTTTAGATGATGACCTGATCTTACGCCGTTATTGTAACCTTATTGAGGCGAGTTTACGAACGAATGCCTTTACGCCTCTTCCTGATGGAAATCCACGGCGTATTTTAGCCACCAAATTAAATCCACGCCAGATTGAAGGTTTGCCTGAACCGCGCCCTTACCGAGAAATTTTTGTTTATGGACCAGAAGTTGAAGGGGTCCATTTGCGTTTTGGACCTATCGCTCGTGGCGGCATTCGTTGGTCTGACCGTGCATTAGATTATCGCACCGAAGTGCTTAGCTTAGTCAAAGCCCAACAAGTTAAAAATGCAGTTATCGTTCCTGCAGGTGCAAAAGGTGGCTTCTATCCCCATCGGCTTCCCCAAACAAATGACCGTGCTGTCATCATAGAAGCAGCACGACAAGCTTATACAGACTTTATCACAGCTTTGCTCTCCATCACAGACAATCTGATTAACGGCAAAATAAGTTCTCCCCATAATGTCATCTGTCATGATGACCCTGACCCCTATTTTGTTGTCGCGGCAGACAAAGGAACAGCAACTTTTTCTGATACAGCCAACGCCATCAGCCAAGCAAATCACTTTTGGCTCGATGATGCTTTTGCCTCTGGAGGCTCAGCAGGTTACGACCACAAAGACATTGGTATTACAGCTAAAGGTGCATGGGAAGCCGTCAAAAGACATTTTAGAGAATCATTTAATCACGATATTCAAACAACGCCCTTCACCTGTGTCGGTGTTGGCGATATGTCTGGTGATGTCTTTGGCAATGGAATGCTGCTTTCCAAACAAACAAAATTGATTGCCGCTTTTGATCACCGCGATATTTTTATTGATCCAGATCCGAACATAGACGAAAGCTATGCAGAGCGTACGCGTCTCTTCAAACTGCCTCGCTCAAGCTGGCAGGATTACGACCAAAGCAAATTATCAAAGGGCGGTGGTATCTTCTCACGAAAAGAAAAAACCATTACTCTCTCACCTGAAGCAGCACAAGCCATTGGTTTCGAAAAACAAACAGGAACACCCTTTGAAATTATCTCTGCTCTTCTCAAAGCCCCTGTTGATCTTTTATGGTTCGGTGGCATTGGTACTTATATCCGTGCTGCAACAGAAAACGATGCCCAAGTAGGTGATCGTGCAAATGATGCAATACGCATTACCGGAGAACAAGTGCGTGCAAAAATTATTGGCGAAGGGGCTAATCTTGGTGTTACACAACGTGGACGAATTGAATATGTCTCAAATGGTGGTCGATGCAATACGGATGCCATTGACAATTCTGCTGGTGTTAATTGTTCTGATATTGAGGTCAATCTCAAAATTGTTCTTGCATCAGCACTACGTGCCAAAACGTTAACCCGCGAAGATCGCAATAAGCTCTTGAAAAAAATGACGCCTCAAGTCGAGCAACTCGTCTTGCGCAACAATTATCTACAACCTCTTGCGCTTTCTTTGGCGGAAAACCAGAGCACTGCTGATTTGCCCTATCAAATACGCTTTATGCACGACTTGGAACAAAAAAAGCTTCTAGATCGCAGAGTTGAAATACTCCCTGATGAGCAAATTTTACGACAAAGAACAACCCAAGGCAAAGGTCTTCTCCGTCCAGAACTCGCCGTTATTTTTGCCTATGCTAAATTGACCTTAAAAGAAGAAATTGCTAATAGCCCCATTGTTGATGATCACTATTTCAATACAACCTTGCTGAACTATTTTCCAACCCAAATTCAAGAAAATTTTAAGAAGGAAGTTATTAACCATCAATTGCGTCGTAATATTATCGCAACGCTGATTGCCAACGATATTGTAAATCGTGGAGGCCCCACTTTTGTTAATAGACTACACGATGCAACAGAACAAAAGACTGAAAATATTATTCGCGTTTTCATTGCTATCCGCGATGGTTTCGAAATTCCTCAATTGTCTGAGCAAATTGATAAGCTTGATAATAAAATACCCGGTCTTGTCCAAAATAAATTCTACGCAGCAATGACCCCAATGCTCTTTGAAACAACCAATTGGGGTTTGCACAACATAGATCTCTCACGTCCATTAGAAGAAATTGTAAAAACAATAAAGCAAGCCCGTAGCGTTATTGAAAAAGAGCTTATGCATTCTCACGACAACGATATTAAGCAAAAGATTGAAGAAAAAGCATTACACTACAGTGAAGAGGGAGCACCAAAAGCATTAGCGAAACAATTAGCTCTCTTGGAAGCTGCTTCAACAATCTGTGATATTTCTTTAATTGCAAAAAAAAGCAACAGTGATCTTATTAAAACCGCAGAGATCTACTTTTCACTTGCGCAAATCATTCGTATAAACCGCATTAACGAAGCAAGTCGTATAATCCCTGTAGTAGATTATTATGATAGTATGGCTTTAAGCCAAGCCAAAGAAAATGTTTCTGAAAGCTTTCGGCAAATCGTTATGAAAATCCTCAAAAATTATGGAAAGAAAAAAGATCCTTTTGACACTTGGAAAAAAACAGAAGAAGATCATATTCACAACATTACAAACCGCATTAGCGCCCTTATTGAAAATGATCTCAATATTTCTCGTTTTACTTTTGCAGCAGGATTGATTTCTCAACTTCAAAATATTGGCTTTCAAACCTAAAGCAAATACAAAATGACCCACTCAATCTCCCGTTCTATCCCACCACCACGACAAACCAACTAAGACAGAGCAGAAGTTTGCATTTTAGACATAACACCAACAATAAAAATCTCGCTATTTATCACAATAGAACTGTTTGCAACAATTTCAAAAAAAACACCAGGATTGATTTCTCACCCTAAAAACATAAACTTTCAGACTTAAAAGCAGTACAAAACAGCTAAGCTTTTGCTCCGTTCTATCCCCCCATGACTAATCAGCAAGGGAAGAACGAAAGCCCTATCCTGCATTTTTAGACAGAGCACTCAAAATAAAAAATAAATTCAGATTTTACTGTCAAATATCCTTCATCATAAAAATATAATATATTGATTTACAATCATAATTTTATCATTTTTATGATAACTGATAACCCGATATTCTAAATTTGTCTCATTTAAAATCTGTTTATATTCAATCAATTAACCCCATTTCCCCTTGCATATTGCAAATGGGAAAGCCGAATAGATAAAAACAGTAAAGAAAAGACTAAAAATGCCCCTCATAAACCGCCTCAAATGCCAAAATCCGCAGTAACATTTGGAGTTAGCAAATATAATATGATGGTGTTGCCCCAGCTTATTACTCCATAACCGAAAAGATGGTAGCCCTTAATGGCTCTATCGTTATACCATTCATAGGCGACATCGTAAAATAAGAAGTACTGAGAAATATTTTTTTAACAAATGCGTAAATATGCAATACAAATATATTCTGTTTTACGTGGAAGACATATAGCTTCATTAAAAAACATCAGAAAAAAAAGGATAAGCTTAATCTATCATTTAAAATGATATAACTGTAACTGCTTTTGAAATGCGTAAAATCGAATAAAAAATGACAGTAAAGATGGATGTTGATTTTCCCTTTACAACTTCATATTCTCCTCCAACTAGGCTATTTACTTGTTTTAAGAGATTACTCCCAAACAGATATATGCAATATGCTCATTCCATATATAAAGAAAAAGGTTCCTAACAAGCACCACACCACCTGTATAAAAAGACAATTCAGCATACTTTAAAATGCCACTTTTTCCATACAAACACTGTTACTATATGTAGTTTGATATAAGATTTTGTACTAAGTGAAAAGAGGTTGGACGAATTAGGAGTAGGGGGTAATTTTTTATTTTTATAGCTATTTTTTTTACCATTAAATACGCATTTTGTTAAAATAGATTTTGACACTCTAAAATTGCAAAAAAGTATGAAAATCAGAAAAAATCGAAATTTTGTGGTAAAAATTAAAAAAGGCTTTGGTACAACACCTAAAGCGGAGCAAGACGACCAAGTTTTAAAAAGCCTAATTTTACCCACCCATTGTTAATGAGCAAGGAAAGAACGGGAGCGCCGTCCGCATTTTTAGGCAAAGCACCTAAAATAAAAAATAACGCTTGAAGATTATTGGTTTGCGCGGGAAATAAGCGCTGCAGAGTGTCAAGAAGTTTCATAGACTGAATAAGGACAAGTTCAAATTTTGCTGTCAAATATCCTTCATCATCAAAAGAAAAAGGTCCACTAATACGCACTGCACCACCTGTATGAAAAGTCAATTCACCTTGCTTTAAAAGTCCACTTTTTCCATACAATCGCTGTTGCCAATTTTTTTCTTCATTTTCAAACAGAAGAGAGGCATCATTTAAAATCCATTTCAAATTGCCATCAATTTTAGGAATATCAACAAAAGAAGATTTTAAAAAGGGAGAAGCATCAAAACCGTCAAAAGTTATATGTCCCGATAAATCATTCTTTTCATGTTTAAGATCAAGTCGAAAAAATTCTGCCGTTATTTTTGGGGAAGCTTCTTTTGGCTCTAACGGCTGAATAATCACGTTATGCGTATTTTGCAAAGATGCCTGATCTTCAATATTTTCTTGTGTCGTTTTTTTATCTGTCGTTTGTGCTCCTAACGCTTCTTGAAGCTTTTGACCTTCAAGGGAAGAAGAAAAAGGTGAAATCTCAAGCCCTTCAGCTATAAACTTCAATGTCTTACCCGTTTTCCAATAAGGTTCTGTTTCAATCATCAAATTGCGCCAACTGGATACTATGGAAGTTTTTCCAGAAAAAACAATTAATGCAGGGGAATGAACATTAAACTCGACCAAATGAGGTGCATAAATTGGTGCACCAGCTGTTAAACGCCCCGTCGATAAAGAAACCCCATGTAAAGGCCAAGAAAATTGAAACTTGTCACAAACAACACCGACACGTAAAGGATAACCATCCTTGTGCACATTCTCACATACCGCCGCCATATTATGGGAAGATATTTTTGTGAATATATCAGAAACATAGTCTTCTATTTTACGTGAAAAAAAAACCAGAGCGCGCTATAAATAAATACCAAAGCAAGACAAAAGAGCCCACAAATTAAATAACTCAAAGAAAAACTTTTTTGTGATGATGGTATTTGAAAGGATTTAGACAATATTCAAACTTTCTTTATCTCTTAACTTCCTCCCCACCCTAAAAAGGATAAAGATTCCCAACCACGGTCAGTTTATACACAATCCAACTTCTTAATCGACCGGATTTTATCTACTGGTCACTTCAAGAAGTCCCTATACATCGTTCTAAAGTACAGTATCTCATAAGCTCAACAAACAAGATTTTCTTAAAAAACCCTTTACACCCTTTAACAAAAAACACCTCATGTGTAAAGTTTTACATAGATTTTCTACCTCTGCCTTAAACCATACTGTTTTACAGCACAAAAAAATGATAATGAATAGTGTTTCTTAACGATAAAACCATTGAGCACCCCCATCTTTACGCTTATTGAGGAGCAAAGCCAGCACCATCATTATATTTGGCTACCCCCACAATTTTGCGATAGCCCTTGGCACTTAAGACAGTTCATAAGAAGCATTTTTAGTCTTTTCTTATACAGTTTTTGCCCACACGCCAGCCCTACTTGTGACAGCAAGCAAGAGGTTTTTATTGAGTCAACATACACAGGTTTGGAATGAGAAAACCTTACGATATTCGGGGTTCTCATTCAATATGCAAAACAGTAAATTATCTATATAAATCAATGCGTTGTCAATAATCACACAAGTACGGGCGGTGTACAAAAAATCTGGTGTAATGCGCTTTCAAACCATTGGCTCAAAGCTCGATCATAGATTAAACGACCTTTCAAATGTGCACAAGCAGGTTGAGCACCTTTTTCAGTCAATTTATGTGCCGAACGCACGACCAAACGCCGCATCATAGCGCGTGTAAACTCAGCATGAAACTGCAAGCCCCATGCATTGTTTCCATAACGAAAAGCTTGTGTAGGATATGTATTCCCTGTTGCCAAAAGCATTGCCTCTTTCGGTAAATCATAAATACCTTCATCATGGAAATGGTAGACCATTTCTGGCCAATTCATCAATTCCTTCCCTTGTGGGGTTGCTTCTAGTGGATACCAGCCGACTTCAACAGTCCCATCACTTCTTGTACCAACGCGCCCCCCTAGATTTCGCGCTAACATTTGTGCTCCAAGACAAATACCCAAAAAAGGCTTATTTTCCTTTAGTGATAACGAAATCCAATCAATTTCCTCACCAATATAAGCTTCGCTGTCATTCACACTCATCGGCCCCCCTAAAATAACAACACCGGCATAATGCTCTAATGTATCAGGGAGTTTTTGTCCAAAAATAGGACGATAAATATCAAGAACAAAACCTTTTTGTTGTAAAAATTTTCCCAAACGACCAGTATAGGTAGAGCGCCGATGAATAACGACAGCAATCCTTGGTTTGTTATTTTTTTGTTTTTTATCAAGACATCTCTGATTTAAAAACATTTTTTAACCAATCACCTCTGCTACCAAGCAAAACTTTATTTTTAAAGCATAAGAGAATAATTTTATTGGAAAAGACTAACGATATTTTTTCTTCTAGGTCAATTGTTTCTTCTGAGAAAACATTCGTATTATCACATTGGTGCAATTTAAAATAAACGAAACTTTTTCCTCGATAAAGATGTGTCTTCTTCTGTTTTAACCCCTGGATCATCAACATTTAAATGAATTTGACTGAACATTTTTACATCTTGTTCTTTTATATCTTGTTTCTCCACCTGCGCATTATGCAAAAGAGAATTATCTATAGGTGTTAATTTTTCAAGCTTCTTATCTTCAACATCATCACTTTTTCCCATAACATACTCTTTGTCTTGCTTTTTCGGCACAATATTGTCCGCCTCTAATGTGAGAGAAGGCATACAGGGAGGCGCCTTCCATTCAAAACAGCCCAAACGTCCACTGATTGGAGAAACCGCTGACCAAGAAGAAAAAATGGACCCATCACACATCCATACTGGATCACGTTCAGCACGAAGTGCTAAAGAAAGCCATTGACGCACAGCACCTTGATTGTTTCCCTGTGCCTCTTCAATATCTGCCAACAATAAATAAACACTTTCCCGTGGATGATATTGTAATGCTTTTTGTGCCTTCTCTCTTGCTAATGCTGTTTCACCAGCATCCAAAGCTGCTTTAGCAATAAGAAAAGCCGACTCAAATGCATCTTTATTATAAGAAGCAAGTGTCTTAGCCCTTTTCAATCGCCCAATGGCTCCTTCTTCTCTTTCAAGATAAAGCGTCCCCAAATCAGGATGAGGATTCTTTTGCCAAGCCGCTATAATCATTTTATCCGCTTTACGCGTTTCATTTAACTTATAAAGAATATCAGCAGCAATAACTATTATTGGAACAAAATCAGGCGCCAATTTATGGGCTTTCAAAATAGCTTCACGTGCTTGTACAGGATGTGTATCAAACAAAGAAAGTGCCTGCCCACTTAGTAGTAAAACCTGTATATGCTGCCGCTCTGGAGTCGCGCGAGCAGAACGCGGGAGAGCTTTTTGCGTTCTTTCAAAAACAGTAAGTGCCTTATCCCATTTACCTTCAGCACTTAACCGATCAAGCACCGCCTTATGCGCCCATAAAAGTGCTGGCGATAAGGTCAGTGCCTCTTCGGCATATTGTTGCGCTGCCTCATAAGCTTTACTCTTCATTGCTTCACGAAACAAACCATAAAGTCCAACCAGTTTTGTCGGATCTTCCTTTCTCATCTCCTCATAAAGACCGATGGCGCGAACAGAGTCATTTTGTAAAGACAAGGTTTGCGCTTGTAAGAGTTTTACCAATGGCTCTCGTTTTCCTGCAAGATATTTAGCAACCCGTGCTTCCATTTTTTGCGCAACCATACTATCACCAGCAAAAGTTGCAAGAATCCCCTTTGAAAGAGCTTCGTAACCACGCTTTTGGTGGCGTTTATAAAAATAATTGGAAAGAGCACTCGGTATGGAAAAAAAGAAAGATAATAACCACCATAAAAGCACCAGCGTTATAAAAAACAAAATAAGCACACTTAACACTGTAAGAAATGAAGCAGAAAATCTGAAATGCAAAAATGTGAGAACAAAAATACCATTGTGATTAGCAACCCACGTGAAAGCTAAACCGAGGATACAAACAACAAAAATATAAATAAAAACACGTATCATCTTGGGCCTATTTACATCTTTGTTGCTTTAAAAGATCCTTGTTGCACAGACAATAACAATTGCTGCAACAACTGTTGAATAGCAATATGTCTTTCAAGCTGCTTAACAAAATCCATTGAAACATCTTTTGCACTTTGAGGCAATGATTGCCATTCGCTCAAAGCCTTTTCGTAATCACCAGCTTGAATGGCAACTTCCATGCGTGCCGCAATAGCCTCCAGCGTTGTCCCTTCAACATTTCCAATCGGTCGCGAAACAATGAGCCCTTTTATCCACGCTAAAATTCGGTCAAAAAAACCAGCATCTGACGCAACAAGATTTTGCGTACCAACAATTGCATCGGCAACATGAGCAAAATCAACTGAAAGTTGTGCTGAACTTGGAAGACCCACAGTAGCTGTTTTTTGCAACACATCAAGTCCATTAATTGAAGGCGATAATTGTTGTAATAGCTTTAATTCATTATTATAAGATCCACCACGCTCTACAGCATTTTTTAATGAACTAATTGCAGTAAAGAGCGCGGTATCTATTTCTTTTTTCTTACTATTTTTAACAGCAGTTTCTTCCTGTAGTGCTTCTAACTGTTGTTTTAACGCAGCAAGATCATTTGCATTGCTCTGCCCAACAGACAAAGCCGTCTCTATCTCTTTCGACTTTCTAACAAAAGTTTGTACAATTTCTTCAAGAGCTTTTACTTTTTCCTCTAAAATCGCAAAAGCTTTTTTGCTTTCTTCTTTCGATAGTTCATCATTTTTCGTTGTTTTAAACTGTTGTGATGAAAAAGAAGACAACTCTGTTTTTAACGCATCGATTTCTTGAAAGACCCGCCTCAATTGTTCCTTTGTGTCTTCACCTTGACTTTTTGCGGCTTCAGCAATCTGCAAAGCTTTTTCTCCTCCAGCAGAATTTTCCACAAAAGGAGAAGGAAAAAAACCAGCCCATTGAAGCCCCATAAAAATTCCCAAAGCAATGAATCCTCCCAAAATCCCAGAAAGGGATAAGAAAAGCCAAGTTGTACTAGAGGGACTTTTATCCTGACCTTGCATATTCTGTTTTTCTCGCGCATGAGATTCTACAGAATTGTGGATTTTTTCCTCTGAATCATGGGGAACAGCTTCATGTTCAATAACTGGTTTCTTACGGCGCGTACCAGCATAATGTGGTTTAACTTTTGGTTTTGAAGAATCGACCATCTCTGTCACTTTTCGTGCACACTTTTTTTAATGATAAAATAATAAAATGAAAAAAGTTTTAAAAACGCAGCTTTTCTCAATAATATTTACAATTATCGCCTTTAATAGACAAGTTTTTAAAAAAACATTTGCATTTTATACTCGAAAATACAGCTTTATTTTTTAATCAACGATATCATAAAATTCAAAGAAAATGCCAAAACACATATTTTTCATAGAAAAATCAATTCTAAGAGAAATACTTTCCATCTTTTTCTGTTCATGGTACGCACGCAAGAAAGAAGCTTCAATATAAGGTTTTGTTTAAAATGCGTCTGCTGGGAATAGAAACAAGTTGTGATGAAACGGCAGCGGCTGTCATTGAATATAACAATGAATCAAACAGCCGAATTCTTTCCAATGTTGTTTGGAGTCAAATTGATCACCATGCACCTTACGGCGGTGTTGTTCCTGAAATTGCTGCTCGTGCCCATGTTGAAGTTCTTGATCATTTAATTCTGCAAGCACTAACAGAAGCAAATACAAAATTAAAAGATATTGATGGCATTGCAGCCACCAGTGGTCCTGGTTTGATAGGAGGATTGTTGGTAGGCGTTATGAGCGCAAAAGCACTCTCTCTTGCCACTGGCAAACCATTTATTGCGGTAAATCACTTAGAGGGACATGCTTTAACAGCTGTGTTAACGCACAACGTCAGCTTTCCTTATTTATTACTTTTAGTTTCAGGAGGTCATACACAAACAATCATTGTTCATGGAGTAGGCAACTACCAACGTTTAGGAACCACCATTGATGATGCATTAGGAGAAGCCTTTGATAAAACTGCAAAACTTTTAGGTCTTCCTTATCCTGGTGGACCAGCACTTGAAAAAGCAGCTTTATTTGGTGATAAAAATCGCATCCCTCTTCCACGACCTTTAAAAGGTGAAAAACGGTTAGACTTTTCTTTTTCAGGACTCAAAACTGCTGTTCGACAAGCCGCAACAGCCATAGCTCCCCTTACAGAAAATGATATTGCTGACATTGCCGCAAGTTTTCAAGCCGCTGTGACCGATACAGTACATGATCGTATTCACCTAGCCCTACAACACTTTACCCACCAATATCCTCTCTCTCATGATCAAGAAAAGCGTTCTCCTGCTTTGGTTGTCGCAGGCGGTGTTGCCGCAAACCAAGCCATTCGCTCTACGTTGCAAGAACTTGCCCATCAACATGGTTTTGAATTTATAGCCCCTCCTCTTTCCTTGTGTACCGATAATGCTGCAATGATTGCTTTTGCCGGTGCACAAAAACTCGCACGAGGAGAAACAAGCTCTCTTGACATTGCACCCCGCTCACGCTGGCCATTAGATGAAAAAGCCGCGCCCTTGATCGGGATGGGACGCCGTGGAACAAAAGCATAATAAAATTGACGTCCCACACACACCTTAAAGAACGAAGATTTCTACTCAATCCGGTTTATAGATAGCCCGAATTCTCTATCGAGCAGATTCCAACCTGCTTCCCATTCACACAATTCACTTAACCCAAAGCTCGACACGTAAACCTAAATATTCACCACATATTCTGAAAACCTTCATGTTTCAAAAAACTGCCTTATATCATTACATTTCAAATGACGGTATTTTACAGCATAATAAGCTCTACTCTCTCCCACGAAGCATAGATATGAATGCCATTCGTTGACCTCTTCATCTTTGACCATTCATTCGTTTCATTATCATTGTAATCTTAAAGCTTTTTAGAACCAATTTTCTTCATTTTTTCCCAAAAACTCTTATAGTGACCGCATTTCAAACCATAGCTGAAAAGATAAGAAAAGAGCAAAATACCTTTATACAACATGAAATATCAATGGAGCGCGTCTCTCTATTTTGAAACAAGAAAACACAGATAATAGCCGTTCTTTACCCCATTTTAAAAATCATCGTTGATGGTATTACAAAGATACTTATAAAAATACATAACAGTCTATGAAAAAGGAGAACTCATGGCTTATTGGCTTTTTAAATCTGAACCCCATAAATGGTCATGGGAGATGCAAAAGAAAAAAGGAGTTAATGGCGAACAATGGGATGGTGTACGCAATTATCAAGCCCGTAATAATATGCGCGCTATGAAATATGGCGATAAAGGTTTTTTTTATCATTCAAATAAAGGTTTAGAAATTGTAGGAATTGTAGAAATATGTGCTGAAGCGCACCCTGATTCTACAAGCTCTGATCCACGCTGGGAATGTGTGGACATCCGTGCACTTTGTGACATGCCAACACCTGTTTCATTAAAACAAATTAAAGCCAATCCCAAACTAGCAAATATGGTGCTGGTCAAAGCCAGCCGCTTATCAGTGCAACCCGTAACAGAAGATGAATGGAAAGAAGTCTGTTTGATGGGCAACCTTAAGGAGGAAATGCTTTTATCTTAAAACAATAATTTTTTATTCATTAACTCATATAAAAAGATGCTTCATAGCGCAGAAGAATAAGCTCAACACATCCTTCTGTTGAGGTATTCTTATGCTAAATGCATAAATATGATATTTTTTATCCTGCACTCTTTCTCAATACAGTCTCCTTCCAAATTACACAAAAAACCTCTTTATGATGCATCTTTTCGGCATTGCTAAAGGCAAAGCTTGCTCAACGATTATAATAAGCACCACCACGAACATAACACACAGCCCCCTTCACACACAAATGCAACAAAAAAACAAAACTGAACGTGGATAAAAACAATAAAAACGATCGTGAAGTTCTCCTAAACAGTGCATATGTGCTAGGTGTTGCACAATTCTCTTCACGCTTAAAAAACGCATCATATTGCGTGTTCATTGTTTTGCATGTTGGACGAGTGCGCCTCATGCCGCAGGATTCTCTCATTCCCAACCTGTTTATATTGAATCAATCAAAAGCTATTTGCTTGCACATTACAAGCGGAGAAAGTCCCATATGGATAAAAACCGTGAAAGAAAGGACTAAAAATTCCTCCTATGAATCGTCTCAAGTGCCAAGGACTATCCGCAACACCCACGAGCTGGCAAAGTGAATGATAGTGCTAGCTTGTTTCTCCATAAAGCGTAAAGATGATGACACTCAATAGCTAAAACACGTTCTAGAACATAAAAAACGCTTCCAACCAATACGTAAAATACTCTGCAGACGGAATACCTTCTTTTCAGCAAGCAACCATTAGAAATTATAAAAGTTTATTTTTTAGAAACGCTCTTTTTTAATTTTTCTCTTTTAATTTTTCTTGCATGAAATCTCATTTTTCATGAAACTATACCAATCAGTGCATCAACATGCCTATAAGGAACAACATGAACCACTATACTCTTTTAATCGTTGAAGATGATGATCTACGCCCCATTTTAGTAGAACAATTGCAAATGCATCAAGAGTTTAAAATTTTCCAAGCAAAAACAGCAGAAGCGGGAATGAAAATAATCCAAGAAGAAAATATTGATCTCACTATTTTGGGACTTCAACTTCCTGATCTTGATGGTTGCAAAGCAGTTAAACAATTACGCTCCCAAGGATTTCGTGCCCCCATTATCATGATAACGAATTATGATACAGACTGCGATAATATTTTAGATCTTGAAACAGGCGCCAATGATTATGTGACAAAACCCTTTCGCTTTGCGGTGTTATTAGCGAGAATTCGAGCACAGTTGCGCCAATATGAACAAAATGAAGACGCAACCTTTCATATTGGTCCCTATACTTTTAAACTAAGACAAAAACTTCTTCTTGATCAATGCAACAATAAAATCTGTCTCACAGAAAAAGAAGCAGCGATCCTTAAATGTCTCTATTATGCCAATGATAAAATTGTCAGCCGTGAAACATTGTTAGAACAAGTTTGGGGATATAATGAAAATATTATCACCCATACTTTAGAAACCCATATCTATCGTTTGCGACAAAAAATCGAAAACGATCCCTCCAATGCACAAATTCTCATGACAGATCAAAATGGTTACCGTTTAAATCTTTAATTCGAGATTTACTGTTTCAAAAATAATTTTAATATCCTAAATGAAAACAGAAACGAGATGAAAAAAACTTCGCGTATAATTCAAATGCTATTACATAAAACTTACTCTTATCTGTACTCTTATAACAAAATATATAACATTATGAATAAAAAACGAAATATTCAACATGAGAACCAGAAACAAAAATGCTTTCAAACCTCACGATATACTTTGTAACTTCTGTTTCACATACTTTTGTTCTTTCTAAAATTTTTAATATGTTCCGCATATAAATAATCGTGATATCTTTTAGCAACATTCTTGATCATAACTATCATCTTTAGATGAGTGCTATTTATGATTATTTTTTTCAGAAAAACCGCTCCACGCAATGCTTTATCTCATATTCACTAGCCTAAATTGAGAGATGTTTTTTATCTTTATAGTTTTCCTCCATTCTTTATGATTTTATCTCCTCTTAAGAGGTTGTATAATTAATGATATAACGCTAAATGTTTATCCTAACGATAAAGCCACTGAGCACCACCATCTTTACCCTTATAAAAGAACAAGCCGGCACCATCACACACTTTGTTAGATTTCAATGTTGCAGAGGAGCCCTTGACACTTGAGAGATGGTTCATAAGAAGCATTTTAATCCTTCCTTGTACAGTTTTTAACCACCATGAACCATATTATGCAAGATCCCTTGGACTCTGCTATTTTTATGCTTACGAAGATACCAGCATTTTTTCTTTTAAAATGTTTCCACTATTCATGAAATATGGTTCAGTATATAGATACTTGAGATTTTTTATTCACATGCCAATTCCACATATAATGTACAAAAGAATATTTTTTAATTGTAAATGCAAAAAATTGAAATAAGAGAATCCTTCTATATTTGCGGTTCTTATGCCAAAGGCAAAATGATTAATTATCTTTATAAATTAAAATATTTCGCACTTGTGGTGATAACGCAGGAATAAAAATACGTCGCGACTGACGACGCTGTACGAGCAAACCCTGATAAACACGTTTTTGTGCCTGACACATTAAGAGTCCACCAAAATAAGGCAAAAGATAGCGTGCAAATGGCTCATAAAAAAATGAGAACAACCGCGAAACATAACCCGTAGAGGGCATATAATGTACAATTTCTTGTATTGGCCCAGAAACAAAATTTGTTTTTTCAAACAAACGAGTAATTTGTTGCCGACTATAGGGTTCGCCATAACCAAAGGGCGTAGTAATATTGCGCGCCCAAAAGCCAGAGCGATTAGGTACAATAACGATCAAGTGGCCATTGGGTGCTAAAACACGCCATATTTCATTCAACGTTTCAAACGAATTTTCTGTATATTCTAATGCATGTACCAATAAAATACAGTCAACTGACGCATCAGGAAGTGGCAAATCTTCTTCAAAAACAAGCGCTGTAGCAACTTGCTCAGCACAAGGCCAAGGCGAAGCACCCTGAGAAGCTGGCATAAAAGCAAAACATTGTTGGGCACGTTCACGCAATGTAGAAAGATAAGGAAGCGCATAACCCAACCCCATAATCCGTTTATCCGTAAGATCAGGCCACCATAAATTCAATTGGTCACACAGCGTCTTTTGCACACGCAGCCCAAGTGCAGAAGCATAAAAATCTTTCAGCGTAACGATATCCAACTCAACATACCATGTAGAAACAAATTTCAAACATTACAGATTTTCATATACCAAACTTATATGGACTTCTGCTCTTTTTCCGCAATAGCGAACATTTTAATATTTCATATTTTAAACTTAAATGATCAAAAAATCAGTACAGCAGGATAATTATTGCCTTACAAGCACTTTAATCATTTTTTGGGAGATGAACTCCATAGAGGTTCTTCATACACTGTTTTTGACATCAATTAAGAAAAAAGCCAACATTGGTTAATTAAAATGAAGCAATCTTTCAAGATAGTTTTTTTCTTCTTCTGAAAGATGCTCTTTACCAAGACGTTTGCGAATTTCATCCAAAATCTGCCGTGTACGCATTTGATCACTTTCTTGTGGTAGTGCCTCGCCTTCTTGTTCTTCATCTGTTTTTGAAGAAAGTGGACGTCCTAACGGATCTTTAGGACCAGAATCAGCATTTTGATCATCTCCCGTTTCTTTGAGTGTTTCGCGCATTTTTTTCAAAACATTTTGTGCACCTTGCCTCAAAGATTCCAAAGCATCAGACTGATTTTGTATAGATACCTGATGATTTCCATTATCAAGAGCATTTTCCGCAGAATTCATTTTTTCTTCTGCCCTTTTCAACGCGCCCCCTGTTTCAAATCCTTGTTCTGATAATTCTTTTTCTAATGTTGATAATTCAGACTGCAATTCAGCTTGACGTTTTTTTAAAGATTTTTTTTGTGTTTCTGGCACATCTTCTCCGCGTTTTTGTTCCATCTCTAACTGATGTGTTTCATTGAGAATTTCTTGCTGACGACGCATTAAATCTCCAAGCTGGTCCATCTTTTCTTTCATTTGTGCAGATTGGCTTTTTTCTCCCTCATTTTGATTGCCTTTTTGCACATGCAAATGATCAAGCGTCTGTTCAACTTCCGCCAAGAGTTGTTCAGCTGCTAAAGAAGAGCCCGTTTTAGCCATTTCCTCAATTAAATTTAGTTTTTCTTGTAATGTAGATTCAGAAAGATTAGGACTTTTTGAGCTTTTAGAATTTTTAGAAACTTGACTATCCGGTGCTTTTTCAGCCAAAGCACGAATATACTCATCCATAGCTTGACGTAAATCTGCCATAAGCCGTTCAATTTCTGCCGCTGAAGCACCGTAACGCAGTGCATCACGTAAAGCAGCTTGTGCTTGTTTTAACTTTTTTTGCACGGATTCAAGCTGATTATCTTCAATACCCAAAGCAATTTGCCATAAATAATCCACCACATCGCGCAAATCCTCGTCTGTTTGTGCTAAAGAAAGTCTTGTCCACGCACTTTGTAGAACAATAAAATGCGATGCATTTTGCAACCCCTTTTCTGGACGCACAAGCAAAGCAGAAAGCATATCCAATACACGCTCTTTCACAGAAGCATCAAGCGCTAATAGACGACGCAATTCAACCACTGCGCGTGCAACAGGATTCGAAAAAACACGCTGTGGTAATATCATAACAAAAGTTTTGCTACGCCCTTTCTGCCCCGCACCATCTTCTGCCACCAAAGTAATTTTGACTTGCGAACCTGCCCATGGATGCGCTGATATATCCTGCACCATTCGCATTTTCCCCTTTCCACCACGCGGAAGAAGAAGCTCTATTTCCGGAGCATTATAAAGAGAAGAAGCACTTTTATTCTGAGGAAGAAAAGGCTCTATTTCAACAAAAGCCTTTGTCACACCATAATCATCATCCACCACATATCGTAACTCCAACGATCCCGTTAAAATCCTCCCTGGTTTTTCCAGCCAATGAATTGTCGGAAGCTTGTCCTTAATTATCTGCAAATGCCACTGCTGTTTTTTACGACGTGATGATACAAATAAATTTATTGAATGCTTTAAATGTGTTTCAAAATGAACGATTGGATCATTCAAAGCTGTTTGTTCCGTTTTCTCTGAAAACGAAACTTCCCTCCCATCTTCTACAGACTTTGCTTTTACTGTAATACCAGCTCCATTGACAACACGCACAACAACATTACTCCCTTCAGGGATTTCTAGTTGTGTTTTCTCATCTTTTGTCAAATAAATCGGTGCCACACCGGTATAAGCTGGGGGTGTTACCCAAGCATCAATCCGCATGAGTTTTTCATCAACGACAGGACGAAAATCAAAGGCATCAGCCAAACGCCCCCCTTGTGAACCAAAAGAAAAACTAAAAGCGCACACAAAAAGAAGAGCACACAAAGCCCTCAAAGCCAAAGGATCATAATCCGCACTATTAAGAGAGATAAATCCAGTTTTTAAATGGTATAATTGCTTTGCCATTCGGCGTTGATGTTCACGCCAAATAACAGCACTAAAATCTTCATCATTTTCAGAACATAAACGATCTGTCTGAATATTCAAAGGCTGGTGTCTAAGATCATTGACGCGTTCAAGGCGGCAATTTACTTCCCGCATTGTGGGAAACCGAAAACGAATAAGAAAAAACAAACTTGCCCCAGCACAAACAAGTATAACCCCAAGTAAGAGCAAATGTGACCAATAGCCCAAAATGCCAAAAAGTCCCAACCAGCTAAACGAACAAAAGAGACTAAGAACGAGGAAAAATGGCAACAACCGTACCCACATCCGTTCAAATGAAAGGATCCCCCACATCAAAATGCGCACACACAAAAGCTTCATTGCAAAACCTTTGATGTTTTTATTTTTCATAAACAAGCATTTATCCCCTTTTATCGTGGTGCATTAAGATCATAAACCCCATACAAAACAATTTCTAGAAAATAAATTGTTTCATCAAAGTTTAGTAAAAATAAGACCCAAAATATTTAATAATGCTCAATCTAATTTGGGCTCAATCCAATCTGGAATATGATCACATCCTATCAATTGTGCATAATCAAGGCGTGGACGAATGACTGCATAACGCGTATCCTGAACCAAAACTTCCGGCACCAAAAGTCGACTATTATAAGTGCTTGCCATCACTGCGCCATAAGCCCCTGCTCCTGTTAACATCAAAACATCACCCGCTTTCAACACTGGTAAAGAACGTTCCAAGCCTAAATAATCACCAGTTTCACAAATAGGACCCACAATATCAGCATTAATCAGAGGGGCATCTACTGGTGTTTTTTTCACTGGCATTACATTTTGCCACGCATCATAAAGCGTTGGACGCATGAAATCATTCATCGCCGCATCAACAATAACAAAATTTCGTCCTTCCCCCTTTTTTAAATACACAACCGATGTCACCAACACACCAGCCTCACCAACAATACTACGCCCAGGTTCTAAGATAATATTGATCCCTAAAGGCGCAATATGTTTCTTTACCAGTGCTGCATACTCAAAAGGAGAAGGTACTGGATGCTGCTCATAACCATAAGAAATACCAAGCCCGCCCCCAATATCGATATGGGTTATCGCATAACCATTATTCCATAATTGACGCACAAAATCTGCAACAATAACAAATGCATCTTCAAACGGTTTTAAATCACAAATTTGACTGCCAATATGGAGATCAACACCACACACATGAAGACCGGGCAATTGGGCTGCTTTTTTATATGCATCACCCGCCAAAGACAGTGGAATACCAAATTTATTCTCAGACTTACCTGTTGTAATTTTCTTGTGAGTCTTAGCATCCACATCAGGATTAATACGTAAAGAAATACGAGCCGTTTTTGAAAGCGCAGCAGCCCGCGCCGATAATTGTTCAAGTTCTGGCTCTGATTCAACGTTAAAACAATAAATATCTTGTGCAAGAGCAAAATCTATTTCTTTCACTGTTTTACCAACACCAGAATAAACAATATTCTGTGCAGGAATACCAACAGCAAGTGCACGCCGTAATTCCCCTTCTGAGACCACATCAGCTCCCGCTCCATTGTTAGCTAAAAGTTGTAAAACCGCTTGATTGGAATTCGCTTTAACCGCATAAGCAATTAAACTCGGCATATCATGAAATGCATTCTGATAATCTTTAAAATGTGCAACGATTGCGCTAGCTGAATAACAATAAAAAGGTGTTTCAACTTTCCGCGCAAGTTCCAAAAGCGAAAGACCTTCAGCGTGGAGCACACCCTGATGATAAGAAAAAAAACGCATAAAAATCCCTATTGTATCAACCTATCAAGAATAAAAGGTTTATCTGTTTTGCCTTGAGGAACAAAAGTTCCTTGTGAAGAATTCACTCCTGTTGAAGGAGGTAACTCTAATGACCCTTTACGCCCACACCCAACGATACCCAAGCCCCCCAAAAGGACAATCATCACCCCCTTTAATATAATTTTCATCTGTCCTCTTTCCTCATCTCGATCTCTTTTTTACCTTTAAAATACAATCACTCAAGCGCTCACGAGACGCTTTTTCCAATACGCAATTTGCCGAAAAACCTCTGAAGGCGCTGTTCCCCCAAAGCTTTTGCGACTTTCAACAGATTTTTCAACGGTCAAAACATCAAAAAGTGTCGCATTGATATCAGGACAAATTGCTTGAAGTTCATCTAATGATAAATCATGGAGGCGACACTGTTTTTTTTCTGCCAATGCCACAGCACACCCTGTGATGTGATGTGCTTCGCGAAAAGGAATCTCTGATTCGCGTACAAGCCAATCAGCAAAATCTGTAGCTGTTGCATACCCTAAATCCGCTGCTTGTTTCATGGCTTTTTTATTCACTTTCAAATCAGCAATCATCCCTGTCATTGCTGCTAGTGATAATTCCAAACTCAAAGCCCCATCAAACACATATTCTTTATCTTCTTGCATATCCTTTGAATAAGCAAGCGGTAATCCTTTCATCACCGTTAACAATCCCATAAGCGCACCATTCAATCGACCTGCTTTCGCTCGTACTAACTCTGCCGCATCAGGATTTCTCTTTTGTGGCATAATAGACGAACCCGTTGAAAAAGCATCTGATAAATGAATAAAACAAAACTGTTCACTTGACCAAAGAATTATTTCTTCTGCTAAACGTGAAAGATGTGTTGCACAAAGAGCGCCAGCGCTTAAAAATTCCAATGCAAAGTCACGATCTGAAACACTATCAATTGAATTGCGTGTAGGTTCGCGAAAGCCTAGCGCTTTTGCTGTCATAAAACGGTCAATTGGAAAGCCTGTCCCCGCTAAAGCAGCCGCCCCTAAAGGCGATTCATTCATTCGCTCAACAGCATCACGCATCCGCGATAAATCTCGACCAAACATTTCAACATAAGCCATCATATAATGACCCAATGTTACGGGTTGAGCCAATTGTAAATGCGTAAAGCCTGGCATAAAGGTATCAACATGTTGTTCTGCGCGAATAAGTAATTGCTCTATCAATCCTTTTAAAGCTTGTGCTATCTTTTGCGTTGCTTCACGTACCCACAAGCGAAAATCAACAGCAACTTGATCATTGCGTGAACGCGCCGTATGCAAACGCCCAGCTACAGGACCTATCAATTCGCTCAGCCGCGCTTCAATATTCATATGAATATCTTCAAGCTTTCGTGAAAAAACAAATTTACCGTCTTCAATTTCTTGGCGAATAAGTTTCAAACCATGAACAATTTTTTCATAATCTGATTGTGAAATGATTTTCGTTTGCGCTAACATAGCTGCATGAGAAAGAGAACCTTCAATATCTTGTCGATAAAGTTTTTGATCAAAATCAATAGAAGCATTAATTTCTTCCATAATTGCAGCAGGGCCTGCCGCAAACCGACCACCCCACATTTGGTTCTTTAACTTCTCATCTGTCATATTCTGAAAACACCCATCCAAAGGACAAAATTATGATTTTTCAAATTTTCATCAGCAAAAAAAACAATAAAAAAAGGCAACTTTCCCTTGCATTCTTTATCATTGCATTGAGTTTATACGCAACCATAAACTACGATACCAAAAGAGAGTTTTTTCTTTTCAATTTCATTTCAGCAGCACAAGCACAAGAAATAAACATTAATAAAGCACGAGCAGAAAAAATGATGGCGATACGAAAAGCAGCAAAAGGCTTTTTTAGCCACATACGATTTGCTGATACGCCCTCAGATATGAATAAACTCTCTTTCAAGGATATTCTAGGAAAAGAGCACACACTCAGCGAATTTACTGGAAAACCAATGCTGGTCAATCTATGGGCTATTTGGTGTGCACCTTGCCGCACAGAAATGCCTGAACTTGCGCAATTAAAACGTGAATTAGGTGGAGAAAACTTTGATGTCATAGCTATTAATATCGATAAAACTGCTTCTCCTGAAAAAATTCAGCAATTTTTACAGAATATTCATTCAGATAATTTGCTTTACTATCGCGATGAAACAATGGATATTTTCAACAATGTTAGAAAACAGGGGCTCGCTTTAGGACTCCCCATTACATTGCTCATTGATAAAGAGGGATATCTCATTGCTTCTTTCAATGGTGCAGCTCCATGGGCCAATGACGATGCCAAAGCACTTATAAAAGCAGTCATTAAAGAAGCCCTATAACTTTAATAACCGCGTCTTTTTAAACGTTGTATAACAAGATCCAGTGCTGACAAAAAAGCAGAACGGTCTTTACGAGAAAAAGGACGGGGACCACCTATTATACTGCCCTGTCCACGCAAATCTTCCATCAAATTGCGCATCGCCAAAGCCTGACCAATTGAATTTACATCAAAAATACGCCCCGTTGGCGAAAGACAAAAACCCCCAGCTTGCACAACCCGTGCTGCTAAAGGAATATCACTGGTAATAACGATACTTGCCTCATGCACATGTTCTACAATCCAATCATCAGCACCATTGAATTCACCAGCAACGACCACTCTTTCAATGAGTGCTTCATCTGGAAGGGACAAAGAACGATTTGCCACAACAAATGTCTTAAGCTGATAACGATTCATCACACGATAAACTTCATCTTTTACAGGACAAGCATCCGCATCAATCAACAAAGTGATAGCAGGCTTTATTGGGATATTCATACCTTGGCTTTCAAGCAATAATAAGCTCTTTCATTCATCTGAATGTTGCAAATCCTTGCGATAAAACATTATCGCCGCGTTTATTTCTCCTCCCAAAATAAAAATTGCACTCAATATGTAGAGAAAAATAATAGCAACCATAATAGATGCCAACCCTGCATAGGTAGAAATATAATCAAACATCGTTAAATATTGCGCAAAAGCGATAGAAGCCATAAACCATATAAACATTGTCACCACTATTCCTGGTAAAATATCTATAATTTTCCGCCGCCCTGCTGGAAGCCATTTATGAACAATCAAAAGACTGATAAACAAAATAACGATTGCAACTGTATAACGCCATACACGAATAACAGCAATATATTCAGTCATAAAAAAAGAATGATTTTGCATAATTTTGATCAACAAAGGCGCCAGAATCAATAAAAAACTAATCACAACAAGACCAACAGCTCCAAGGATTACAAAAAACAGGCTTTGAAAACGACAAAATAACAAACTCCGTCGATCAGTAACACGGTAAGCTTTATTTAAAGCCGTACGCAAAGCCTCTATCCCATTAGAAGCAAAATAAGCCGCTCCAATGACAGAAAGCGTCAACACACCTCCTCGATGAATGGTTAAAACATTGACAATTTCCTGAGATAAAGGCTCTGCAATAACATCAGGCAATAACTGCACCAGTGCTTTAATTTTTTGCGGTGTATAGGTAAAAGCCCCTAGAAAACGAGCAAACGATGTTCCAAAAATAAAAAAAGGGAAAAATGCTAAAAGCCCCGATAGCGCAACATGGCTTGCAAAAGCACTCCCATTATCACGCCAATAATGACTTACTGCGTCACCCAAAATACGATAGCTATACCAAAAGATATTTTTTAACAAAACTCAATACTTTCTGGTAAAACTCTTCCTCAGTCTATTTCAAGTTTTATAAAAATCATCAAAACTCTGCAAATAAACATTTTGCAATGTTGCAATATAAAGGTCAATAATCAATACGGTCAAGCCCGACTTTATACCAAAACAAAAACAATAACCCACTCTATGAAGTTCTACAACGACCTCATTTTTTTGTTACTTCTACAGATCAGTAACCTCTTCTGTACATCATATGCCCTATAGAGAGCTAAGCAAGATGATCGTGCACACATAAAACCTTTTGAAGTCATGATTATCTGTATCGGAGCAATCGCCCCTCCTTTTTATTGCAATCTATGACTGAATAAAGAAAAAACTTCTTATCGATTTCTAGAAAAAACCAACGAAATTCAACAAAACCCCCTTGCTTTTATTCACCCTTTTTTAGAAACACTCTGACGTCCAAAATCAGGAGCATCAATTTCCTGTCCAGCATCAATAATATTGCGACGTACAGCACGCGTACGTGTAAAAAAGTTAAACAGTGTCTCACCATCTCCTAAATGAATTGCCCGTTCTAAAAAAGCAAGCCCCTCACTAAAACGGCTCAACATTTCTAAAATAGCATCCTTATTATGCAAACAAATATCTCGCCACATAACGGGATCAGAAGATGCTAAACGCGTAAAATCACGAAAACCGGAAGCGGAATAAGCAATCACTTCCGAATTTGTTACTTTTTCTAAATCACTCGCTGTCCCAACAGTATTATACGCAATCAAATGGGGTAAATGTGAAACAATAGCCAAAACAAGATCATGATGCTTAGGTTCCATCTTTTCGACACGCGCACCACAAGCTTCCCAAAACGCTGTTAATTGTGCGACAGCAGCAGCATCGCTATCCGCAAAAGGCGTTAAAATACACCAACGATTCATAAATAAATCAGCAAAACCAGCATCCGGTCCTGAATATTCCGTTCCAGCAATTGGATGCCCTGGAATAAAATGAACCGTTTTTGGCAATAAAGGTGCCATTTCCGCAATAACCAACGCTTTCGTAGAACCAACATCACTCACAATCGCTCCAAGTTTTAAATGATCACGAATAGTTTTTGCCACTTCTGCACTAGCTCCAACAGGAACAGAAAGAATAACCAAATCTGCTCCTTCAACAGCTTTTGCATTATCTGTCGTATAAAAATCCCCAAGCTCCAATTCACGCGCTCTTTTCAGGGTTTCTGGACGACGTGTTGCAATAGAAATCTGAGCCGCAAGATTTTTCTTTTTAATCACTCTTGCTAAAGAAGACCCAATCAGACCGATCCCAATGAGTGCTATTTTTTCAAACTGAATATGGAGCATCTTTCACCTTCAAAGATTCTTTGCAAATGGCAATAAAGACAATTGTAAAATCATAATTTTCTTGTTTGTTTGTTCAAGAGTTATGCGTAAAACATTAAAAAATGACAACTAGGGAATAAAGAATAACGCAGCTTACCAATTATCACCTGCGCAAGCTGACAACAGATCAATTTACCTAGAAAACACATAAAAAATAAATGACGAGAAATCTAACATCACGCTCTAAAACTCCCTCTTAATTACTGATCAAAGCGCATCACCGAAACAAAATAAAATGCACTCTCAATTAGGATAACAACGACTCTACATAAATCCCATCAGTTTACTTTATCTTACTAATTTACTCACAAAAAAACACATCAAAAGCGTAAGCAGACACTAACTCTTCTCCAATTATCCCGATACGTTCATTAATTTGTACATTAGACCTATATAAAAACGTATTACGACTCCACCTACAACATCAACATAAGTTTCGCGAATATTGAAAACACCGTAAAACAACGCATACCAAAAGATACCATTAAAAACATTTTCCTCTCCCGATTCCGGATACCATAAATAAAATAAATATGAGAAAAACACGCCCTCTCAATAAAGAAAAAGTTTGATAACAAAAACACTGAACATCCCTTTAATGGAATCACACCCCTCGCGTAAAATAGAACGCCCTAAATAGAATAGATTTGGATTACAAATTCATGCGTTTGTTTTAAAAAGGCATCTCGCTCCCCAGCCTATCTCACGACAATGTTCGTAAATGTTATAACTATAAATCCATTAAGCACGACCCTCTTTACACTTAATAAAACACTATTATTATATTTTCCTACCCCCAATGTTGCAAAAAACCTTGGAATTTGAGAGCATTCATAAGAGGCATTTTTAGTGCTTTCTTGCACAGTTTTTATCCACACGCCCCCACTTATGACGTGTAAAAGACATTGTTCTGATTGATTCAATATAAAAAATAATAAATTATTAATAATAAACAATGGCTAGCTTTGTTTATGAGACACATTCATTGCTAAGATAATCATCTCTGTATCAAACATAAAAGTTTCCCCATAGGTGCTGTCGTTTTCATCATAATCTATTTTGACCTTCTCCTCATCCCACGAAGATTCTTAATTCATACAGATCTGCACACCGTTCATTTTCTTGTCTAAAAGATTCCTCTGGCTCACTATTTTATGTGATTCAATTAATCTATAGTATATTGATTTATAAAAATAATAATTTTTTTCAATTTGAATCATAACTTCGAATACTGTAAAATTCTTCCATCACAAACCCTCTTATCAATTAAAATCTCTTTTCTACACGTCACAAGAAGACATGTGAGAAAAAATGATGAAAAACGCTTTCTAATGCTAAAAACTGTAGCAACATTAGAGGCTAGCAAAGTATATAATGAGTGTCGACTTGCACTTTTATTAAGCGTAAAGATAGAGTTGCTCTATGGGTTTTATATTCTTCACAAGGAACTTTACTTCTACACCATTCATAAACACCGCCTCGAAATAGATATGACGCGCATTAAAAAATATTTCTAAGAAAGCGTATGAATCTACCATACAAGTGTCTTCTGTTGTTTGAGATACTCTGTTTTACATGGGGGTGTTACTCCATTAAGACTCTATGAACCAACCTAATATTCACCAAATACCCACACAAAAAAACATCGAATACATAAAATTTGATATGAGCCTCGTATCACTACTCTAAAAAACAGTACTTTACGATACAACAAAATAATAAAACTGTTTCAAAATGGCCTTTTGAAAATAAACTATTTCTTTTGAAGAAAAATTTCTATCAAGCTTTCAAGCTCCTAAAATGCATCCTCAAAAATACAAGTTCCACCAACCTCTACTTGATAGCATAACAGTTTTAATTGCTGAAAATGCCTCTGTGGTATACCAAAAATAAAAAATCATTATATTTCTAGGCTGTTAAGCTGCCATCTGGCGTCGTGCAATAATTGTAAGCCCTAACAAAACTTGACGAATGATAGCTTCGCCCAAAAGTGGATTTTTACGACTGTCTAAAACAGCACTCTGAATTCTTTCCATTGCATAAGAAATTTGTTCTAACTTCCAATATTTTAAAGCTTGTTCAACGATCTTTTTCCGTTGAAAAAAAATGGGAGGACGAGCTTCAGAAACCACCGTAAAAGGCGATTTTCCTTCAACCTCTACCTGATAACGCAATAGCTGTAATTGCTGAAAATGCCTTTGAGCTGTACTCAAAATTAAAAAAAGTGCCCCATGCACTGCTGCATGTCGATTAAAATGCACTTCAAAGCCTGATATATCGCCCAATAAAAGAGCATCAATGACTTCATCTTGAGAAAGAGCACTGACATCGCTTACAACAGCTTTCACATCTTCAAGAGTAACGTGAGCATTTGCAGCGTAAAGACAAAGCTTTTCTAATTCACCTCGTGATACAAGGCGATCCGCCCCTAAACTTTCATGCAACCATCTACGTGCATCTAAAGAAAGAGTCTTCTTAAACTGTCCTAAAACCTCATCAATCAACCCGTCAAGAGAACGCATATCATCGGCAAAACAGGGCAAAGCCATCGCTTTTGATGCCGTTTCAACAGCATTGCGCAACCCTGTTCCTTTTTTTAAATCCCCTGATTCAATGAGTATAAAACAAGCTTCTGGTGGCTTCTCAATTAAAAGTTTTAAGGCAGCAAGAAAACCTTTTTGATTAGCCGCATTAGAGATCCATATCAAACGATCTCCCCCAAAAAGCGATAACGTACGCGCTTCATTTTCCAAACGTGCAGGATCTTTATCAATTTCAGCAGCATCCAAACGAATTGTCGAAAATGGATCTTCTATTGCTACCCGTGTAAGTTTTGCAAAACATTGTGCACGCTCACAAACAAGACCACGATCTGGCCCATAAATGAGAACAATAGGAAAAGCACGTGAAAAACGCGTTAAAAACTGATCAACTTCATGTGCTTTTTTCTGAGCCACATTATTAATCCATTAACAGTTCATCATCATCAAGAACTTCCCCGCGAACTTTCTGAAACATGCCAATTAAATCATTGACATTCAAGCCCTTACGCTCTTCATGACAGACATCCAAAATCACTTTTCCACTATGCAACATCAAGGTGCGATCGCCATAATCAAGAGCCTGACGCATAGAATGAGTCACCATGATAGTCGTTAATTTTTTCTCTTCAACGATTTTTTCAGTCAACCGCATCACAAAATCAGCCATTCCAGGATCAAGTGCTGAGGTATGTTCATCAAGCAATAAAACATCCGCATGTGCTAACGTTGCCATCACAAGACAAACTGCTTGGCGTTGCCCACCTGATAAACTATCCATAGGATTATGAATATATGCTTCAAGACCAATGCCTAATTGAGCAATTTTCTCTCGAAAAAATTGCCGTTTCTCATAATTTAAAGCTGCACGCAAACCACGACGACTTCCTCGAAGAGCAGCAAGAGCCAAATTTTCTTCAATTGTTAAAGAACCACAACTTCCCTCTAACGAATCTTGAAAAACACAAGCAATTTTTCCAGCGCGTTCACTGACTGATTGCCTAGAAACATTTTGTCCATTGATAACCACTTTCCCTGTTGAAGGAAGCGTTGCACCCGCTAAAACACTGAGCAAAGTTGATTTACCAGCACCATTTGAACCAATAACCGTAACAAAACTACCCTGATCAATTTTCAGGTTAATATCAATTAAAGCCTGTTTTTCCAAAGGTGTTTGCGGTTTAAATGTGACCCCAACATGAAAAAATTCAATCACGTTTACGCCTCCTCCAATAGCGTGGCACAATAAGGGTTAAAATAACCAACAGTGAAGTAATCAACTGAAGATCTGTCGACGTATCAATACCAATTCCATTTGCTTCAAATGCAAATTGCACCGCCACACGATAAAGCACAGACCCTACAATACAGCTGATTATAATCCAAAAAATATTGCGCGTACGAAAGAGAGTTTCACCGATAATCACGGCTGCCAATCCAAAAACAATTGTTCCAATTCCACCGGTAATATCTGTTGCAATCGCAGTTTGAATATAAAGAGAACCACCAAGTGCCACACACGCATTGGAAAGCCCCATTCCAAAATATATCAATGCTGATGTATGAACACCTTGCGCCGTCGCCATGCGTGGATTAGCTCCCATTGCACGCATAGCAAGACCAATTTCACTTTCCAAAAAGCGCCAAATCAAAAACGCCATAACGAGCAACACAATACCAACGAAAAGAGGGCGCACAAAAATATCAGACAAACCAAACAGATTATAAAAGGGCGTTAACGCCGTATCAGCAAGAGCTAAATTAACATTAGACCCTCCCATAATTCCCATAATACGAAGATTAACCGTATAAAGTGCCGACATTGTTAAAATAGAAGCTAAAAGATTCAAAATGCCAAAACGCAAATTCAACATAGCCGTTAATAAACCAGCCACCATACCTGCACAAAAAGCACATGCCATAGCTGTCCATGCATTGAAACCCAAGAGAATCAAAACACCACAGACACAGGAACCAAGAAGAAACGATCCATCAACTGTTAAATCAGGAAAATCTAAAACCCGAAATGAAAGATAAACCCCTATAGCAACAAACGCATAAATAAGGCCTAATTCCACAGCACCAGAAAACGCAAATATATTCATGTAAAAACAATCTCCATGAAAACTTAACGTATTTTTATAGGATCAACACTTTGATCAATAAAAGTTATTGAATCACTTTTGTTGCACGGTCAATAACTGCCTGCGGAATAACAATCCCTGCTTTTTGGGCTGCTTTCAAATCAATTCGAATGTCATTATTAGCTGCCTGTACAACATCAATATCACCAGGTTTTTCACCCTTTAGAATACGCACGACCAATTTTCCAGCATCAACCCCTACATCATAGAAATTCACACCTTGCGTCATAAAAGGCCCGCGCCCGATAGTATTAGCATCAACAGTAAATACAGGCATATTGGCTTCCTCTGAGACCTTTATTGCACCTTCTAAAACAGATAAAATCGTATTATCAGCAGGAACAAAAATAATATCGACCTTACCGATTAAAGCGCGTGTTGCTGCCTGCACATCTGAAGGCTTTGGTGCCGATGAGGGAATAATTTCAATTCCAGCTTTTTTTGCTACATCCTTTAACGTTTTAAGTGTCGAAACAGAATTTGCCTCAGAAGCATTATAAAGATAACCAATTTTTTTCAAATCTGGTTTTACTTCTTGTAAAAGTCTAACACTTTCTGCAACATCTATACGATCAGAACTCCCCGTCATATTACCGCCAGGTTTGGTAAGTGAAGAAACGATTTTAGCTCCGATAGGATCAGAAATCGCTGCAAAGACGATAGGAATTGTTTTTGTTGCCGCAAGCATCGTTTGTGCTGAAGGCGTGGTAATTGCTACAATAACATCTGGTTTATCACCAACAAATTTACGTGCAATTTGCGTTGCTGTTGAAATATTACCCTGCGCTGATAAAAAGGTAAGTTGAAAATTTTCACCTTGCTTATAACCATTTGCTGCAAGCACATCTTCTACACCTTTACGAACAGCATCCGCAGCAGGATGAACCATAATTTGCGTTATTGCAACTTTAACGTGTTTAACTTGGTCATCGGCCTTTGCAACACTGTTCATCATAAAAACAGTTGCAATGATAATCCCTAATATATTTATTCTCTTCAACATTATATTCCACCCCTCTCCATGCAAAAATTAAAAAAGGAATAATTTATTACTGAAGAATTTTCTAAAATCAATCTTTATTTCATTTTATTTAAACATGGACAAAATAAATCAAACTAAAATGATATTTTTTTGTTGCAATTCGTAGAAGCCTACGCCATACAGACAAGACATATATCGAATCGGTAAGCGGGTGTAGCTCAGGGGTAGAGCACAACCTTGCCAAGGTTGGGGTCGTGGGTTCGAATCCCATCGCCCGCTCCATTGAATTTTGTATTTATTCGTTCTTGTGTGGAGTTATAGCTTGTCATCGATTGTTGTAGCTGTATGTATCTTGCCAGCAGGTTTTGTATATTTTTCCACTCGGTTTTGTATCAATTTACTTTTTTCAAAGTTTTTCTAAGATTCGTAATTTCTTGTGAAGCATCTATTGGATTGGGGCTTAGATCTAAGATAATAATTTTTAACTTAGACGGATTTTTTTACAGCCCCCGTATAAAAGATTAATTAGAAATGATGAGCAATGACAAGAAAAACAAATGTTAAACAAATCAAAAATTGACTTATCATTAGAGAATAATTTTTGTTCAAAAGTACGTTTTTTACCAAAATTGTGCCCTAAAATAAAGGTTGTTGATTTTTCAAATGGCGTTTCTTCTATTAATTCAACATTTGCTTCAGATACATTCAATATTATCTCTGCTAAAAATTTACAAGAAACTATACCTGTAGAGCAGGCAAAATCTATAATCGCTTTCTTGTAATGCGCAGAAACTACCTTTAGCTTGGTGGGTTGGACCTCATTCGTCTCATTATAAAGTTGATGAAGTTCTCTTATCTATTAGCTTAGAGCATGTTGAAACAGAGGTAGGCATGGCAGCTTTAGCGCAAGATATAGACTCACATGTTACTTCTATGCCGGATAACTTCAAAATCAAGGAAGTTGAATCACTTCAAGATTTTAGAGATTATGGAAATGTTATGGCATCAGTCTTCGAGCCTTTTGATGAAGAAGCAGTTATATTTTATGAAACAATAGGCCGTTGTTATAAATAAAGACTCTGATGTAGAGATGTTCGTTGGTTATATAAATAACAATCCTGTAGCAATATGTTTTTGTATTAAAGCAGATGGAGTTGGTGGAGTGTATGATATTGTCACCAATCCAGATTTTCAGAAAAGAGGTGTTTGGTCATTCATGACAAAAATTGCTATTGAGCATTTAAAAAGAAAGAAATGTCATGTTATTGGTATGCAAGCCTCTCACGAGGGAATTGGCATTTATAAAAAATTGGGCTTTACAAACTTTGGTGAATTTAAAATTTATTCCAATAAACACATGATCATTGAGTGATGAATTCTTTTTTGCTCATCAACTAAAAGAATTTATTATTTTCAGCAGAGCTCAAATATGATCAAGCAATCGATACAACCAAGGAAGCTTGGCCAATCCCCTTTACTACTGATAGTGAAAAGCTAAAATCATTACAAATATAATTGTTTTAAATGACTCACTCAAATTTTCTTATTTTCTTACTTTGTCTTAAATAAAGATATCTATCACAAATCTAAGTTGAATAAGTGTAAATTTTTTATATGATCAATAATCTACTGTTTGTTACTGATAATTATGAAGAACTCGAAAGCAAATATTTAGAACGACAGTTGCATCATAGTTTGTTAGATGGTTAGTCTGTTAGTTAATTAATAGAAAAAATTTTCGCTTTATAAAATAACCAAAGGAGCTTAAAAAAACTTTCAAAGATCATTTAAAGGTCCTTTATGTGTATTGTTTCTTTTTTATATCACAGTTGATGATGAGAAATCTCTCACGCTAATTATATTATTTTTACACGAAATAAACTATTTTCACCTATTATGTAGAGTAAATTAAGTTTTTGGGATTTCTGGCACATCATTTGAAAGACAAAAGAAATTTTCCCTTGTACTTGTGCAAACAGCGTGGACATCATTTGGTAATCCTCTTGCTTGAACAAATTCTTATCCAGAATAATCTTCAACACAAAAATAAATTAACAACTTGATTTATAAAGATAATTTATAATTATTCATATTGAGCAAGCGTCTCAAATATCATAGGACTATCTCATTTCAAATCTCTATACATTAAAATCACTCACAATCATCTTCTCACGCATAACAGGCAAAATTGACGTATCGATAAAATTCACTTGAAGAAAGGAATAAAAACTCTTCTTCTGAACGCTCTGAAATACCAAAGATTATCGCAACATTGGGAGCTAAAATAGTATAGGGGGGGACCCCTTTCACCTTGAAAACGTAAAAATGGGAAGCATAATAGTTTTATACACTTCATAGAGGCTTTAGACCATTCACGAACATTATTATAAAATGGATGTTACACACCTTGAGAGAAATCTCTTTAAAATAAACATGTGAATTAACAATATAAGTGCATTCTATTTTACATGAGGAACATAACTTTAATCAAGATAAGGTAACATAAGGTGTTGAAACCGTCATAGCGCACAATAAAATCAGGCCATTTTAAATGTTTAATGGTAACATCTGCTAAACAACAGAATAAAAATTCAATTTTGAAAAGATTAAACCATACGCTACAGGTCTATTGAAACTCCGATTGTACGATCGACTATCTTCTCGCTAAAATTTAATCACTATAAATATAAAAACCTTAAAACCCGCTCTAAATGCGTGAAAGTTTCTAGATCTTGCTGTATTAAATATTGAAACTCCTCATGGCTACTCATCTGAAACGCCAATAATTCCATAAAGCAGTTCCATAAAAAGGATAATGACGTTGTAATATCCGAAAAAAATTTACCACATCACCTGAAAGATCATTGATAATTCCATCAGAAAGTATCAATTTCTATTTAGAAAACCCTATCCATGCCGACAAAAAACTCTGTAAATGTTAGATATCTTCAATAATTTTGATAACGATTTTGGCTCATCCTGTTTTGCCACCAATATAAGAAACAGCAAATATAGTGGGATCAGACAGCTTTAATATTGGTCTTTCCCTCTATCCTTTTTTCTATCAAATCCTGATTTTACAATTCCTTTCTCTCTCTTTTTTTATACTCAAAATTGCCTCTGAAACAGGATAGATTAATCGTAAAAAATATATAAAAGAAACAAATTATAACATTTTTTTCTCATCCTTCTTAATACAAAATAACTGTTAAGCTACAATGCGCTAACACTTATCAGTCATAAGTCCAAAACAGCATATAATGACGAAACAAATTCATAAAGTGAAGATTTTTCACTATCAATCGTTGTATTAATCTTTCCATAATGCATAAAAATGATGAAGCGGCCCTCGCCCTTTCCCTACTTTTAAAGCATCTGAGGCAGTTAAAGCGCCATGCAAATAATCTTTTGCTTGTTTAACAGCGCAATCCAAAGGTTGGGTAGGTAACAGAGCTGCAATGGCAGCAGAAATGGTACACCCTGTCCCATGATCATGAGTGGTTGAAAGACGAGAGGCTTCAAGTATAACAAGGTTTTCACAATCACAATAAAGATCTGGACTAGAACAATCGTAATTTTCTGTACTATTTCTGGTAAGCGTATTCAAATGTCCCCCTTTTAACAAAACTGCACGACACCCTAGCGCCAAGAGTCGTGGAGCATATTGATACATAGTCTCTAAAGACCATTGCACTTCACATCCCAATAACAATGCAGCTTCAGGCAAATTGGGCGTGATCAAAGTTGACATCGGCACAAGAACATCACGCATAATTTCAATTGCATCAGACTTTAAAAGAACATCACCACTTTTTGCAACCATAACCGGATCAAAAACAATGAAACGCGCTTTATGATAAGCAAGACGTTCTGCAATAACCTGTGCAATCTGAGCATTTGCAACCATACCAATTTTAACAGCATCAACATGGATATCCTCAAAAACAGAATCAATTTGATCTGCAACAAAAGAAGCATCTAATGCCTGAAAAGAACGCACACCCTGAGTATTTTGTGCAACAACAGCTGTAACCACACTCATACCATAAGTTTTCATAGCTGAAAAAACCTTCAAATCCGCCTGCATTCCAGCGCCACCAGAAGGATCTGTTCCCGCAATAGATAAAATCCGTGGAATAAAAAGTTTATCTTTTTGTAATTCCATCAACCTCTTTCCTTCTGTTTTTAAATATCGGAAAATGAGTTACCGAAAAATAGATGCTTGAAAAAATATAAAGAAGATGTTTTCTCATGTGAATTATATTATATACGAAGTCTTCTTATAGATATAAAATGGAAAATGTAGTGCTTATCCTTCGTTCTATTCTTTTTACGTTCGCTTTTTATACAACAACTTTCATACAAATGATTCTTTACGCTCCCGTTTATTTTTTAATGCCCCGCAAAAAGGCATGGATTGTCCCTAAAACATGGGCGCGCGTTACTCTCTTTTTGCAAAAATACATCGCAGGCACAAGTTATGAGATTGAAGGTTTAGAAAATCTTCCCAAAGGACCCTACATCATTGCTCCAAAGCATCAATCGGCTTGGGAAACTTTCAGTCTTGTTCCCTATTTTGATGATCCCACTCTCATTTTAAAACGTGAATTGATGTGGATTCCATTGTTTGGCTGGTATATGGCAAAAACGCAAATTATCCCCATTAACCGCACAACACCCATCAAAGCCTTAAAAATGATTATACAAAAAGCAAAAGAGAAAGTAAAACAAGGGCGCCAAATCTTGATTTTTCCCGAAGGAACACGCCGACAACCCGGTCAAGAACCAGATTATAAGTCAGGAATTGTCGCGCTCTATAATGAATTAGGACTTCAAGTTGTTCCTATTGCACATAATGCGGGTTTATATTGGCCACGCAATAATTTTCGCCGCTATCCTGGAACAATTCGTGTCCGTATTCTTCCCCCGATAGAGGCTGGTTTAAGCAAACGTGATTTTCTAGATCAACTTGTCCAAAAAACTGAAAAAGCGTGTGATGAACTGCTTCTCTTAGCAGCTCAAGATCCTACCCCTCCTCCTATGCCACCATACGCTGTTCAGAAACTTCAAAAACTAAATCATCATGAAACAATGCACTGATTGATAAGAATAATGCATCACTTTGTATATTGAGCGGAGTATAGGGAACAAAAATATAAGAAAGATACTTCAAACTTTCTAATTCAAAATTATAAAACACATGTACATGATAAGAAATAATCAATGTGTAAATTTTTTTGAAAAAGAATTCTTCCTCTCTTTAAAATCATTTAAATAACATACATCTCATTGATTTATAAGGATATTTTAGCGTTATTCAACTTGAATGAGAACCCTGAATACCGTAAGATTTTCTCATTTCAAATCTACTCTAGGTTGAATCAATTAGAATTATTTTCTTGCACATTACAAACGGGGATACCTCGTGTGAATAAAACGATACAAGAAAAGATTAAAATACTTTTTACGAACCGTCTCAAATACCAAGGGCTGTCCTAATAGGAAAGCAAGAAAAATGTATGATTATGCAGATTCGTTCCTTCCTGAGAAACATCAATCCCCCAAGAATCTGAAATCTTGTACAATCTTCATTATTTAAAAAGTATTTCTTGAGATACTTAAGTCATCAAACCAAATTCAAGGGGAAAATAAAAATGAGTGTTGTTTTTTATCCCACATACACAACGGATACAGCAATTAACCATCTTTCCTCCCTATCCTAGACTTAAAAGCTTTGTGTGCTACATTAAAACAATTCTAAATAACGAATAAGAGGGAACTAGATTTAAATTAATGCAACGTCTCTTCTATAATTTATTTTTTTCTGTGATTTTGAGTTTATCCAGCGCTGTTGCTCTAGCGCAGCCTTTTATTTCTGTTGATGTTACAACGAGGCGTATCTTAAAACATAATCAAGCTTTTGAGCGTTGGTATCCTGCTTCCTTGACAAAATTAATGACCGCTTATGTTATTTTTCGTGCCATGAGCCGAGGGGAAGTTTCACCAAACAAACATATCACCATCAGCGAATACGCCGCAAAAGCTCCCTCATATCGTTCAGGCTATAAAGCTGGTTCTGTACTCACACTTGATACAGCCTTAAGTATTACCATGGTTAAATCTACCAATGATTTAGCCATTGCCATGAGTGAAGCTATTGCGGGTTCACAGAAAGATTTTGTACGTAAAATGAATAGCGAAGCTAAACGTTTAGGCATGTTTGGCACCCATTTTGCGAACGCAAGTGGTTTACCAGATCCTCAAAACTACTCCACGGCACGCGATATTGCTCTTTTAGCCGTTCAAATACGTCGAGAATTTCCACAATATGCTCATTATTTTTCTATTCCAGCCATTGATTTTGGTAATAATCGAAAAATCCAACATAACTCAAACAACCTCATTGGCCGTTTTTATGGGATAGACGGTATGAAAACAGGCTTTATTTGTGCCTCTGGTTTTAATCTTGTTGCCTCAGCCACCCGCAATAAACGTACAATTATTGCTGTCATTCTAGGTGCTAACAACATAAGTGAAAGAGAAGAAAAAGCTGCACAACTTCTTGAAACAGGATTTTTGCACCAAGGAAACCCCCAATTAACACTAGCAACATTAAAACCTTATGGGAGCAACATAACACAAGCCAACAATATGAGACAACAAACATGCACACCTGAAGCCATAAAAATGCATGCAAATTCATATGATGATCAAGGAAATATTATTCTCACCTCACCTTTTATCACTGCTCCACCTTCTTTTTCTCATCCTTTATCAGTACATCTCATTCGTACGCCACAAACACCTAAAATGACAGTAAAACCACTAAGAAAACCCTATATTCCGTATAAAAGGCACGCAAACCATTCTATAAAAAGTCATAAATCATAATCTAAAATTAATTATAATACTTTGATTTATAATGGTAATTAATTATTTTGTACCTTATGTCAGAACCACAAGTATTGTAAGATTCTCTCATTTCAAATCTGTATTTGTTGAAGCAATAAAAACCAGTTTCTTGCCACCACAAGGTGGATGAACATGTAGATAAAATAATTAAAACAAAGAATAAAAATTCTTCCTATAAGTCCTTTCAAGAACTAAGAATTATCGTAACATTGACGCTAAAAAGTGTATGATATACCCACGTGCACCTACCTTTATAAGCGTAAAGATAGTGGTACAATGGATTTCATGGGGGATTAACCATTATATCCCTCACGGACACCATTATAAATTGGTTAGACATACTGAGATATATTTTTTAAAAACAAAACTATGATTGATGATTAACATGAAAATAAAGCGCATCCCCCTCACGCTTATTACAGGTTTTTTAGGCTCTGGCAAAACAACTTTGCTCAACCGTATGCTACAAGACCCTCTTTTAACAGAATGTGCTGTTATCATCAATGAATTCGGCGAAATCAGTATTGACCACCTTCTGGTTGAAAAAACGACAGAAGGAATTATTGAGCTTGCCAATGGCTGCTTATGCTGCAATTTACGCAGTGATCTCATCGACACATTAATTGATTTAATAAATCGCGTTCAGACAGGACAGATCAAACAACTCCATCATATTATCATTGAAACCACAGGGATGGCTGATCCCGCCCCTATTTTACAAATACTTTTAAGCCACCCGTTGTTTATTCAAACATTGTCCATAAATGCTGTTCTTGCAACATTTGATACATTAAGCCCGCTTTCCATATGTGAGCGCTATCCTGAAATATATAAACAATTAATATTTGCTGATAAAATCATTCTCACCAAAACAGATCTTAGAGACCCACAAACGCTTTCAGATACACTCCTTAGCACACTTAAAACAATGAATCCTACAGCACAAATCATTGACGCCCATTCTGAAGATTTCTGTTCAAATCTATTAATAAATAACACATTATGGGCTGAAAAAGTAGAAAATACAAAACTTAAACAAAATCTTACGACTACCCCGCATGATCATACCCCCCATAAAACCATTCGTACCTTTTCACTAAACTGTGAGGGTCCTGTTGATTACGCCACAATTGAAGCCTTTTTAGATCTCCTACAAGAGCGTTATGGTACAAAATTATTACGTATTAAAGCAATTATCGCATTGCGTGATGACCCTTATCGCCCACTCGTATTACATGGCGTACAAACATTTTTTCACCCTCCCATAAGATTGCCAGCATGGCCAAAAGGAATAAAACAAACACGTTTCGTCATCATTGCCGATGGTGTTGAAAAAGAAGCTATACAAAAACTCCTCAATGCTTTTTTTAATAAACCAGCAATAGATACTGCAGACAAAACAGCTCTCTTAGAAAATCCTCTGGTCATTCCAGGAATAAAATTTTAATTTTTTCTCCTCTTCAATGATATAGCATTAAATTCATTGACACCACCATCTTTATGTTTTTAAAGGAGCAAACCGGCACATCATTACACACTTTGCTAATTCCCAATGTTGAAATAGCTTTTGGCACTTGAAACGGTTTGTAAAAAGCATTTTAGTCTTTCTTGTACAATTTCACCCACGCAGCAATCCTCGCTTGTAATGTGCAAGCAAATGGTTTTAATTTATTCAACATGCAACAGCTTTGAAATGTGGAATCTTACGGTATTCAGGGTTCTAATTTAACTTGAATAACACTAAATTATCTTTATAATCAATATGTTATAAATTTATAAAAAACTTTCATAAATATTTCTATTCAAGTTTATTAACATAATGGAATAAAAAATAAGAAAATACACATTTTTAACAATGCTTTCTGCACAATAATGCCTCTCATAAAATTATTCGTACCTTTTCACTGAGCGGCAAAATCCCCATAGACTACCACAATTGAAACTTTTTAGCTCTCTTACAAAATCACATGCCGGAAAATGACTATCTATTAAAACACTCCAGCGCTAACATATTACCCTTATCTGTAAAATCGTCGCCCTCACACAAAATAGAATACCATTGTATCACGAATTCACGCACTCGTTTAAAAACATCGTCTCTCAATACGCATTATTCCTATTTCAAGACGCTACCCATAAATAATATAATACAAAATTCTCCATGAAATGTATAAGGCCCATTCTCCATCTTTACTCTATAAATATGTAAACTGATCGCCTCATACTTTTGCCAGTTAAAAATGTTTTGAAAAAACTTGGCACTTTAGAGTACTCATGAGAACTATCTGTACTCCTTTCTTTAAAAATTTTATTCACATGCCAATCCAATTTTATGGCGTGCAAAAAATGGTTTCGATTGATTCACCATAAACAAATTTTAAGATAAAAGGATCTTATGATATTTAGTCCCTAATTCAAACTGAAGAATTATAAACTATCATTATAAATCAAATTGTTATGATAAAAATTTTCAATATCCATCAATCTGTAAACAGATTGTTTTCTCTCTAAATGCGCTTCATCTGCAAACCACTTCATGTGATTCATTTCACAGACAGATTGGCCAAATTCTTGGTTCTAAAATATTCTGCTCAACTCTATATTTATTCAAGCTAATTGAAATCAAAATCCCTGTTAAGAAAAAAACCAAAATCAGACAGAGGCAATATCGCATTTTAAAATATGTGAATGTATCTTATATAACAGCACGACAAGACAATATTTTACAGCATAAAAGAATAAAACTCTTTGAAAGAAATAAAAAGAGAGGTGCATTTTATGTTAACTTACTCTTCACTAAAAACGAAGATTGACACCAGTGCCGATGTGCAAACAATCCAACTTCTTTGAGAAAATTCCTCTTGGCTTCCCACCTCATCTGATTTACTTACATAAGGCTCTATGAAAAAACTCTGCGCTTTAAAATATTGACTACTCACTTAAACACCTTATGTGCAAAGTTTTTGCATATCCTGTATCGCCATTATTAAGTGATAGTGTTACAGTGCAATAGAATACAATAACACTCACGGCATTCGAGAAACTGAAGTTTTATCAATATCGCGATTAAAAACGTAACGTTTTCCATAAACCTCAACAGTTGGAGGTTGACGATTTTTTTCAAAAAAATCATAACCTTTCTTAAGCATAACCCAGAATTGATAATGAGGATCCTTGCTATGACGTGACATATTATCCTCGGTCATGCGGAAAGGAAAAGCCTGTAACTGAAACTCTCTTTGTCCTCCTTTAAAAGCATCCCGTGCAAACGCATAAATCTGAGCCATGTTCTTATCACTCATAGAATAACAACCTGCGGAAAAGCAAGAACCATGCACCATAAGATTGCTTCCTGTGCGACCATTTTCTTGATCATAAAGGTTAGGAAATCCTATATTAAAAGAAAGATAATATTTTGAATAAGGATTCATTTGGTTTGCGCTAATAGTATAAAAACCCTCTGGTGTCTGAAGATCCCCTTCTTTATATTTAGGTCCAAGCTTACCAGACCATTTGCAAATACCATAGCGAGCAACCAAGATAAAAGGTCCTGAACGAGATTGTTTCCAAACTTCAGCAAGATTTTCTTCCTTGAAAAATCGCATTACAATTGGTGCATAAGGATCAATATCGTACAAAGCCATTCTATTCTGGATTTCTTGCGGCAACGGCTGCTCAACCTTAGCACGAATAGAAGCTGGTAATCTTCCTTCACATGCTGTCAATATTCCCATTACAAACAACATGCACACAGCGAGGAATCTGCTAAATGTCATCGAATAAAACTCCAATCCAACACCCCTCACAAAAAATAACCTATGTTAGAGATCGACCAATTTGAAGATATTTTTCCCTTCGCTCTTGTTTAAGAGCTTCCCCATCTTTTCCAGCCATAGCTTTTAAAGCCTCTGAAATAACATCACCCGTTGCATCAATGGCAATCTCTTTGCCACGATGTGCTCCCCCTAAAGGTTCCGAAATAATGCCATCAATAATCTTTAAGCGATACAAATCTTGAGCGGTAATACGCATATTCATTGCAGCATCTTTCGCACGAGCTGGATCACGCCATAAAATAGAAGCTGCTCCTTCTGGTGAAATAACAGAGTAAATTGCGTGCTCCAACATATAAACTTTATTGGCAGCCGCGATTGCTATCGCCCCTCCAGAACCGCCTTCTCCAATAACAACGGAAACTACAGGAACTTTCAAACGCAAAGTTGTAGCTGTTGATTGGGCAATTGCTTCTGCCTGCCCCCGTTCTTCAGCACTCACACCAGGATAAGCGCCTGCCGTATCAACAAAAGTGAGAAGTGGCAAACCAAAACGATCAGCCATTTCCATAATACGTACAGCTTTACGATAGCCTTCTGGACGTGCAGAACCAAAATTATAGCGCAAACGTGTTTGCGTGTCATAACCTTTCTCTTGACCAATATAAGCAACGGCCTCACCTTTAAAGCGTGCAAACCCCGCTTGAATAGCCTCATCTTCAGCAAACTTGCGATCTCCGGCCAAAGGCGTAACGTCACTCAATAGGCGTTTAGAATAGTCCATAAAATGGGGACGATTAGGATGACGAGCAACTTGCGTTTTTTGCCACGGCGATAATTTTTTATAAATATCGCGCAAGGCTGTTTGGGAACGCGTTTCAAGGCGAGCAATCTCATCGCTCATATCAAGACTGCCTTTTTCCTGAGAAATTTTTTTTAATTCAAGAATTTTCCCATCAAGATCAGCAACTGGTTTTTCAAAATCAAGATAATTATACATTTGTGTCAACTCATTCAGTGTCACTTATACACTTATAATTTGCTTTATAAAGTCTTTTTCAAAAACATCACCTTTTCTTTAACGAGCCTTTTGCTCATCGGCAAGTGGATGATGCTCATTGACTAAACGATAAAGTCCCTCTTCCAACACATGGGTATAAATCTGAGTAGTAGCAATATCAGAGTGACCTAACAAATGTTGAACGGCACGCAAATCAGCACCATTTTGCAAAAGATGACTAGCAAAAGCATGACGCAACACATGGGGAGAAAAGCTATCACTTTCTATTCCTGCTCTTCTAGCGAGATTTTTCAACTCCCGCGCAACGACTTGACGAGCAATATATCCTGTCTCGGAATGCGCGGGAAAAAGATAAGAACTCGTAGCACCCTTTCCCTGATCACGCAAGTTTAACCACTGTGAAAGAACTTGGCATGCTTTTTTTGATAACAGCACCATTCGTTCTTTTTTGCCCTTACCACGAACCAAAACGCTGTACTCCTTCCTTCGAACAGACTGAACCGGCAGACTCACCAACTCACTGATGCGTAATCCCGTTGCATACAGCATTTCAATCAATAGCTGAAGACGCAGTGCACGGAAATACTCTTTGGACCCATAATCTGCTTGATTGACTTCTAACTGTGCCAAATCAAGCAATTTTATCACTGCATCTTCACTCATGATTTTGGGCAAAGGACGCCCCTGACGAGGTGCATCAATATCATGAGAGGGATCATCTGCTCTCAACCCTTCAGCATAAAGAAATTGATAAAACTGACGCAAAGTCGATAAACGGCGCGCTTGCGATGATGCCGCAAAACCAAAAGTATGCATAAGCGACAAAAGGGTAATTAAATCTTCTTTTTGTGCTGAAAAAAGCGAAACAGAGTGTGAAGACAATTCGTCTTGTGCCCACTGCAAATCATGCTGATAAGCCGCAAGTGTATGAGGTGAAGCCCCTCTCTCCGCGCTCATCATCTCAAGAAAATGATCTATCACAGCACCACTTTTCATTTCATTGATTCACTTCCGTAGAAAGATTCCATGAATCCAAGGGAACATCAATGTACATATCCACAGTTACTGGTTCAACCCAAACCACAAGAGCACCCATTATAATGAAAAAAACAGAAAACAAAATGAAAAGAATCATCAAAAATCTAGTCAATGTTGGCATAAGACAATAACCTACCCAAAAATATTCTATCTCGTATAATGCCTCACAAAGATTAACAGGAATTGACTTTAAGATGGATAAATGCCGAAATAAAGTTATGAAAAGCAATCGACCAAAACGAATCCCCATAACACAAATAAAGAATCAGCTCTTATCGTCCCTTGATAAAAGAGCACTTGTCCTTGTTGGCCTTATGGGGGCAGGCAAATCAGTGATCGGAAAACGCGTCGCCACCATGCTTCGTTTACCCTTTTATGATTCTGACCAAGAAATTGAAAAAGCTGCACAAATGACAATCACGGAACTCTTTGAAATTTATGGTGAATCCGAATTTCGTGCTCTTGAACAGCGTGTTATTCTAAACCTCATGAAAAAAAGTCCCCTTATTTTAGCAACAGGTGGTGGTGCCTACATAAATGAAAATATCCGAAAAGCCATTCACAAAAATGGTATATCTATATGGCTAAAAGTCGATCTTGATATCCTCATGCAACGTGTCTCAAAGCACCCGACACGTCCCCTGCTTCAAACAGCCAATCCTAAAGAAACCATGCAAAAACTCATGGAACAGCGTTATCCTATCTATGAAAAGGCAAACTTAACAATTAACAGTCATAAAGAAAGCCGTCATACCGTAGCACAAAATGTTATACGATCCGTACAGCACTACCTATACACAGAAATTAACAATAGGGATAACCAGCATGCAAACCAAAACCGTCACTGTTAAACTGGACAAACACTGTTACGATATCATCATTGGTCCGGGTCTGATTACACAAGCTGCTTCACAGATTAAACATGCTCTTAACAAAAAAGATCCTTATCCAACGCGCTTTGCACTTGTTACAGATACAAATGTTGCTTCCCTTCATTTGGAGATATTGCAAGCAGAATTAACAAAAAATAAAATTCATACTGTCCCTATTATTGTAGAAGCGGGAGAACAATCAAAATCATTTTCAACCCTGCAAGTTGTCATCGATCAAATTCTTGCTGCGCGTTTAGAAAGAGGCGACTGTGTTATTGCTTTTGGCGGTGGTGTCATTGGCGATCTAGCAGGATTTGCGGCAAGTATAATCCGCCGTGGTATGAACTTCATTCAAATGCCCACAACGCTTCTTGCACAAATTGATTCCTCTGTTGGTGGAAAAACGGGCATCAACAGCCGATATGGCAAAAATCTTATTGGTGCTTTTTTTCAACCGCAATGCGTTATTGCTGACACCTGTGTCCTTGATACCCTATCACTGCGTGAATTTCGTGCTGGTTACGCGGAAATGGTCAAATATGGACTCATTAACCAGCCTGATTTTTTTGAATGGCTTGAAAAAAATGGACAAGAAGTCTTTTCTAATGGCCCTATGCGAACAGAAGCCATTGTCCGCTCATGCCAATTTAAAGCTGCCATTGTAGCACGTGACGAACACGAAACAGGAGAGCGCGCACTCTTAAATCTCGGCCATACATTTGGACACATGCTTGAAACAGCAACCGCTTATGACTCAAAGCGTTTAATTCACGGTGAAGCTGTAGCAATTGGAATGATTCTAGCGCATCAATTTTCTGCTCAATTAAATTTAATAAGCCCCACGCTTACACAACGCATTGAAGCACACCTTAAAGCAATAGGATTACCTACACAATTAAAGGATATCCCAGGGTGTCTACCAGATGCTGAAACTTTAATGACTCTCATTGCCCAAGATAAAAAAGTTTTACAAAATAATTTGACCTTCATCTTAACGCGCGGACTTGGCCAATCATTTATTGCAAAAAATGTTTCACCAGATGCAGTTTTATCCTTTTTGGAACAAAAATTAACAGAAATTCGTTAATTCATATTGAATATAATTGATTCGTTTTTATACTTCTATTAAAGATTAAATATGATGATGTCTGCGTAGCTCAGTAGGATAGAGCACAGGATTCCTAAAGAAATTGGGCACTTTGAGGAGAAATCCTCAAAGTGAATCTGCTCAAATTCGGGGAAAGCTTCATGGGCGACTATATGCCAATCCCGAGCCAAGTCTCTCTTCAAATGAGAGAAAGGTGTAGAGACTGAACGGGCAGCACCTAAAGAGCAAAAGCTTCAAGGTGAAGAGACAGTCCAGACCACAAACAGCCGATAAGGCTGGCGGTGAAAATCGAAGTGGTATGAATCCTGGGGTCGCAGGTTCGAATCCTGCCGTAGACACCATCGTATCAGTCAAATTATTCTTTGTGCACAATATTAGGAATATAGGGAAGCATCATGAAAAAAACTTTGCACATTTTAGGATTTTTCACCGCTTTAAGTTTATCACTCTTCAGCTCAAACAATAGCTTAGCTGGTTCTTTAATCATTGAAGTACCAGACAATCCAGAGCCCAAAACAGAGATCATTACCTATCAGTGTGATACTGAAACAGGTAAAGAGCGCGTTGAGGCAGTCTATCTTAATGCTGATAATATTTCGTTGGTTGATTTCAAATGGAACGGTGATCGTGTCATTGCTGCTAATGTCATCGCTGCGACAGGAGCAAAATTTGCAGGAGCTCAGTATATCTGGTGGGAGAAGAACAAAGAAGTCACGCTTTATGACCTTGCTCAGGATCCAGAAGAAAAAAAACCTATCCTCTGTAAAGATGAGTCAACATTATTATTTTAAATAACACGGGAAATATTATGAAAAAAATTTCTTTTACTAAACAATTTTTCATTACTTTAAGTGTGTTCCTCCTCGGTTCAATTAATGCATTAGCAAGTTCTTTAGTCATTAAAGTACCAGATGATCCAGAACCAACAACAGAGACCGTCTCCTATCAATGCGATATGGGAACAAGCAAAGAGCATGTTGAAGCAACTTATCATAATGCTGGCAATATTGCGCTTGTTGATTTAAAATGGAACGGTAAGCGCATCGTTGGTTCTAATGTAATTGCCGCTTCTGGAGGAAAATATGTGGGTGGTCAATACATTTGGTGGATAACTAAAAATGAAGCCATATTTTACGATCTTATTAATGATCCAAAAGAAGAAAAGCCCATCCACTGTGTAGAAGAAAAAAGCACAGAATAAGGAAGGTTCTTACATTTCAAGAACCGCGCTGGCTCTCATCTCTTGATGTTCCTTCTGATGTGGGTAACTTTTCCTCCGTCTGGTGTAATAAAAGAGCCAGCGGTTTTTCTGACTGTTCTTCTGAATGATGTCGATAAGCTGCTGTATGTGAAAGCAACATAGAAGCTATCGGCGCTGTTAAAAACAAAAAAAACATCAGCAACGCTTCATGAAAAACAAAATAATGGTCCACAAATATTGAATAAAGAAATGAAGAAATAAGAATACTACCAACGCCCCAACTCGTACATACTGAAAGCATATGCAAACGCTTATAAAAATTGGAAAAACGCACCAAACCTATTGTTGCGATCAATGTCAGTCCCGACCCTAATATTAAGAAAATCGTGATAGCAATAGCAACCACAAGCGATACATCATCTTTCATTCAATAATCTCCCCTCGCATGAGAAATTTCGCCAAAGCAATACTCGAGACTGGACCCAACAACCCAATAATGAGAGCTGCGACAAAATAAATGGTTGTTCCAGAACGAATATCGAATGTAAGAAACAAAAGAATAGTGGTTATATAAAGGGCATCCAAACCAACAATTCTATCCTGTGCCCGTGGACCACGAATCAACCGAAACAGCGCGAAAATCACCGCTAAACTTAAAAAAAACTGTGAAAAGAAAAGCCCCCAATAAAGAATCACCATACTCATAAAAAAATCTCCAAAAGCAATTGCTCATACCGTTGTTTGATCAACTGTTTGTAATCATATCCATTTTTTAAATTTAAGACATGAAGCAAAAGTTCACCCTTTTTACTATTATAGGCAACCCAAGCAGTTCCAGGGGTTGCCGAAAGGATGCACGCTAAAATAGCCAAAGCAGTGCGATTATGAAGCAGAAGAGGTACTACAATAAAACCAGATTTCTGCTCTCGAGACCTTTTTGTTAAAACAAACCAAGCCACCGAAACATTTGAGAATATAGAATCTATAAATACTCGAAAAACGAGACGAAAAACCGCACTCCAGCTTTTAATAACAGCCTTCTCTGGCTCCAGAAGCCGTATCATCCAACCACAAAACAAAGCGGTTAAAATCCCTAAAAGCAATTGCCCTAAACTAAAACCATTTAAAATAAGCCACATAAGGACAATGCCACCACTGAAAAAAGGGGAAGTATAAAAACGATTCATTTACTCATCTCCCTATTTTCGATAGAAAAATCCGTTAAAACGCTCCCAATATAGTTTTGAGGTTCATACAAAGTCTTAGCGGTTTCAGACATATAATGACTAACAGGACTGGCTACAATTGTTATAAGAAAACACAAGGCAAGAAGAACGGCAATAGGTGCAAATTCTATCACCTGCACACGGGGAACGCGACCTTCAAGAGAAATCCAAAAAGTTCGGATACCCGTTCGTGTCAGTGCAATCAAAGCTGCAAAGCCAGAGAGGGTGACAAAAACTACAAAAAGCCAATCTTGGTAAACCGGAAGAGAGGCAAAAAAATCCTCTCTACTATGGTTTAAAATTGCCATGAACATCATAAGTTTAGCAACAAAACCAGAAAAAGGTGGCAATCCAATAATCAAAATGGCACAGATACCAAAACAAGCCCCAAGAATTGCCAAGGTTACAGGGAAATATGTGCCAACTTCATCTTCTTCCTCCTCTTCATCGTCGCCATAAACCTCCATTGTGACAGCAAGAACATTAGCAGCCACATCTTGACAGCGCTCAACCAACTCTACCAAAAGAAAAAAAGCTCCCAGTGCTAAAGTTGAAGAAACAATATAAAAAAGTGCACCTGCTGTCAGTGCTGCATTGCCGATGCCGATCGCGGCCAACAATGTACCAGAAGAGACAAGGACACTATAAGCTGCCAAACGCACCAAAACTTGACTCGCCAATACCCCAATAAAACCAACAATCATAGTGGCAAGCCCACCATAAAACAAAACCGTATGACCAAAATGGTTAAAATATTCACTTTCAGGACTAAACCATAGCAACGTTAAACGTAAAATAATATAAATACCCACCTTGCTCAAAAGTGCAAAAGAAGCTCCAACGGGTGCTGCTACTGTACTGTAAGTTGGCACCAACCAAAAATTAAGCGGCCACATACCCGCTTTAAGCAAAAAAGCAATACCTAAAAGTGCAACACCTATTTCGAACAAAACAATATCTGTAGAAGATATATATTTTATTTTAACAGCCAAATCGGCCATATTAAGAGTACCAACGACTCCATAAATGAGCGCTATACCCACTAAAAAAAATAATGAAGCAACAAGATTAACCACGACATAATGCAACCCTGCGCGCACGCGTGTCTGACCAGAACCATGCAAAGCAAGCCCATAGGAAGCCGTTAACATAACTTCAAAAAACACAAATAAATTAAATAAATCGCCGGTCAAAAAAGCACCATTTATTCCCACCATAAAAAATTGCATTAGTGACTGAAAATGAGAACCAGCTTTGTACCAATGAGCCCGCGCAAAAACCAACACGCTAGTCACCAACAAGCTGGAAAGTAAAAGCATCATAGCGCTTAAGCGATCAAGGACTAAAACAATTCCAAAAGAAGACGGCCAATTACCAAGTCGATAAACATCGCAAGCCGGTGCTATTTCAAGAGTACGTATAATCAATAAAATGGCAGTAACGACCAACAGTCCCGCAGAAGAAAGACTGATGAATGATTTAAGTTTTGCACGACGTTCATCATAAAAAAGAAGAAGTGCTCCAGTGATTAACGGCAAAAGAATAGGCAAAATAAGGAGATGATGCACCCCTACTTCCATTATTGCACCTCACGTCCATCAACGTGATCAGAACCCGTTAAACCACGTGAAACCAACAAGATAACTAAAAATAAAGCTGTTGTTGCAAAACCAATCACAATCGCAGTTAACACCAAGGCTTGTGGGAGAGGATCGACATAATTAGCTGGATTAATAACAGTGGTAGGATCAACAATTGGAGCAGCATTACTACGCGGTCTACTCATTGAAAATATAAAAAGATTAACACCATAGGAGATCAAGGACAAACCAAGAATGACTTGAAAAGTACGTGGACGCAAAACAAGCCAAATACCTGATCCGACAAAAACACCAATACCCAAAGAAAGAACAATTTCCATTAATTTTCCTTCTCTTTTAAAATAGGTTTCTTACCGATTCGGTAACTCCGAATTGACTGGTGTGCAAGTGCAATTAAAATGAGAACAGTTGCTCCCAACACAAGAGAAAGTACACCAAAATCAAACAAAAAAGCAGATGTCATGGGAACTTTCCCAATTAACGGAAGATGAATATATCGAAAAAAGGATGTTAAAAAAGGATATCCAAAAAACCAAGAGCCCATCCCCGTTACAACTGACAACAATAAGCCAAAGCCTATCCAACGCAAAGGTAAAACTCTCAAATGCGTTTCCACCCACCGAATATCGCGTGCAAGATATTGTAAAATAAACCCTATTGCCAAAGTAATACCACCGACAAATCCACCTCCTGGCAGATCATGCCCTCGCATGAATAAATAAATAGCAAAAGCAATAATAATCGGAAAGAGCCAACCCATAATAACAGCAGGAACAGCTAAATAATTTAATACTGTATCTCCCACATTTCGATTAGGCTGTGCTATATCAAAGGCTTTCTGGATACGTTGTTGAAAAGGCGCATCAATACTCTCAGGCGCAGGACGAAAACGTCGTAAGAGGGCAAAAACAGTAAGGGAAACAACACCCAAAACCACAATTTCTCCCATGGTATCAAAACCACGGAAATCAACCAACAACACATTCACAACATTGCGACCACCAGCATCTGAGTAAGCATGCGTTAGAAAAAAATCAGAAATCGTTGTACCTTGAGGACGTGTCATCACTGCAAAAGAAAGCCATGCTACACCAGCACCTCCTACAAGGGATATGATGAAATCACGGAAACGACGCAAACGAATCCAAAAATGAACAGCAGCTGGCCCAGGATCATGCAAACGTTTAGGCAACCACCGTAAACCAAGCAATAATAAAACGACTGTAACAACCTCAACAACCAATTGTGTTATTGCTAAATCAGGAGCAGAAAGCCATAAAAAGGTTGCACAAGTCATCAAGCCAGCTCCCCCTAAAAGCATAAGTGAAGCAAGACGATGAAACTTTGCTCGCCAAGCAACTAAAAGCGCACATAATCCGCCAACCAGCCAAAGAGCGAGAAAAGGAATATCAAGTGGAAAAAGCGGTAATGTCCCCACTGGAATGAAACCATCGCACCAAAGTAAAAGACCAACAAATGCAAAACAGACCCAAAAAATCCAATGCAACTGGATCTGCAAACGGCGTGTTGACAAAGCAGATTCCACCGCACGGGCCCATTTCCAAGAAATAATTACGAGAATGCGTTCAAAAATACGCGGTCCTTTTAAGTGACGGAAAAAAGGAGCCCCATCATCACAGGATAAAAAATAACGATGCCCGACAGCATAGAGCAATCCGCCCCCTAATAATGCAACAAAACTCATCACTAATGGAGTGTTAAACCCATGCCAAACAGCCAAACTATAAGGAATTGTCATTGGTCCTAAAACAGACACGACCGCATTATCTAAAATAGGCCCTATTGTTAAATTAGGGAAAATACCAACCGCTAAACAAATAAACACCAAAAGCTCCATTGGTAAACGCATAAAATGCGGTGGTTCATGGGGAGTCTTGGGTAAATTGTCAGGCTTTGGTCCTAAAAAAACACCGTGAATAAAGCGTATAGAATAAGTCACACTAAACAGACTAGCTAGCGTTGCCACATAAGGCGCAATCCAATCGAGCCATGATTCCATATGCGTTTCAACAGCTTCAGCAAAAAACATCTCTTTCGATAAAAAACCATTCAACAAAGGAACCCCAGCCATCGCTGCACTCGCAACTAAAGCAAGAGTTGCTGTAATAGGCATAGAACGATAAAGCCCTGACAGTTTACGCATATCACGTGTTCCTGTCTCATGATCAATAATGCCAGCAGCCATAAATAAAGAAGCCTTAAAAGTAGCATGATTGGCCATATGAAAGATCGCCGCAACACATGCAAGTGGACTACCAAGACTTAAAAGCGTTGTAATTAATCCAAGATGACTAATAGTCGAGTAAGCAAGCAGTCCTTTTAAGTCTTGCTGAAACATGGAAAAATAGGCACCTAGCAGCAATGTCGAGAGTCCTGAAAAGCCAACCAGCCAAAACCAAGATTCTGTTCCAGAGAGCACAGGCCATAAACGAACAAGCAAAAACAATCCCGCTTTTACCATTGTTGCCGAATGCAAATAAGCCGATACGGGGGTTGGAGCAGCCATCGCGTTGGGTAGCCAAAAATGAAAGGGAAATTGCGCGCTTTTTGTTAACCCTCCCAATAAAATACAAATAAGGATAGGACTATAAAGAGAACTTGACCGGATCATATCTCCAGACTGTAGCACCTTATCCAAATCAAAACTGCCAACAGTATACCCAATCAATAAAACTCCAATAAAAAGGGCAAAGCCGCCAAAACCTGTGATCGTTAGAGCCATACGCGCACCCTCACGCGCACTTGCATTATGGTACCAATAGCCGATCAACAAAAAAGAAAAAATACTAGTGAGTTCCCAGAAAACAACCAAAAAGACGAGATTACCTGATAAAACTATTCCTATCATTGATCCCATAAAAGCCAAAAAAAAGGAAAAAAAACGAGGTACAGAATCCGCTGGATCCATGTAATAACGTGAATAAATGACAACAAGCAGCCCAATCCCTGTAATGAGCAAGCAAAAAAGCCACGATAAACCATCTATACGAAGAATCAAATCGCTTCCCCATTCTGGAAGCCAAGAAATATCTAAACGCACTATGTGGTTTCCGCGAACTTCCGGATAAAGCATTATTGTAAAAATAAGACAGAAAAGCGCGACAATCCCAGCAAACCAGGCTTCATTATTTTTTGCTGTCGAACGAAAAAAGCCAATGACAGCACTTCCACCAAAGGGAAGCAAAACGAGCAATACCAACATTGCTTCCCGTGTTGTCATTCTTTAAACTCCATTTTGCCTTAATATTTTGTCATCGACAAAAACTTATATTCTCACCCCCCATTCCACACTTAATGATAATAAGATTTAATAAAACTTAAAAGCATTTAAAATTTTAAAAAAAACAATGCTGGCATGAAAATACTGCGCACCACACAAGTCTTCTCTTTATTTTAAGAACAATAACGCCCACGACAAGAAGCAATTAAAATTTTATTTAATAATTTCTATCCTTTAAAAAAGCGTGATAAACACTGCTTACGCCCCCCATGAAAAGGCTGAAAACTATTATCATTTTTATTATAAGAGCGATAACGCGCAAGGCAAGATTCAATATGTTGTTTAAGCATCCATGGCTCTTTTTTTTCTAATTTTTCCGAAGAATAAGTTAAAAACACTTTTTTAGCATCTGGTACAACTTTTAATGATGCGCCTTTTGTGCTTAAGTGCGGTGATGTAATAAATGCCACTTCAGGATACCACCAATTATCACTGTATTTACGATAACCACGCCGATAATGACGATAACCTTTAAAACCATTAAGTTCTCTACGCCCCGTAAAAATCAAAGGCACCGAACTATCTTGGAGAGAGGTCTGAGTAACCAGTTTGGCTTTAGCATCACTCCTATTTTGCCCCCAATTAACAAGAGTGGTTATTATAATGAAAAAACTGCTAACAAATACAAAAGCTAAAGCATAATATAATTTTTTTTTCATACTCATAACAAAAAACTCAACATAATAAACAACAGTAATTACAGAAAGCCTTTCTCTTGCTGGACAGAAACAGATTCTTTTCTTAAGATTCTTTTTTCTTGAGACATTCTGTTACTCTTTGTACTAAACGTTGATCTTGGCAATAAGATCCTACAAAAAAGAATGAATAAATAATGATAAAAACCCCCTACTATCTTATAGACAAATCGAAACTCATCAAAAACATGCAAACAATTTCTCGTTTACGGGAAATGTCCGGAGCTAAAATTTTACTTGCTTTGAAATGTTTTGCCACATGGAGTGTTTTTGATTTAATGTCTGAGTTCATGGATGGAACCACATCATCATCCCTTTATGAACTGCGTTTAGGAAGAGAAAAATTTGGCAAAGAAACCCATGCTTATTCAGTGGCTTGGGCAGATGATGAAATTGATGAAGCCTGTGGTTATGCAGATAAAATCATCTTTAATTCCATCCAACAGCTTCAACGCTTTTCTGATGCAACAAAAACCATTCAAAGAGGTTTAAGGTTAAACCCAGGAATGAGCGCATCAAATTTTGATCTTGCCAACCCCTCTCGCCCTTTTAGCCGCTTAGGAGAAACAAACCAAAGCGCTATCAAAGAAGTTCTGCCTCTTATCAACGGATTGATGATCCATAACAATTGTGAAAATGCTGACTTTAATCTTTTTAACCAAATGCTTGGGTATATGGAAGAAAAATTTGCAGAACTTTTTTCTGCTGTTGACTGGATAAGCCTTGGCGGCGGAATCCATTTTACGGCTGAAAATTATCCTCTAGAAGCTTTCGCAAAACGCTTAAAACAATTTTCTAAAACTCATGGTGTCACTCTTTTTCTAGAACCAGGAGAAGCTGCTATTACCAAAAGCACCACACTGGAAGTAAGCGTTCTTGACACATTGTATAATGAAAAAAAACTTGCCATCGTTGATAGCTCTATTGAAGCTCATATGCTTGATCTTTTAATTTATCGTGAGAATGCCAAATTAGAACCCAATCAAGGTCCACACGAAATTATGATTTGTGGAAAGTCTTGTCTTGCCGGCGATATTTTTGGAACATTTCAATTTCAAAAACCTCTTAAAATAGGCGATAGACTGTCTTTTCAGGATGCAGCAGGTTATACAATGGTCAAAAAAAACTGGTTTAATGGCGTTACAATGCCTGCTATTGTTCTCAAAGAGTGCGATGGTACATTAACACTTCAACGCCAATTCAGCTATAACGACTATCAGGAAAGCCTTTCATAAAGATAAACCATAAAAAACGTCATACAACAGTATTAAAAAGGAGATGGACCTACAATGAAAAAAAATGTTCTCATTATTGGTGCCGGAGGTGTTGCACAAGTTGTTGCGCATAAATGCGCTCAAAACAACGATATTCTTGGTGAAATTCATATTGCTTCACGAACACTCAAAAAATGTGAGGCCATCATTGCTTCTATTAAAGAAAAAAACACAATGAAAGAACAGGGTGTTCTCAAAAGCCATTCGCTCAATGCCATGAATGTAGAAGAAACTATAAAGCTCATCCAAAAGACCAAATGCGAAATTGTCATTAATGTTGGTTCTGCCTTTCTTAATATGTCTGTTCTTTCAGCTTGTATTGAAACCAAATGCGCTTATATCGATACCGCAATTCATGAAGACCCATTGAAAATTTGTGAAACACCTCCTTGGTATGGCAATTATGAATGGCCTCGACGTCAAGAATGTGAAAAAGCTGGTATAACCGCTATTTTAGGAGCAGGTTTTGACCCAGGTGTAGTGAACGCTTATGCTGCATTAGCGCGCGATGATTATTTTGATAAAATCACAGATATTGATATTATTGATATTAATGCCGGAAATCATGGGCGTTGGTTTGCTACAAATTTTGATCCAGAAATTAACTTCCGTGAATTTACAGGACAAGTATGGTCATGGCAAAATAAAAAATGGACTTCCAATAAAATGTTTGAAATCAGCCATGAATGGGATCTTCCCGTTGTGGGAAAACAAAAAGCCTATATGACAGGACATGATGAAATTCATTCACTTTCCAAAAATCTTGATGTAGAGAATGTCCGTTTCTGGATGGGATTTAGTGATCGTTATATCACTGTTTTTACGGTTCTAAAAAACCTCGGACTCTTATCCGAACAACCAATTAAAACGGCAGAAGGTCAAGAAGTCGTGCCCTTGAAAGTCGTGAAGGCCGTCTTACCCGACCCTTCCTCTCTCGCCCCAGACTACACAGGAAAAACCTGTATCGGAGATCTTATTAAAGGCGAAAAAGATGGAAACTCGAGAGAAATTTTTATCTATAATATAGCCGATCACAAACAAGCTTTTCATGAAACTGGGGCACAAGGCATTTCCTATACAGCTGGCGTACCAGCAGCCGCAACAGCTCTTCTTATTGCCACAGGCGAATGGGATGTTAAAACTATGGTCAATGTAGAAGAATTACCACCCCACCCTTTCCTTAAATATCTTGATCATATGGGGCTTCCCACTTTTATAAGAGAACAACAAGAAGATAAAAAATTACAATTTTAATACCTATAGAAAGCATATGCTTGATTTTTTAAGTTATCACAAAACTGCCCAATGAAAACAAACTTAATATTCTCGTGTAATTATGGTTTTCAAAAAAATTTTAGCTATTCGTTATATTTTGGCAACATTACGATTTCTTAACAACCTTAAAGAAGAGACATATCATCTTTTTAAGACATAGCAAGCAATGATCAAGAAAAGCAGAGAAGAAAAAACTAACTTAATCACACTGTATGACTTGTCATTATCATCAAAAAGATAGTGTCATAAACAAAAGATATAAAAATACCGCTTTTTTAAAGAAGAGCGGTATTTTGTAGAATATCCAATCCCTCCCCTCTTCATCTTAAATGACAAAGATCCTTAACCCACACCAATCATTAAACAATTCAATTTCTTTGGGTGAATTCCTCTTGGCTTCTCTCTTCATATGATTCATCATCATATATAACGCATTGATTTATAACAATAAAATATCATTTTCAACTTGATTTATAACGCTGAATACTGTAAGATTTTCTTATCACAAGCTCTCTCACATTGAAGCAATTAAAATCTTTTGTCTGCACATCACAAACAAAGCGAGCGTGTGAGGTAAAATGATAAAAGAACAGAATAAAAATTCTCTTATGAAAACTCTCAAATAATAAAGAGCTTTAGAAATATTGAGAACTGAAAAAGTGTATTATCAATGTCAGCGTGTACTTTTACTAAACATAAAGATGATGGTGCACAATAGGTCTTATAACAGTTTGAATGAATTTCATATATTTCAAGAGAAACTTTACAGCTATACCATTCACGAGCACCATTGCGAAGTAGATTTGGGCATTTTGAGAGATGTTTTCTTAACACAAAGCACGCAGATAGGCTCAGAATCCTATCTTAAATATTTATAACAGTATAAAAACTACCCCATATATAAAACTTTACATAGACTAAACACCACCGCTCTAAACGATAGTGCACAACAGAATAATCAATCAAAACTGCACAACAGATATCTAAAACAGTAATTATCGAAAAGCATACAACAAATGGAACATTTTAATACAATTGGTTATATTCCTTTTTAAAGTTTTAAAATGCTGTTGCATGCTTCACTAATATTTTCCGCCTCATGTGCCTTTTAAAATGTACTTTTTAAAAGCTTTTTAAATATGAAGTGGTTTAGCAAATGTTGCCAAAGCTGCCTCACGCACGGCTTCTGATAAGGTAGGATGTGCATGGCAACAACGTCCCAGATCTTCTGATGAACCACCAAATTCCATTAAAACTGCAATTTCATGGATCATTTCACCAGCACCAAATCCAAGAATATGCCCCCCTAATACCCGATCTGTTTTTTTATCAGAAAGGATTTTAACGAACCCATCACTCTTTTGCATTGCACGTGCACGACCATTAGCCATAAAAGGAAATTTGCCAACATTATATTCAATACCAGCAGTTTTTAGCTCTTCTTCTGTCCTTCCTACACTCGCAATTTCCGGCTGTGTATAAACAACACTAGGAATAACATCAAAATTAACATGTCCTTTTTGACCTGCCAAAATTTCTGCCACAGCAACGCCTTCTTCCTCTGCTTTATGTGCTAACATTGGTCCTTTTACGACATCACCAATTGCATAAATTCCTGGAACATTCGTCTGCCAATGAGCATCAATTGCAATAAATCCGCGTTCATCTAACTGAACACCAGCCTCTTGTAAGCCAAGCCCCTCTGTATAGGGAGAACGTCCAGTAGCAATAAGCACAACATCAGCCTCTAAAGTTTCAGATTCACCACCTTTGACAGATTCAAAGCTCACCTGAGCAGTTGAGCCAGATTGTGTAACAGCTGTCACCTTTGCACCCGTTTTATATTCAATTCCCTGTTTTTCCATTAATTTCTGAAATTGCCGTGAAACTTCACCATCCATTGAGCCCAAAACTTTATTAAGATACTCAATAATGGTCACCTTAGCACCTAAACGGCTCCAAACTGATCCAAGTTCTGAACCAATAACACCAGCACCCACTACAATCATATGCGCTGGTACTTTTTCAAGTGAGAGAGCTCCCGTAGAAGAAACAATAGTCTTTTCATCAATTTCAACATTCACCCCTGGAATGCCTGAACTCTCTGAACCGGTAGCAATAATAATATTTTTTGTTTCAATTGTTTGTTTATTACCATCTCTGGCAACAACTTCCACATGACCCGCACTCAAAATTTTGGCTGTCCCAAAAAAAGTATCAACTTTATTTTTTTTCATCAAAAAAGAAACACCACTCGTATTGGCAGTTACCACAGCTTTCTTATGAACCATCATTTGTTCAAGGTTAAGCTTAGATTTACCAATAGAAATACCAAGCGTTTCAAAACCATGCTGGGTTTCAGAAAACACTTCTGAAGCATGCAACAACGCTTTAGAAGGAATACAACCAACGTTGAGACATGTTCCTCCTAATGTTGTACGCTTTTCAATAATCGCTACTTTAAGTCCCAGTTGTGCCGCCTTTATTGCTGCTACATAACCACCTGGACCCGCTCCGATCACAGCCACATCATAAGACATCCGTTTCTCCTTTCATCCTGAAAACTGTATTTTACAAATCAAGAACAAGGCGTTCCGGATCTTCTAAGCTTTCCTTAACACGCACAAGGAAAGTCACAGCTTCTTGCCCATCCACAATACGGTGATCATAAGAAAGCGCTAAATACATCATGGGACGAATCACAACTTGGCCCTCAACAACCATTGCTCGCTCTTTAATCGCATGCATTCCCAAAATACCAGATTGTGGTGCATTCAAAATCGGTGTTGACATCAACGATCCATACACACCACCATTGGTAATGGTAAAAGTTCCGCCCTGCATATCAGAAACGGCTAATTTTCCATCACGCGCAAGACGTCCCAAACGACCAATCTCTTTTTCAATCTCTGCCAATGACATTTGATCTGCATCTCGCACTACTGGAACAACAAGCCCTTTATCCGTTCCAACAGCAATTCCAACATTGACATAGTTTTTGTAAACAATATCTGTCCCATCAATCTCGGCATTAACAGCAGGAAGTTCTTTTAATGCATGACAAACAGCCTTGGTAAAAAACCCCATAAAACCAAGTTTAACACCATGTTTCTTTTCAAAAAGATCCTTATAACGCTTGCGCAAATCCATCACAGCTGACATATCAACCTCATTAAATGTGGTTAACATCGCTGCTACATTTTGTGCATCTTTAAGACGGCGAGCAATTGTTTGACGCAATTTCGTCATACGAACCCGCTCTTCACGTGTTTCTTGGACAGGAGTTGCCGAAGAACTCGTCGCAGAAGAAGAGGGTGTAGGGGCATTTGTACTTTGTTTTAATCCACCAAGAACATCTTCTTTAAGAATTTGTCCACGTTTTCCAGAACCTGAAATATCGCTTTTTGCAACATTATTTTCAGCCATCAATTTTGCTGCTGAAGGAGAAGGAGGCATTGCACTGCTCAAAGCAGGCTTCTCCGATTCAGATGAAGCCGCTGGAACAAGCGTAGCAGAAGGTGAAAATGATTGGGAGACACCAGCTTCTCCAGCTTTCACCACTCCTAAAAGAGCATTTACTTCAACCGTATCGCCTTCTTTTGCAATGATTTCAGATAATTTCCCAGCAACAGGAGAAGGAACTTCAACGGTTACCTTATCAGTTTCTAATTCAACCAAAGGCTCATCCATAGCGACAGCTTCGCCAAGTTTTTTAAACCATTTGCCAACCGTTGCTTCGGTAACCGATTCGCCCAAAGTAGGAACACGAATTTCAGTAGTCATAATATTTTTCCATACATCAGAGTAGTAATAAATTAAGAACCTAACGCGTCTTTAAGAAACGCAGCCAGTTGTTCAAGGTGTTTCACCATTAACCCAGAGGCCGGTGACGCACTCGCAGGACGTCCTGCATAACGAGCACGTGAATATTGCGCATTAATATGCGTCAAAACCCATTCCAAATAAGGCTCAATAAATGACCAAGCCCCCATGTTTTTTGGTTCCTCTTGGCACCAAAAAACTTCCGCCTGCAAAAAGCGCGATAACACATTCACCAAAACTTTTGCAGGGAAAGGATAAAGCTGTTCAATACGAAGGAGATAAACATCATCAATACCCTTTTTTTCACGTTCTTCATAAAGGTCGTAATAAACCTTACCAGTACAAAGAACGACACGGCGAATTTTATTATCTTTTTGCAACTTAATGACAGAATCTTTGAGACATTCTGCATCATCAAGCAACACACGACAGAAACTTGTTTCTGGCCCCATTTCATTGAGAAGAGAAACCGCTCGCTTATGACGTAAGAGTGATTTCGGTGTCATCAAAATCAATGGCTTACGGAAATCACGCTTAATTTGTCGACGCAAAATATGAAAATAATTTGCAGGGGTTGTACAATTAGCAACCTGCATATTATCTTCCGCACAAAGTTGAAGAAATCGTTCTAAACGTGCAGAAGAATGCTCCGGCCCTTGCCCTTCAAAACCATGAGGCAATAAACACACAAGACCAGACATACGAAGCCACTTACGCTCTGCGGATGAAATAAATTGATCAAAAATGACCTGTGCACCATTAGAGAAATCACCAAATTGTGCTTCCCAAAGTGTTAATCCTCGTGGTTCAGCAAGAGAATATCCATATTCAAAACCAAGAACAGCTTCTTCAGAAAGCATAGAATTAACAACGTCATAAAGCGCTTGCCCCTTTTGTAAATGATTCAAAGGAATATAACGCGCCTCATTTTCTTGGTCATAAAGAACGGAATGACGTTGTGAAAAAGTTCCCCGCTCAACATCTTCACCGGAAAGACGAACCGGTGCACCTTCCAAACAAAGTGAACCAAAAGCTAAAGCTTCAGCGGTTGCCCAGTCAACACCCTCACCGGTTTCAAAAATTTTAGCACGATTATTTAAAAAACGTTGAATGGTTTTGTGAACGTGAAAATTCGCCGGAATTTCAACAATTTTCTGACCAATTTCCTTTAAAGTTTTTAATTCAACACCGGTTGCTCTAGAATGCTGCTCATCAGAACTACTAAAAGCTTTGAGTCCCGTCCAGCTTCCATCAAGCCAATCAGCCTTATTAGGCTTATAAGAAGCACTCGCTTCAAGTTCACCTTCAAGCTTATCGCGCCATAATTTTTTTTGTTGCTCAATCTCTTCTGAAGAAATCATTCCTTCTGCTACCAATTGGTCACTATAAAGTTGAAGTGTTGTTTTATGATTACGAATTGCTTTATACATAAGCGGCTGCGTAAAGGAAGGTTCATCACCTTCATTATGCCCATAACGGCGATAACAAAACATATCAATAACCACTGGTTTATGGAAAATTTGGCGAAACTCTGTTGCTATTTTGGCAACAAAAACAACCGCCTCAGGATCATCACCATTCACATGGAAAATTGGTGCATCAATCATTTTTGCGACATCTGATGGATAAGGCGAAGAACGTGAAAAACGTGGAGATGTTGTAAAACCAATCTGGTTATTGATAATAACATGAAGTGAGCCTGCAACACGATAACCTTTAAGACCTGAAAGACCAAAAGTTTCTTGGATAACGCCTTGTCCTGCAAAAGCAGCATCACCATGAATAAGCAATGGCATCACTTTTGAACGCTCACTTAATGGGAGTAAATCAGTATGCGCAGGTCCCATAAGTTGATCTTGTTTAGCACGTGCTTTCCCCATAACAACCGGATCAACAATCTCAAGATGAGATGGATTAGCCAACAGCGATAAGTGAACTTTTTTACCATCAAAGTCCAGATCAGCGGTAGTTCCCAAATGATATTTGACATCACCGGATCCCTCCACATCATCAGGCTTATAAGATCCCCCTTTGAATTCATGAAAGATAGCCCTATGCGGTTTGGCAAGAACTTGTGAAAGAACATTTAAACGACCACGATGTGCCATTCCTAAAATAACTTCCTGCACCCCCAAAGCACTACCACATTTGATAATTTGTTCAAGAGCGGGAATCAGCGCCTCACCACCATCGAGTCCAAAACGCTTTGTACCTTTATATTTAGTGTCTAAAAACTGTTCGAATCCCTCTGCCTGAATAAGCTTATTCAGAATAGCTTTCTTGTCTTGTTGTGTGAAAGAATTTTTTTTATCTCGCCCTTCAATGCGTTCTTGAAGCCATGCTTTCTGAACTGGATCAGAAACATGCATATATTCCACACCGATTGTTGAACAATAGGTCCGATTGAGAATCTCAAGCATTTGCGGAATAGTTGCATATTCCAATCCTAAAACATTATCAATAAAAATGGGACGCTCGTAATCAGCTGGAGTAAAACCATAAGCTTCTGGAGAAAGTTCCTTATAATCTTCTTGTTTTTCGGCCAATTGAAGAGGGTCAAGCTGCGCATGAAGATGTCCCCGTTCTCGAAACGCACGAATCATCATAATTGCATGAACGGAATCACGTGTTGCACGAATAATATCTTGTTTACTGGAAGTTTTTCCCTTTTGTGCAGCACCTGTTATTGCTTTTTCCTTTAATTTATCGCCAAGATATTTTTCAAGAGAAGACCAATCACCATCAAGAGCAGAAACCAATTCACCCTCTGCTTTTAACGGCCAATGATCACGCTGCCATGTTGCTCCTTCAGCATTTTTAAGAACATCTTCTTTATTATCATGAAGTCCTTCAAAAAAAGCACGCCACTGTGAATCAACACTGGTAGGATCTTTTTCATATTGAGCATAAAGTTGATCTATATAATCCGCATTCCCACCATAAAGAAATGATGTCTGTGCAAAAAGGCTATTTATTTCGTCCTGCCTTGCCATATACCTCTCCGGAACATCTATTCCGTCTCCTTATATCTCTTTTGACCTTTAAATGCTTACAAACAAGCAGTGATTTGAACATTCAAAAAAGTTTTACCTTTTTATACTCAAGTTTTTTCACCTGAATCTAAGAACCTTTGCTTATTCAGGTGAAACTTTCTTTTAGCCTTTCAAAACTGACATCAAAGTCTTACCTATCTGTGATGGCGAAGAAGACACACGAATCCCTGCTGATTCCATTGCTGCAATTTTATCTTCTGCTCCACCCTTACCACCAGAAATAACAGCACCGGCATGTCCCATTGTACGTCCTGGAGGAGCCGTACGGCCAGCAATAAAGCCAACAACTGGCTTTTTTCGACCTTTTCTTGCTTCATCTTGCAGAAACTGTGCTGCTTCTTCTTCAGCAGAACCACCAATCTCACCAATCATAACAATAGACTGAGTTTCATCATCTGCTAAAAACATTTCCAACACATCAATAAATTCAGTACCCTTAACAGGATCACCACCAATCCCTATAGCAGTTGTTTGTCCGAGACCTTCCTGACTCGTCTGAAAAACGGCTTCATAAGTTAAAGTTCCCGACCTCGAGACAACCCCAACAGAACCTTTTCTAAAAATAGAACCAGGCATAATACCAATTTTACATTCATTTGGTGTAAGAATACCGGGACAATTAGGACCAATAAGACGAGACTTTGAGTTTTCTAATCGCGCCTTCACTTTAACCATATCCATAACGGGAATACCTTCCGTAATACAGATAATTAAACGAATTTCAGCTTCAATAGCCTCTATAATAGCTGCCGCAGCCCCTGCAGGAGGAACATAAATAACGGAAGCATCCGCGCTTGTTTTTTCTTTTGCTTCTGCAACATTAGCAAAGATAGGAAGAGTTTCACCTTTTGAACCTTCCCATGTTTCTCCACCCTTTTTAGGATTAACGCCACCAACCATTTGCGTACCATGATAAGCAAGCGCCTGTTCTGTATGAAATGTTCCTGTTTTTCCTGTAAGCCCTTGAACTAGAACTTTTGTCTCTTTATTCACAAGAATCGACATAGCTTAAGCTCCCTTCACGGCTGCAACAATTTTTTGGGCAGCATCATCTAAATCATCAGCAGGAATAACATTCAAACCACTCTCATTAATAATTGCTTTACCCTGCTCAACATTAGTGCCTTCAAGACGAACAACCAAGGGAACTTTTAAACCAACCTCACGAACAGCAGCAACCACACCTTCAGCAATGACATCACAACGCATAATACCACCAAAAATGTTAACCAAAATGCCCTTAACATTTGGATCGGCCGTAATAATCTTAAAAGCAGCTGTCACCTTTTCTTTTGATGCTCCACCACCAACATCCAAAAAATTCGCTGGCTCTGCTCCATAAAGCTTAATGATATCCATTGTTGCCATAGCAAGCCCAGCACCATTAACCATGCAACCAATCGTACCCTCAAGAGCAACATAAGCAAGATCATGCTTTGATGCTTCTATTTCCTTTGGATCTTCCTCTGAAAGATCGCGCAATTCTAAAATATCTGGATGACGAAACAGAGCATTATTATCAAAAGAAACTTTCGCATCAAGAACACGCAAACGACCATCTTTCATCACAATAAGTGGATTGATTTCTAAAAGGCTCATGTCTTTTTCACAAAATGCCTTATAGAGAATCGGAAAAAGCTTTTCACCATCTTCTCGCGCACTACTTTGTAGTTTCAACGCATCACAAAGTCTTGCACAATCAGCAGAAGTAACACCCTCTCCAGCATCAATGGGAAGCGTGAATATTTTTTCTGGTGTCTCTTCAGCAACCGTTTCAATATCCATTCCACCTTCTGTTGAAACAACAAAAGCAATTCGACCAATGCTACGATCAACCAAAAGTGAAAGATAAAGCTCCCGTTCAATATCGGCACCGTCTTCAATATAAAGGCGGTTGACCTGCTTACCCTCTGGACCAGTTTGTTTGGTTACCAAAGTTTTTCCAAGCATTTCTTGAACATTTGCAACAACTTCTTCAACAGATTGTGCAAGCCGAACACCACCCTTTGCATCAGGATCAAGTTCTTTAAACTTACCCTTACCACGACCACCAGCGTGTATCTGACTTTTAACCACATAGAGAGGTCCGGGCAATTTTTCCGCCCATTTTTCCGCTTGCTCTACAGAATAAACAGCGACACCATTTGCAATTGGTGCTCCATATTCATGAAGCAGACGTTTGGCCTGATACTCATGGATATTCATGCATTTGTCCTTTTCTTTTATGGATCATGGATCTTATTAATCCTAAAGTTTTAATATTCTAAATACTTATTTTAATGAATTAAACCTTGTTCAATTTACTTGAGACTAGGTACAAGAGCAATACAAGCTTCACAAAGCTTTTTAACCGCATTTACTGAATGATCAAAAGCACCTCTTTCTTCTTTATCAAGATCAATTTCAATGACTCGTTCAACACCACCTGCACCAAGTACAACAGGAACACCAACGTAAGTATCATTAACCCCATATTCTCCTGAAAGATAAGCTGCAACAGGCACAACACGCTTAGTGTCCTTTAGATAAGCCTCAGCCATAGAAACAGCAGAAGCTGCTGGTGCATAATAAGCAGAACCTGTTTTTAACAAACCAATAATTTCTGCACCACCATCGCGGGTACGCTGGATAATTTGATCAATTCTTTCCTGTGTTGTCCAGCCCATCTTTACAAGATCAGGCAAAGAAATACCACCAACCGTTGAATAACGCACGAGAGGAACCATTGTATCACCGTGGCCCCCTAAAACAAACGCTGTCACATCTTTAATAGAGACCTTAAATTCCTCAGATAAGAAATGACGAAAACGCGCTGAATCAAGAACACCTGCCATACCAACCACTTTATGTGTAGGGAGACCTGAAAATTTCTGCAAAGCCCACACCATCGCATCAAGGGGATTAGTAATACAAATAACAAACGCCGAAGAAGCGTATTTTTTAATTCCAGCTCCAACTTGTTCCATAACCTTTAAATTAATGCCCAAAAGTTCATCACGGCTCATACCAGGTTTTCGCGCAACGCCTGCTGTTACAATAACAACATCAGCACCTTCAATTGTTTCATAAGCATTAGCACCTTTTAGACTGATATCAAAACCATCAACAGGAGAAGATTCGGCGATATCTAGAGCCTTACCTTGTGGCACACCTTCTGCAATATCAAATAAGACCACATCAGCAAGCTCTTTAAGCCCAATAATATGTGCTAAAGTACCACCAATCATACCTGAACCAATGAGAGCTATTTTTTTCCGTGCCATTTTATTTTTTCCTAACTTTTAGATAATTCAGCGCACACCCATCAGCGTCCGTATACTGAATATTTTTGACTTCAACCATATTCAAACAATATCATAAAAAGGAGTAAAGAAATGAAATTTACAAATTTCTCTCTTTACAGAAACAACAACCCTCCGCTGAAACAACTATTAGAAAATTATCACGATGTATCGATAAAGTGAATTTAAAAAAAATACAACAGAATTATTATATTTCTTTAATTTCAAAAAGTTATTGTTTTTACAGTTTACGTAAAGGTAAAAGTATAATCAATGCTTCTTCTTCAAAAGAAAATGTTCTTCCCAAAGTTTTAAATAATCGTAGCTTTGCATTTCGAAAAGACGTGATTGTGTTCTTTTAAATTCAAATGTTTCCGTAATCTGCGCATGCCCTTTATACAAATCCCCTACCCCTGCCGCAGCCGACATAAACAACCGTATGTGGCGTTCATAAAGAATATCAATAAGCAAAATAAACCGTTTTGTTTCATTGCGACATGTATCATCCATGACCGGTACATTATCAATAAAAATCGTATGATAACGCTCTCCTAATAACAAATATTCAGCCGCGGCCAAAGGCTTTGCACATAAATCCCCATAATCAAAACGAGCACATCCTGCACCAAAGCGCGGAATAGGAATAAGGCGCCCTTTTATAGAAAGCTCATCAGATGTCTCCTTATGTCCTTGCAATACAAGTGCCCATGCTTGATCCATATATTCATTTGCCGGGACCCCCAACGGCGACACATACACCTGTTGTAGATTTGATTTTTCAAGGCGATAATCTGTTTTTGCATCAAGATTAACAACGCGAACATATGCTTTCAAAACTTGAATAAAAGGCAAAAAGAGTTCACGATTTAAACCGTTACAATAAAGGTTATCCGGCGCCACATTTGAGGTTGCAATAAAGAAAATTCCTTTATCAAACAAAGCAGAAATAAGCCGCCCCAATACCATAGCATCAGCAATATCTGTTACACTAAACTCATCAAAACAAAGTATTTTTGCTTCTCGTGCAAGATCCTCAGCAACAGCTAAAATAGGATTATCTTGTTTAAATTTTGCACACCCAGATGCTTGACGATAAAAATTAATACGCTCATGCACATCAGCCATAAAATCATTAAAATGGGCACGCTTTTTATGACCTTTAGGCAAACAAGAAAAGAACAAATCCATCAGCATGGTTTTGCCCCGTCCTACTTCACCATAAATATACAGTCCCTGAAAAAAACCTGTTTCATCTCCTTGTTTTACAACACAAGAAATATTTTGTTTTTTCCTTTTAAATATTCTATTAAAGAAAGAGCAAAATATCCAAGTCCAAGGACGAGGGATATTTTGTTCCGTAATTTTTTTTAATAAATGATCAAAATATTCTGTTATAGCTAATTGAGCGGGATCAAAACAAACCTCTCCTTTAGCGACAAGCTCCTTATAACGTGTTGAAACGAGAATCATCCAAAAAACCTTTTTCAAACCGATCTCAATGAAAAATACAAATACTTTTCACGAATCTGTCCGTCTAGCTTAGCTTGTCATAAACGGTCAAAAATGATTTAACGACTTAAAACAACGGGATGATCATCAAGTGTACGTCCCTCAAAACGATCAACATTTGAAGAATAAAGAACGAGGATAACACGTCCAGAGTTATTATAAAAATATAATCTTTTTCCTTTAACGTCCCACGATCTCACTTGGGAAGCAATTCCTGGACAGTGTAAAGGACCAGCACGGTACCCTTTTCCAAACTTTGTTTGTGGAGTTGCAATCCGGCAAACTTTTCCTCCCATAGAAAGATTCCATACCCCAGCAATACTTGCAGGAAATAAATCAGTGGCACTGCTTGGCAATTCGAGACTAGCCATTCGTCCATCGCTCTGAGAATCTCCTTTTTCATACACCGAAGCGTTTGCGTCTTCAGATATCGACGAAGAAGGAGACGACAGATTAGACGCTTCCAATATTGTCATTTGTTGAGATGGATAAAAAACTTCTAATGCGTTATTATCGTCATTACCATCAAACCGTGTTGTTGAACATCCCCCTAAAAACATTACAGTTGATAGTGCAACGAAAAACGAAACTCTTGAAAACGCCATGTCTGTACTCTCTCCCACGACAATAAATAAGTTCACAAAAAAATTAAGCGAATATTTGTTATAGTTACAAAGATAAATTAACAAATTAAAAAAAACAGGTTAAAATCACTTATTTTAAACGAAATAACTTATGTACCAAATTTTATATTTATTAAACACTGGAAATTTATAATATTTTCAGCCATATATCTCTTTTATAAGTAATCATTAGAAATAGAGAAGTTTCATGAAAACGCCATTTAGCAAAATGGACGGTCTTGGAAATCAAATTATTGTTGTTGATATGCGTGAAAGCACTCATGCTCTTACACCAAAAGCAATCCTTGCTTTGTCAGCAGATCCTGAAATGCATTTTGATCAAATCATGGCTATCCACACACCAACCCAGAAAAAAGCCAACTTCCGCATCGAAATATGGAATGCCGACGGATCAATGGCTAAAGCTTGTGGTAATGGTACCCGCTGTGTCATCGCATGGCTTAAAGATCACAATTTTGGTGAAAAATTTCATTTAGAAACTCCCGCTGGAATTATTGAAGGGAAATACCAAACCGACAATCTCATTTCTGTTGATATGGGATGCCCAAATTTCAATGCAAAAGAGATGCCTGTTTCACGTGAAATAGTTGATACAAATCACGTAGAAATTACGGCTGGTCCCCTAAAAGACGCTTGTCTCATATCCATTGGCAATCTCCATGCTATCTTTTTTGTTGAAAATGATATTCAACATATTCCATTAGAGGAATATGGGCCAAACCTTGAACATGATCCCCTGTTTCCCGAACGGTGCAATATTTCCATTGCTTGCATAACGTCAAAGAAAAGTCTAAATTTACGTACATGGGAGCGAGGAGCAGGATTAACACAAGCATGTGGGAGTGCTGCTTGTGCAAGTGCAGTGGCTGCTTATCGTCGTGGTCTTACACAACGTCATATTGATGTAAACTTACCAAAGGGAACACTTAATATTTTTTACCGAGAAGACAATCACGTTATTATGACAGGACCAATAAAATATCAATTTAGTGGCTTTTTAAGCCCTTTAACAGGGTGCTACAAAAAGGATCACTCCTGATGGCAATAGAAATTGTAACTTTTGGTTGTCGACTTAATAGCTACGAATCGGAAATCATTCGCAAAGAAAGTACTTCTTCAGGGCTAGATCAGCTTAAAGATGGTGCTATTATCTTTAATACCTGTGCTGTCACTGCCGAAGCCGTACGACAAGCAAAACAAGCTATCCGCAAAGCACGACGTGAAAATCCTCATGCACGTATCATTGTAACAGGGTGTGCCGCCCAAACAGAAGCACAAAATTTTGCCTCAATGACAGAAGTGGATCTCGTTTTAGGAAACGAAGATAAACTTCACGCCCATTCTTATCGTCAACTTCCTGATTTTGGTATTAACCATTCTGAAAAGGTGCGTATCAATGACATTATGGAAGTACAAAAAATTGCTCCACATATGGTCAGTGCAATGCAAGAGCGCACCCGCGCTTTTGTACAGGTACAAAATGGATGTGATCATCGCTGTACATTTTGCATTATTCCTTATGGACGAGGACCATCTCGTTCAGTACCCATGGGTGCTGTCATAGAACAAATAAAAAAGCTGATAGGTGAGGGTATCCAAGAAGTGGTCCTTACAGGTGTTGACCTTACAAGTTATGGCCACGATCTTCCTGGAAAAGCTACTCTAGGAAAATTAACTTCAGCAATTTTGCATCATGTCCCTGACTTAGCGCGATTACGCCTCTCATCTATTGATTCTATTGAAGCAGACGAAGAGCTCATCAATCTTTTAGCTTATGAAACAAGGATCATGCCCCATTTGCATTTATCTTTGCAAGCAGGTGATAATATGATTTTAAAACGGATGAAACGGCGTCATCTGCGCGAACATGCTGTTCAATTTTGCCAAGAATTGCGTGCCAAACGTCCTACAATGGTGTATGGTGCTGACTTAATTGCTGGTTTTCCTACAGAAACAGAAGAGATGTTTCAAAACAGTCTTGTTTTAATCAAAGATTGTAATTTAACCCATCTCCATGTCTTCCCCTTTAGTCCAAGAGAAGGAACACCTGCCGCACGTATGCCACAAATCAACCGTAAAATAGTTAAGATGCGTGCTGAAAAATTGCGTAAAGCAGGTGAGATGGCTTACCAAAAGCATCTTGCTCATTTACAAAACAGTCTACAAACAATTCTCGTTGAAAAAGATGAAATCGGACGAACAGAAGATTATACCCTTGTACAGGTTAAAGGTGCAAAAGCAGGAACAATTGTTCAAGCCCTTATCGTTGATCATGATGGCGATAAATTGATTGCTGTCCTTCCAAAATTAAACGCTGCTTGAGCAGGAAAATTCTTATGACGAAATCTTTTATTAAAAAAATATTCTCTTTTAACAAATCTCAAGAGCAAGAAATTGAACAACAGATTTCTATTCCTGATAAAAGCGATATAATAGAAGAAAATAAAGACAAAAATGAAAAGACAAAAAATAACCAAGTTTCTATAGACACAGAAAAAGAAGAACAAACAAAAAATCCAGAGTCAATACTTACAAAATATGATGAAAAATCTCCATTTCTAGAATCCCGTTCTGATAAAATTCCTTTTTCTGGTAAAATTATTGTCACAGACAACATCCGTGAAAAAAAGAATGAAGAAATTTTATCTGAACCTTCTGTTGAACAAAAAAAGACAGCGTGGTTTGGGCGCCTTAAAAAAGGTCTATCCCTTTCTTCACAACGCTTAAGCGGATCAATTAGCGATCTCTTTGTTAAAAGAAAACTTGATGAAGACACATTGCAAGAGCTCGAAGATATTCTTATCCAAGCTGACATAGGTGTAGAGACGGCAACACGCATCACAAATACTTTAGCTTCCAGTCGTTACGGAAAAGACCTCTCCCCAGATGATATTCATACTATTGTAGCGGATGAGGTCAAAAAAGTTCTGGAACCTGTTGCAATACCATTGGAACTTGATCTCAGCCATAAACCGCATGTTATTTTGCTGGTAGGTGTAAATGGCACTGGAAAAACGACAACTATTGGAAAACTTTCAGCAAAATTAACAGAAGGGGGATTAAAAGTTATGCTGGCAGCTGGTGATACTTTCCGAGCCGCAGCTATTGAGCAACTACACATCTGGGGTGAACGTACCAATTCTCCTGTTATTTCAACAAAATTGGGTGCAGATGCCGCCAGCTTAGCATTTGATGCTTATGAAAAAGCAAAAAAAACAAACAGTGATGTATTAATTATTGATACAGCAGGGCGTTTACAAAATAAATCTGAATTGATGGATGAATTAGCAAAAATTATTCGTGTTTTAAAAAAACATACCCCCCAAGCACCCCATACAATCCTTCAAACGCTTGATGCAACAACCGGACAAAATGCACTCAACCAAGTAGATATTTTCCGCGATATTGCTGGTGTTAATGGTTTAGTCATGACAAAGCTAGATGGGACTGCACGAGGAGGAATTCTTGTCGCTATCGCAGCAAAATATAAATTACCCGTTTATTTTATCGGTATAGGAGAAGATATTGAAGACCTTCAACCCTTTTCTGCTTCTGACTTTGCCGAAACTATCGCAGGAAAACATGCATGAAACAGCCTTTATCTAATCCTAATTTACACAATAATTCTGAAAAAAAAATGAATAACAATAAAAAAAAATCTCTCTCACCAACACTTAAGTTTCTTTTGGAAATGGGTCCATTGGTTGCCTTCTTTTTTGCCAATTATAAGGGAGAATGGCTGATAAAAAACATTGGATTTTTTCAAAATTTTAACAAATCTATTTTCCCTGCAACAGCTATTTTCATGGTAGCGATAATTATTTCCCTAAGCTTATCATGGATCCTTGCAAGACAAATTCCTATTATGCCTCTTATTTCGGGAATATTTGTTTTAGTTTTTGGCTTTCTAACTCTCTGGCTTCATAATGAAACTTTCATAAAAATGAAACCGACAATCATTAATAGCTTATTTGCTTTTATACTTTTTGGTGGGATGTTTTTTAAAAAACCACTTTTACGTTATGCTCTTGATTCTACCTTAAAACTTGATGATTTAGGTTGGCAAAAACTTACCTATCGTTGGGCGTTTTTTTTCATTTTTCTTGCCCTTTTGAATGAAATAATTTGGCGTAATTTTAGCGATAATTTCTGGACAAGTTTCAAAGTATTTGGCGTCATGCCTATAACAGTCCTTTTCATGCTTACCCAAATGCCTATAATTATAAAACATTCAAAAGGACTTTTTACAGAAGAGGACAAATCTGATTCTTAAAAAAATCACCACTACCGATTATTTTATAGATTCATCGCCAAACACTGTTCGGGAGAAAAAAATATGTTGATTGAACAGTTTATTTGTCGAGAAGACAATTTTGGTATACTCATTCATGATGAAAAAAGTGGTATGACAGCTGCAATAGATGCTCCTGAAAGCAAAGCAATCCACAATGCTTTAAAGCGCCACAATTGGACACTTAACACTATTTTTGTAACTCATCATCATCACGACCATGTAGAAGCCCTATCAGAATTAAAACAAGTTTACAACGCTATGGTTATCGGGCCAGAAGCAGAAAAAGAAAAGATCAATTATCTTGATCAAACACTTCAACCTGATGAAAGTTTTTCTTTTGGCACACACCTGCTTTTAGCTCTTTCAACACCTGGTCATACTTTAGGCGCATTATCTTACTATTTTCCTGAGAAGAGTTTACTCTTTGCTGGAGATACACTTTTTTCATTGGGCTGTGGACGTCTTTTCGAAGGAACACCTGCACAAATGTTAAATTCTTTAAAAAAACTTCGTAAACTTCCTGATGAAACACTTCTCTATTGTGGACATGAATATACAAAAAATAACGCTCTTTTCGCACTAACAATTGACCCACATAATAAAAAACTCCACCAAAGAATAGAGGAAGTTTTTTTGCTACGTGCAAAAAACGCTATGACTTTACCTGTCACTTTAGGGCAAGAAAAAGCCACCAATCCCTTTCTCCGCTGGGATGATAGTGTGTTGCGAAGGAACCTTGTAATGGAAGAAGAAACAGATGAAGAAGTTTTTGCTGAAATTCGAAGAAGAAAGGATAATTTTTAACCATGCTTAAGTTCGTATTACGTTTGTTTCTCCTTTTTCTTTTCGTGATACATATTCAACTAACAAGAGCAGAGGAAAAGGAAACAGATAATTCTTCTCTTATATCCCCTCTCGTTGCAAATTATCCCTTAACAGAAGATTTTTTTTTAAAACTGGAAAAAATTGAAAAAGAATGTGAAAATTTACTTCCAGAAACAAAAAATGATCTTATCACTTATGATTCTAGTATCCACTCTAATATTGAAAACTACACTACCTATATTTCTAGTAAACCAAAACTTATGAATATTTTAAAAAAAAATAATATCAAACCAGAAGATTTTGCTGCTGGAACCTTAGTACTTAAAGAAATATCCGCGCTTCTCATATTTGCACCTGAAAAGGAATATTCTACTGAGAAAAATATTATATTTCTAAACAATCTTGAATTTGTTAAAAAACATTTTTACAAAGCAACAATTCTTTTAGATAGCTGTGAAAAACTCATTTTGAGCAACTAATCAGTTATGAAATGTTAGAAAATATCACCCCTTTAATCTAATAAAGAAGTCAGTGCATTAAAAAATCACCGTATTTTTATCATTCCTAATAATTGTTTTTATTTCGATTATATTTATAAATGTTTTTCTAAAAATAAAGAATAACAGACGGAAAAGTATTTATTGAAATTCAAAAAAGAAAGGATAATTTTTAGTCATGTTTAAACTTCTATTGTGTTTTTTCTTCATTTTTCCTTTTGTATCATACGCTCAAGAAAAAAAACAAGAAATAGATGATCCTTCTTTTATACCGACTTTCATTGCAAATTATCCCTTAACAGAAGATATTCTTTTAAAGCTGGAAAAAATCAAAGCAGAATGTAGAAATTTATCTTCAGAACCAGAACAAACAAATACAAAAAGTGATATCAATACTTATGATGATCATATTGAAAAATATGCTGCCTATATTTCTAATAATCCAAAACTTGTGAATATTTTAAAAGAAAATAATATCACACCAAAAGATTTTGTTGTTGCTCACCTAGCACTTAAAGAGACATTATATGTACTTACTGATGAGGAAAATTATACTTATGAAAAAAACTCTTTACCTTCAAGAAATCTAGAATTTGTTAAAGAACATATGTATAGAATAATCCAAATTTTAAGAGATAACTGTTAAAAATCTTTTTAGAACAATTGATTAACTTTGTAAACGCCGACAAATTTCATCTAATTGTTCTAATGAAGAGTAATGTATTTTTAAATCGCCACCTTTTTTACCATGTCGAATAATAACTTTCATTCCTATCACATCTGCAAGTAATTTTTCTAAAGATTTTGTTTCAGCATCTTTTTCCGTATTGGTACGCTTTTTAGTTTTAGGATTGGCTTTCTCATATGCAAGTATTTCTGTTTGACGTACTGAAAGCCCTTCACAAATAATTTTCTCAGCTAAATTTTGTGGATCATCAACGGTTATAAGACAACGTGCATGACCAGCAGAAAGTTGTCCATCCGTTAAGAATTGTTGTACTCTTTCTGGAAGTTTTAATAAACGAAGCGTATTTGCAACATGACTACGACTTTTTCCAATAACTTGTGCTAAATCTACTTGTGTATAATCATGCTCATTCAAAAGCATCTCATATCCTTTTGCTTCTTCGATAGGATTAAGATCTGCCCGCTGAACATTTTCAATAATAGCCAATTCCAAAGCGGTTTTATCGTCCACATCACGAATAATAACGGGTAATTGACTTAAATTTGCACGTTGTGCTGCACGCCAGCGCCGTTCACCCGCAATCAATTCAAACCGATGAGGATGATCTCTTAAAGGCCTTACAATAACCGGTTGAACCACACCGTGTTGACGAATTGATTGTGCCAAATTATCAAGCTCTGTTTCAGTAAAATGACGCCGAGGATTGTGAGGATTACATGAAATAGATTCAATAGAAATAAATCGCTCAGAAATACTACCGGATTCATTTAATTTATCAAAGCTTGATGAACGTGCAATATTGTTGTTTAAATTGATATCTCCAATCAATGCAGCTAATCCACGTCCTAGTCTTTTTTTTGAGAGATCATCATTCATAATTTTTCTCTTTGAATTTTTAGATTATTTTTTTATATTTTTAAGCAGCAGCGCGTGCTTGTTTTTCACGTTGTATCATTTCTGATGCTAGACGCAAATAAGCTTGGCTTCCAGCACATTTGAGATCATAAAGCAATACAGGTTTTCCAAAAGAAGGTGCTTCTGATACTCTTACATTTCGTGGAATAACAGTACGATAAACTTTATCTCCCATAAAAGAACGTACATCTTCAACAACTTGATTTGAAAGGTTATTACGTCCATCATACATTGTTAGAACAATACCTTGGATTTCTAAAGATGGATTAAGTACGGATCGCACTTGTTTTACTGTTTCAAGTAATTGACTTAAACCTTCAAGTGCTAAAAATTCACACTGCATAGGTACCAAAACAGAATCCGCGGCCCCCATAGCATTAAGTGTTAAAAGATTAAGGGAGGGAGGACAATCAATTAAAATATAATTGAATTTTTTTTCCATTTCCGGATCATCATAGAGAGCTTTACGTAAGCGTTGTATGCGATCTTTTGATGAAGAAATTTCCATTTCCACACCTAAGAGATCAAGTGTAGAGGGAACTATATAAAGATTGGGTACAGCTGTCTTTAAAGCCGCCTGTGTAATTGAAACGCCCGAAACCAAAACATCATAAGACGATAAAGGACGGCTATTACGATCAATCCCCAAACCAGTACTTGCATTACCTTGTGGATCAACATCCATAATAAGAACATTTTCACCAATGGCTGCTAAAGCTGTTGCAAGATTAATTGCTGTGGTTGTTTTTCCGACTCCACCCTTTTGGTTTGCAATAGCGATAATTCGTGTTTCGCTCATTTTGCTCTACCCTCTATATGATCGAATATGAGAAATTTCCAAAATAACAGAATTTTCATCAACTTTACTTTTATGTTTTAACAGATCAAAGTGCCAATTGGCAGAGGCATTTTTTATTTCTGTAGCGTAATCCCGACCTTTTTGCAAAAGAGCTATAGTTTTTTCTGTTAATAAAGGAAAAATAAGTTGTAAAAGAGTATTAAGCGGCGCTAATCCCCGTGCCGTTATAATATCAGACATGGGAATTTTTTGATATATATCTTCAATCCTAGCGTGATAAACCGTTGCTGGAAGATTAAGTTGAGCAATAACTGTTCGCAAAAAAGCAACTTTTTTCCCATTACTTTCAACAAGATTAATATGTCCTTCTTTTTTTTCTTTCAAAAAGATAGCAATCACAATTGCAGGAAAACCTCCTCCTGATCCTAAATCACACCAATGTAAAGAATGAGCATACAAAGGAAAAATTTGTGCTGAATCTAGAATATGTCGTGTCCATAGATCTGGTATTGTTGTAGCAGATATCAAATTAATATGCGCATTCCATTGAAGTATTAAAGACTCAAACTGAATTAAATTTTCCATTGTTTCACGTGAAACAGAAGGAACAATATTTAATAATTGTTGATATTTTTTTTCTATAGAAAAATCCATTAAGCTGTTTTAGCCTTTTCACGTCGTTGACGTTGAATATATGTAATAATAAGAGATAAAGCAGCGGGTGTCATGCCATCAATTTTTTGTGCATCAGCAATTGAACGCGGCGATACTTCTTTAATTTTTGATTTAAGTTCATTTGAAAGACCTGAAATTGCCTGAATATCAAGAGAAGAAGGAATTTCTAAACGCTCATCTCTCTGAAGAGAAGCAATATCTTGTGCTTGTTTATCTAAATAAACCGCATATTGTGCTTCAATTTCTAAAGATTCTGCTGTTTTAGAATCAATTTTTTGTAATTGTGGCCAAAAATCTGAAAGACGCTCTAAGGTCATATGAGGATAAGCAAGAAAATCATAAGCCGAACGCCGAATTCCATCATGATTAACATGTAATCCATGAGCAGAAGCTTCATTAGGTGTAAAAAAAATATTTTGACATATTGATCGTGCTTGATCAAGCCGTTGTTGTTTTTTCTGATAACATTCCAAACGTATTTTACTCACAATACCCCATTTTTGTGCCAAAGGTGTTAAACGCGTATCAGCATTATCAGATCGTAAAGATAAACGAAATTCGGCACGTGATGTAAACATCCTATAAGGTTCACAAACACCACGTGAAACCAAATCATCAACCATAACACCAATATAAGCCGTAGATCGACTTATAAGTATTTCATCTAATTTACCTACTTTACGTGCAGCATTTAATCCAGCTAAAAGTCCTTGTGCTGCTGCTTCCTCATATCCTGTTGTACCATTAATTTGTCCTGCTAAAAATAAACCTGGTAAAGAGCGTAATTCTAAGCTTCTCGTTAATTGTTGTGGATTAACAAAATCATATTCAATAGCATAACCAGGTTGCAAAACTATAGCATTTTCCAATCCTTCAATGGTTTTCAATAGAGAAATTTGCACATCTTCAGGAAGAGAAGTAGAAAGACCATTTGGATAAACGGTATCATCATTTAATCCTTCTGGTTCTAGAAAAATCTGATGTCCATCACGTTCTCCAAATTTAACAATTTTATCTTCAATAGAAGGACAATAACGTGGTCCTAACCCTTCAATATTTCCAGAATATAAAGCAGAACGATAAATATTCTCGCGAATAATTTGATGTGTTTTCTCATTTGTACGTGTTATTGCACATTCAATTTGTGGTTGTTCAATTTTCTCTGTTAAAAGAGAAAAGGGAATGGGATTTTCATCTGCTTGTTGTTTTTGGAGAGCTTCCCAAGCAATTGTTTTTTTACTCAAACGAGCAGGGGTTCCTGTTTTTAATCGACCAAGTTTTATATGATAATTTTTTAAACGTTTAGCAAGTTTCACACTTGACTGATCCCCCATACGTCCAGCAGCCCATGTTTTATCACCAATATGAATAAAGCCATTTAAAAACGTCCCTGTTGTTAAAACAACAGCACCAGATAAAATTATTCCTTGTTTTTTTAAAATAACACCTGATACACAATTATCTTTAACAACCAGATCAATAACTTCATCCTCAATAAGAGTAAGATTTTCTTGTTCTTTTAATAATTTTTGAATTTCTTTTTTATAAAGTTGTCTATCTGCCTGTGTTCGTGGTCCTCTTACTGCCGGTCCTTTACGTCTATTAAGTAGTCTAAACTGAATTCCAGCAGCATCTGCTGCTCTTCCCATGAGACCATCTAATGCATCTATTTCCCGAACTAGATGCCCTTTTCCAAGTCCACCAATAGCAGGATTACACGACATTGTTCCCAATGCTGATATTTTATGTGTAACAAGCGCTGTTTTGGCTCCTACACGTGCTGAAGCTGAAGCTGCTTCACAGCCAGCATGACCACCACCAACAATAACAACATCATATGATTGCATTTAATTCATTCCGTAGAAAATATTCTAAGGTTTCACGTGAAACAATATATAAATTACATAATCTTTATAATCTGTCTATGAAATAATCAATGTTTCACGTGAATCATTATTTACCAACACAAAATTCTGAAAAAATAATATCAAGCAAATCTTCAACATCAATATCTCCTGTAATTTTACCAAGAAAATCACTTGCACAACGGAGATGTTCTGCACGTAAACTGAGATCAAGAGAATGATAATTAAGAGAAAATTCAATCTCTTTAACAGCCTCCTTTAACAATTGAAGTTGTCTTTTACGTGCTGGAACAATATTTCCAATTTCAGAAGCACGATGATGACAAAATGATTCAAGTTCTTTTATAAAATAATCAAAATTTAAACCAGTTAATGCGGAAAATTGTATAGACCAACGCTGATCATTTTTTTCATAAAGATCAAGCTTATTGCCAACACACCATATTTCAGCCGATGTTTCTGGTAAATCAACTTGCTTAGGATTTCCTATATCATAAACCAAAATAACCAAATCAGCTTCCATAACATGCTGTTTAGCAACTTCTATTCCCATCTGTTCTATTTTATTTTCTGTTTTTCTAAAACCAGCAGTATCCGTTAAAAAAATAGGTAAACCACCAAGAATAATTCTCATTTCTAAAGCATCACGGGTTGTTCCTGCTTCTTCCGTTACAATAGCAACAGATCTTCCTGAAAGACGATTCATAATGCTTGATTTTCCAGAATTAGGAGCACCAGCAATAACAATTTTTAATCCATCACGTAAAATACTCGCACGCTCTCCTTCAGTAATATATTCTCGAAGAGAGGTACAAAGATCTTCAATATCTTTCCAAACTTTATCAGATATTGCGTTGGGAATATCTGCTTCATCAACAAAATCAAGTTCTGCCTCAATAAAAGCACGCGCCTTCATAAGCTTATGACGCCAATCACGATAAAGCGTCGTTAAATGTCCACTTGTACCCATAACAGCTAAACGCCGTTGGCTTTCCGTTTCTGCTTCTATTAAATCAGCAAGACCTTCTGCTTGAACAAGATCTAATTTTCCTTCCATAAAAGCGCGTCGTGAAAATTCACCTGCCTCTGCAATACGGCATCCAGAAAATGTCGATAATTCATCGAGAAAACGATTAACGACGGCTTTTCCTCCATGTAAATGGAATTCTGCACAATCTTCCCCCGTAAAACTATGAGGAGCAGGAAAAAAAACAGTTAAACCAGAATCTAAAAAACTACCATCACGAGCAGTAAGATTTCCATAATGCATAAAACGTGCTTTAGGTAAACGACCACAAAGCGTTTTAACTATATCTACAACATGAGGACCAGAAAGCCGAATGACTGCAACCCCTGAAGGTAACAATCCACTCGAAACAGCAAAGATTGTATCCACAGGTTTTATCCTAATAAAAACTTTAATGACTCTACGTATTCATTGAATCAAAAAATTCACTATTGTTTTTTGTTTGCTTTAATTTATCAATCAAAAATTCAATTGCATCTGTTACATTCATAGATGCTAAAATACGACGAAGAACAAAAATTTTGTGTAAATCTTGTCGTTCTACCAGAAGTTCTTCCTTACGCGTTCCTGACTTTAAAATATCCATAGCAGGGAAAATACGCTTATCAGCAACTTTTCGATCAAGAACAATTTCCGAATTACCTGTTCCTTTAAATTCTTCAAAAATAACCTCATCCATACGACTTCCTGTATCAATCAAAGCCGTTGCAATAATGGTTAAAGATCCGCCTTCTTCAATATTACGTGCTGCACCAAAAAAACGTTTTGGACGCTGGAGAGCATTTGCATCCACACCACCTGTTAAAACTTTACCCGAAGAAGGAACAACTGTATTATATGCACGCCCAAGACGTGTAATAGAATCGAGAAGAATAACAACATCACGCCCATATTCAACGAGACGTTTGGCTTTTTCAATGACCATTTCTGCCACTTGTACGTGACGTATTGCTGGTTCATCAAAAGTAGAAGAAACCACTTCTCCTTTCACTGAACGCTGCATATCAGTAACTTCTTCTGGTCGTTCATCTATTAAAAGAACAATGAGATAACATTCAGGATGATTAGTGGTAATAGAATGAGCAATATTTTGAAGTAAAACTGTTTTTCCCGTCCGAGGAGGAGCTACAATTAACCCTCTTTGTCCTTTTCCCAATGGAGATATCAAATCAATCACGCGTGATGACATATCTTTCTCTGTAGGATCTTGTATTTCCATTTGGAAACGTTCATTTGAATAAAGAGGAGTGAGATTATCAAAGTGAATTTTATAACGAATCTTTTCAGGTTTTTCAAAATTAATTGTATTAATTTTAAGGAGAGCAAAATAACGTTCTCCCTCTTTTGGACTGCGTATAGGACCCTCAATTGTATCACCTGTCTTTAAAGAAAACGACTGTATTTGTGCAGGTGAAAGATAAATATCATCAGGACCAGGAAGATAATTAGCATCAGCAGATCTCAAGAATCCAAATCCGTCTTGTAAAACTTCAACAACACCCTCTCCTATAATTTCTACATCTTGTAGAGCAAGTTTTTTCAAGATAGCAAACATTAATTCTTGTTTGCGCATAAGGGAGGCATTTTCAACTTCTAATGTTTCAGCAAAAGAAACAAGCTCAACGGGATTTTTGCTTTTAAGTTCTTGTAGTTTCATTTTTTGCATGAAATATGCTCTTTGTAATGGAGAAGATTGTTCTAAATAATTTATGGAAATTTATGAGTGAAATATTATTAAGAAAAAAATATTCTACACTCAATTTTTTTAATCTGCAAGTACCATTTATATGAAATTTATTCCTGTAATATTAAGTAATTATATGAAAAACTTGAAAAAATATAAAATCCAAATAGTATTTAATTATTTTAATAACAAAAATGTAAGTTAAATTTATAGCATTAATGAAATGCTATTCAAAAGTATTTTTACAGAAATTTATATTAATAAATTTATATTAAAGAAAGGATTATTCTTATTTATAACTGTGTTTAGTGTGGATTATTATTTATCCTCAATTTTATCCACAAAAGGAAGTTAAAAAAGAATAAAAATAACACTATCTTAAAGATATTATCCCCTCTTTTTTTATAAGAGGGATTAAATTATCACAAGCATTTAATTTGTGCATAAAAAAGGAGAATTTTTCCTAAATTTTAGTTTTATAAAAAACGGTGAAGATATATACACATATCTTAACAAGGAGTTAAAATTTTTGTGACAAAAGAAAAAAAATTCTTTCATTTACACATGCTTTCTGATGCAACGGGAGAAACATTAATCTCTGTAGGAAGAGCTGTAGCATCGCAATATGCAATGAGTCAGGCAACAGAGCATATCTATCCTATGATTCGTAATAGAATACAGTTACAAAAAGCTCTTGATGAAATACAACAAGAACCAGGTATTGTTCTTTACACAATGATTGATGAAGAATTTAAACTTCTCCTTCAAAAAATGTGTAAAAAAATAAAAGTTCCCTGTATTGATATATTACATCCTGTTTTAAATGCTTTTCAGTCTTACCTTGGAATGCCAACACATTTACGTGCGAGCGCACAACATGATCTTAATGCGGATTATTTTCGCCGTATTGAGGCACTGGATTTTACAATAGAGCATGATGATGGACAGTCTTCCAGTAGCTTATCCGAAGCAGATGTGATTCTTGTGGGAATTTCAAGAACCTCTAAAACGCCAACAAGTATCTATTTAGCAAATCGCGGAATAAAAACGGCTAATATTCCTCTTATTCCTAATATTGATTTGCCAGAATCCCTTTTAGAGGCAAAAAATTCTTTAATTATTGGTTTAATTGCTTCAGCTGAAAGAATCTCACATATCCGCCAAAATCGAGATTTGGGAGAAAGTTTTGCTCTTGATAATTATACAAATCGTATCAACATAGCTGAAGAATTAATCTATGCAAAACGCATTTGCGAACGTTTTGGTTGGCCTATTATTGATGTCACAAGACGTTCTATTGAAGAAACTGCTGCTGCAATATTTGAACTGTTATCACGATTTCGTGAAGGAAATGAGAGAAAATTCTCATGAACGCAGATACGTTAATATTAGCATCTCTTAGTTTTTATCGTGCAAAATTATTAAAAAAAGCAGGCTTAAATTTTTCCATTGAAGGAGCTTCTTTTGATGAAAGAGAAGTAGAAAAAAAAGCAAAAGAAAAAACACCTAAAGAACTCAGCTGTTTTCTTGCGAGCGCAAAAGCAAAAAATGTTTCAGATCGTTTTCCTGATGCTTTCGTTATTGGTTGTGATCAAGTTCTTGATTTTGAAGGTCAAGTTTTTCACAAAGCAACAAATATTAAAGAAGCACATCAACGTTTATGTGAATTATCAGGAAAAACCCATTTTCTTCATAGTGCGGTAGCTTTATTTAAAAATGGTCAAAAAATTTGGGTTGAAGCTTTTAGTGCACATATGTCCGTTCGTTTACTCTCATCAGAATTTATTGAACGTTATTTAGCACGCGTAGGAAAAGATGTTTTAAACAGCGTGGGAGTATATCAAATTGAAGGAGAAGGAATTCATCTCTTTGAAAAAATTGAAGGAGATTTTTTTACCATTGTTGGTTTACCTTTACTGCCTCTACTCATAAAACTGCGTCACTTAGGAATTATTGATGGTTGACTTAACAATAAAAAAAACAAATTATCCGCGTGCTTTTGTTGTTGGTTCTCCAATTCATCATTCAAAATCGCCAAAAATTCACAATTTTTGGCTTAAACAATATGGTTTACAAGGAGAATATATTGCACAAGAAGTAACATCTGAAGAATTCAGTCATTTTATTGCGTCTTTACAAAAAATAGGCTTTTGTGGAGGAAATGTTACTTTGCCTTATAAACAGGAAGCTTTTCGTTTAGCAGATTATAAAGATGAGAGAGCAACAATGATTGGTGCTGTTAATACACTTTGGTATGAAGGAGATAAGCTTTGTGCCACGAATAGTGATGCCTATGGTTTTAGCGCTAATCTTGATGATTTTGCATCTGATTGGGGAGGGGAAACAGCTCTTGTTTTTGGAGCAGGTGGTGCCGCACGCGCTATCATATATGCCTTAAAAAAACGCGGATTTGAACAGATTTATTTGATTAACCGTACAAAACAACGCGCTGATAATTTAGCTCAGCATTTTGGAAAAATCATTAAAGTTTACGATTGGCATAAAATCCATGAAATACTTCATCAAGTTGATTTGATTGTTAATACAACCTCTATTGGCATAAAAAGTCCAGAAGAAAAAAGTGATTCTTTTTTTTGCGATTTTCATAAAGCAAAAAAAACGGCGTTAGTAACAGATATTATTTATACACCATTGATAACTCCTTTTTTACAACAGGCAAAGGCTTGTGATCTCAAGACGGTTGATGGACTTGGGATGCTTCTACATCAGGCTGTTATAGGGTTTGAACAGTGGTTTGGAATAAGACCACAGGTAACAAAAGCTTTACGGACAGCTATTTTAGAGGATATGAGTGAAAAAAGAGAATGAAGATCATAGGATTAACGGGATCAATTGCTATGGGAAAATCAACAGTTGCTGATTTTTTCAAGCAAGCGGGTATTTCTGTTTTTAGTGCTGATGAAGCAGTAAAACAGCTTTATAAAAGTGAGCCAGCTTTGTCATTCATAGAGCGTATTTTTCCTGGTGTTGTTGAAAACGGTGAAGTTAACCGTTTGAAACTTTCTGAAATTTTGATTGATGATAAAGAAAAATTACAAACATTAGAAAAAATAATTCATCCTTTGGTGCAAGAAAAAGAAAGGGAATTTATTGATATAGCGCGTGAACAAGGGAAAAAATTCGTTATTCTTGATATTCCACTTTTGTTTGAAAAAAATGGTGAAAGTCGTGTGGATAGCGTTATTGTTGTTTCTGCTCCACCAGAAATACAAAAAGAACGTGTCATGATTCGCCAAGGTATGAATGAGAAAAAATTTGCCTTTATCAATGCTCAACAAATGCCAGATGAAAAAAAACGAGAACGTGCTGATTTTATTATTGATACAGGGAAAGATTTAGAGAATACACGTCAACAGGTTTTTGATGTAATAAAAAAACTAAAGAATTGAAGTTATGCGGGAAATTATTTTTGATACAGAAACAACAGGTTTAGATAAAGAAAAAGATCGCATAATCGAAATTGGTTGTGTAGAAATGGTTGATCGTTATCTCACAGGACGCCAATTTCATGTTTATTTAAACCCTGAAGGCGTTATTATTCCTGATGAAGTTGTAGCAATTCACGGATTAACCAATGAACGCCTAAAAAACGAGAAAAGTTTTAGTGATATTGTTGATGAATTTTTGGAATTTATCAAAGACGCGACAATGATTGCGCATAATGCGAGTTTTGATATTGGTTTTATTAATGCAGAATTAAAACGTGTCAACAAACCGCTTATCAGTGTTGATAATATTCTTGATACACTGGCTATGGCGCGGCGTAAATTTCCTATGGGTCCTAATTCTCTTGATATTTTATGCAAACGTTTTGGAATTGATAACAGCCATCGTGTTCTTCATGGTGCTTTGCTTGATGCAGAGATTCTAGCCGATGTTTATATTGAGCTTATCGGTGGAAAACAAGGTGTATTGGGTTTTGATAACAGAAGGGGTGTTGATGAACATATCCAGAATGATAAAGATACATCTTATGCCGTTAAAATTCGCCCACAGGCTTTACCTTCAAGATTGAGTACGCAAGAAAAAAAGTTACACGCTGATTTTATCTACAAAATGGGTGAAAAAGCTCTGTGGAATAATTTCAAAATTCATGAATAACATCATCTTTTCTCTAAAAAAGTCACGATTGAAATTAAAAAATATCGATGTCAAAAAAAAACGGTCGTTGTGGGGAGGGGAACACCACAACGACCCTGTCGCTACATCGTACCTCAGCTATCATAGGAGGAGCAAAATGAAAGCTATTAATCCTGTAACAGCAAAGAAAAGCTCTAGGTACTTAATATAAAGTGCAACGACTTCATGTCTTATGAAAAGAAAAAATGGCTTTTTAGAGGCAAAGTGAAAAAATATATAAGGACAAATTGTTTTTTTAGCTGAAATGGAGAAAAAATTGTAATGAAAGCAACAGATCATCTTTTTTTGGTTGACGGATCAGGCTATGTTTTTCGTGCTTATTATGCTTTACCGCCTTTAAAACGTAAAAAGGATGGACTTCCTGTAGGAGCAGTAGCTGGTTTTTGCAATATGTTATGGAAATTACTATGTGATGCTCGTAATACAGCTACGGGTGTTGTTCCAACACATTTTGCTGTTATTTTTGATTATTCATCTGATACTTTTCGGAAACAAATTTATCCTGAATATAAAGCGAATCGCGCTGAACCTCCTGAAGATCTAATTCCTCAATTCGCGCTAATACGCCAAGCAACGAAGGCTTTTAATTTGCCTTGTATTGAAAAGGAAGGCTTTGAAGCGGATGATTTAATTGCTACCTATGCAAAATTTGCAACAAAGGTTGGGGCAAAAACAACCATTATTTCTTCTGATAAGGATCTTATGCAACTCGTAAATACGCATGTATCTTTGTATGATGGAATGAAAGATAAGCATATAGGTATCTCAGAGGTTATAGAAAAATGGGGTGTTGCGCCTGAAAAAATGATTGATTTACAAGCATTAATTGGAGATTCAACAGATAATGTACCGGGTATTCCAGGCATTGGTCCAAAAACTGCAGCTCAGTTATTAAATGAATTTGGTTCTCTTGATCTTTTATTGCAACGCGTAACAGAAATTAAACAAACAAAACGGCGTGAAAACATTCAAGCTTATAGAGAACAAGTTAAAATGTCTCGTGAACTTGTCAGGCTTAAAACAGATGTTCCTATAGATAATGATTTAGATGATTTTGTTTTGGAGCCACAAGATGGTCCACGTTTAATTGCTTTTTTGAAAGCGATGGAGTTTTCAACATTAACGCGTCGCGTGGCAGAGGCAACGTCATGCGATGCAGCTGTTATTGACGCACTTGATATAGATGTTGAATGGGAAAAACTAAGTCCCAGGCATGATTCTGAGATCAAGAATACTGAGCACGTATCTCTTCATAGTTTTTCTGAAAATTCTCCACAAGTTTTTGCACAAAAACGTAAAGATCAAGCGCTGACTCAAAAAATTACAAGAGCTGCTTATACAACAATTCTTGATGAGAAAATTTTAAAAGAGTGGTTATCACAAGCACAAGAGCAGGGTTTTTTCGCTTTTGATACTAAAACAACATCTCTTGATCCGATGCAAGCAAAGCTTGTTGGTTTTTCACTCGCATTACAGCCGGAAAAAGCAGCTTATATACCTCTTGAACATTTTGATGAAGGAGAAGAGGACCTTTTGAGGGGCGGGCGCATTGCCTCACAGATTGAGGCCCGAAAAGCTTTAGCACTTTTAAAACCGATATTAGAAGATTCAGCGGTGTTAAAAATTGGTCATAATATAAAATATGATTGGTTGGTGATGAAGCAATACGACATTATGATAAGCTCTTTTGACGACACCATGCTTTTATCATATGCTTTTGATGCTGGAACTTTAGCCCATAATATGGATGATTTGTCTGAACGTTGGCTTGAGCATAAACCAATTGCCTATAAAGATTTAACGCATAACGGAAAAAAAATTACTTCTTTTGCACAAGTAGATTTAAAACAAGCAACCCTTTATGCGGCGGAAGATGCTGATATAAAGCTACGCCTTTGGCAAGTATTGAAACCACAACTTGTTGCTCGTGGGATGACAAAAATTTATGAGCGTCTTGATCGACCCCTTGTAAAAGTTCTTGCAAGAATGGAAGAACGGGGGATTCTTATTGATAGGCAGATTTTATTGCGTCTTTCTGGAGAGTTGGCACAAGCTGCTTTGATTCTAGAAGAGGAAATTTATAAACAAGCTGATGAAAAGTTTAATATTGCTTCGCCAAAGCAATTAGGGGATATCCTTTTTGGCAAAATGGGATTGCCTGGAGGCGCCAAAACTAAGGGTGGACAATGGTCAACTTCTGCACAGACCTTAGAAGAGTTGGCTGCTGAAGGTCATATTTTACCGCGTAAAATTATTGAGTGGCGTCAACTTGCAAAGCTAAAATCTACCTATACAGATGCCTTGCCTTCTTATATTTTTTCAAAAACAGGGCGAGTTCACACGAATTATTCTTTGGCAATAACATCAACAGGTCGGTTATCATCATCAGAGCCAAATTTGCAAAATATTCCAGTGCGAACTGCTGAAGGGCGTAAAATCCGAACAGCTTTTATTGCTCCCAAAGGACGTGTGTTACTTTCTGCTGATTATAGTCAGATTGAGTTGCGCATTCTTGCACATATTGCGGATATAAAAGCATTAAAAGAAGCTTTTGCTAAAGGGCATGATATTCACGCTATAACGGCATCACAAATGTTTGGTGTTGCGATAGAAGGAATGCATTCAGATATACGACGGCGTGCAAAAGCGATTAATTTTGGTATTATTTATGGTATTTCAGCTTTTGGATTAGCTAATCAATTGGGAATTTCACGCCAAGAAGCGGGTCGTTATATTCAACTGTATTTTGAAAGATTTCCAGGAATTAAAGATTATATGGAGAAAACTAAAATCTTTGCACGTGAAAATGGTTATGTAGAAACAATCTTTGGACGTCGTATCCATTATCCAGAAATAAAAGCAAAGAATGTAAAAATTCGTTCTCTTAATGAGCGAGCAGCTATCAATGCTCCAATTCAAGGTTCTGCGGCCGATATTATTCGCCGCGCTATGATACATATGGAAGATGCTTTAAAAGAAGAAAAACTATCAGCAAAAATGTTGCTGCAAGTGCATGATGAACTGATTTTTGAAGTACCAGAAGAAGAAAGTAAAAAAACCATGACTGTTGTTAAAAATGTTATGGAAAATGCTACAATACCGGTTCTATCTTTATCTGTACCGCTTGAAGTAAAAGTCATGACGGCTCAAAATTGGGATGAGGCACATTAATTTTTTTATTTATTTTTAAGAATGTTGATTGCGTTAGAAAGATTAAGATAGGCTTTGATAGGCAAATGATCTGAAGCAATGCGTGCAAGCGGTGAAAGATGATTTTCAATACTTGTTACCAATTGGTGGGGAAAAGAAAAAACTCTATCAAGGGCTAAAAAAGGAAAGCGAGAGGGAAAGCTTGGTACAACTTCAAAAGTGCTATCAAAATAGGGAGAAAAATGATTTAAAGATGAGCCTTTTCCCATCCGCCATTCATTAAAATCTCCTATAAGGAGTGTAGGCATAAGGGGGCGTTTTTGGAAAATTTCAAGGAGCATTTTTGTTTGTTGTTTACGAGAGTAACGTAATAAGCCAAAATGAGCCGCAATAATACGAATAGGGCCTGCTTCCATTTCCAACTCTACAACTACAGCCCCACGTGGTTCAATACTAGGAAGAGTGACTTGTAAAGTATCACGTACATATCCCTTTCGCAAAAAAAGAGCATTCCCATGCCAACCATGGCCATGAGGTGACATAGTATTAAGAGGTACAGGAATCAAACCGGTTTCAGCTTTTAATAGCTGAAGATTAATCAAACCAATGCGTTCCCCAAAACGTTTATCTGCTTCTTGAAGAGCAAGAATATCAACTTGTAATTCAGTAATAACACGGACAATTCTTGTAGGATTAAAAATTTTATCAACACCTACACATTTATGCACATTATAGGAAGCAACGGTCAGATCATAATTACTATTTTGATTGATGATGTTTGATTGATGATGAGAGCGGCTGTGAATTGCATTAAAAAGGGAGTTGTGGAGTTTTTGTTGGATAAAACCGGTAAACCAAGGGAATTTTTGCTTATAAGGTATTTTTGTCATTTTACGAAAAGAATAGTCCCTAAGAGGCCAAGGGTAAAGACTTACACTAAAAACAAAAGAACCTTGTCTCTTTTAGAAACAAGGTTCTTTAATTAAGTTATGATTTTTGCAATCAATCACGGTTTGAGCCAAGAAACTGTAGCAAGAAGACAAACATATTGATGAAATCAAGATAAAGATTCAACGCGCCCATAATAACTTTACGTCCTCTGGTATCGCTTTCATCTCCTTCATAATACATCAACTTAATGCTCTGGGTATCGTAGGCTGTTAAACCAGCAAAGATAAAAACACCAATTACAGAGATAGCAAACTGCAAAGCGCTTGATCCAAGAAAAATGTTCACAATCATGGAAAGAAACAAGCCGATCAATCCGATGAATAAGAAGGAACCGATTGCTGTGAGATCACGCTTTGTTGTGTATCCATAAAGTGAAAGAGCTCCAAAAGTTGCGGCGGAAATGACAAAGGTTTGCACAACACTTTCTGTCGTATAGCGCAAAACGATTGAAGACAGTGAAAGACCAACCAGAGCAGCATAACCAAAAAAGAGACTACGAGCAGCATTTGTGCTCAATGTATTAATTTTAAAACTGAGGAATAAGACTGCTATGAGTGGTGCAAACATAACAATATAAGAGAATGGCGATGTATAAAATGTTACTCCAAGTGGTGTTAGATAAACACTGCTATTGATTTGAGCTGCTGCTTGGCTCATATCTGTTGTCGTTGCTAATGATACAATTGCATAAGCGGCAGCAGCTGTAATAAGCAAACCAATGGCCATTGCATTGTAGACACCCAACATATAGTTGCGTAATCCCTGATCAATTGATGCATCGGCATGAGAAGCAGGTGCCGAACGTAAATCTTTAAAATTAGCCATAATATAAAATCCTTTAGCATATGTTCTGTCAGGTATAGGGCTTTAAAAGTGTCTCTGTCATTACACAGATAAGCTTGGTATAAGCCTTAATTGGGCAAATACAAAAAACCTTAAGAATCACTGACAGAATTCCAGCATATATGCTCTTATTATGGAGATTTATTTAAAAATTACAAGAGATTTATATGAAGAAGGAACCTTACAAATTGGTAAGGAAATAGTTCATTTTAATAAAAAATATTTCCATTTTTTGCCATATTTTTGCAAGATAAAAAGACTATACTTAAAAACTTTTCTATTTTCACAGAAACTATGTAATACAATCCCTTATAAAATATTCACTATTTTTGCGTTTATGAGAAGAGCGGCAAGTATCATCACACTATTTTTCAACTTCCAATATTGCATCTGTTTTGCACGGTTATAAGAGCTATTGAATTGGATTTTTATATAATATATTGATGTATAATGATAAATTGTCTTTTTGAATGCTAAATGATACTCTGAATATCGCAAGCTTCTCTGGTTTCAAATCTGTTCATATTAAATCAATCAAGATTATTAATTTGCTTGTGTCTTGCAAGAGACAGGGTTTTTATGGATTCAACATGAACAGATTCCAAATAAAAGAGATTTAGGCTATTAAGGGCTTTTATTCAATATGAAAAAAGGTAATTTATATTTATAATCAATATGTTGCTTTAACAAGGTACCATTGAAAATAGTTGAAAAAATGTTTTTTATTAAACAATATATAAAATAAAAAAGGAGAGTTTTTAAACGAAGCACTTAAGAAAGGCTCTGTAAAAGCGATATCTGTAAAAACTAAAAAACATACGAAAAGCAATTGTTCTAATTAAATAAATGGAACTTTAAATGCTGTGAAATATCTCCTCAAAAATTATGATGTAGGACACATGGATAAAAAATATTGATTTCTATTTGAGTTCATTTCTTTTGCACTAACTAAGTGTAGAAATGTGAAGTTGAAAAGAAAGTAAGATCTTATCGTCCCATGAAGAGAAACACGTGAAATGACGAGCAACAAGAATTGATTAAGAAAAATCAATGCGTAATCAGACTTGTGATGATCAAAGCTCTCTGTTTTCTAAGGCAATGAACATATCAATGAGGAGATGTACTATTGGAATGACGCCTTCCTTTCATCCAAGTACGCAATTCTTCAATAAGGATGGCAATAACACCGAGAGTGATAAAACTATCTGCAAGGTTGAAAATAGCAAAATAAAAAATATCATCAATATGAAAAAGTATATAATCAGTGACATGATGAAAGCGAATACGATCAATGAGATTGCCGATGGCTCCTCCAATAATAAAAATAAGGCCAAAGCGCATTAAATACTTATTATATTCAGTATTTTTCCATAACCATAGAAGGAAGATAATCACAATGATCGTGATGGCGATGATTCCCCACTGAGAAAAGGAAGAAAAAAACGAAAATGCGATGCCAGAATTGCGCACATGATAAAGGGAAAGAAAAGGAATAAGCGAAATTTCTGTTCCTAAAGGCATATTGTGCATAACCCAGTATTTGACAGCTTGATCAAGTACTACTGTAAAAGCCAAGCCCAAGAGAAGAAAAGGGAGTGATTTACGAATCATGTTTTTCCTCACATGGTTCCAGTATTAAATAGGGGCGACGGATTTCATAAAGCATAACAGCTGTTGCTACAGCTAGATTAAGCGAGTCTGCTCGTCCGCTTTGTGGAATACGCGTAAGTTTATCACACCGATTCGTAAGAAGATCTGATAATCCCTGTTTTTCATTCCCCATTAAAAGGATAATAGGGCCATTTTTGAAGTCAAGTGTGCGATAATCCAGAGATCCTTTGAGGTGTGTTCCAACGATCATACCTTTAAAGTGAGAAGACCAGTTTAAAAAGGCGCTTTCATCAAAACGATAAAGTGGTACAGAGAAAATAGATCCCATGGTTGCACGGACCGTTTCAGGCGAGAAAGGGTCTGTTGTTTCACCAATTAAAATAACACCTTTAGCACCTACAGCATCAGCGGTTCGAATAATGGTACCAAGGTTTCCAGGATCACGCACACGATCAAGCGCGATGTAAACATCTTTAATCTGTCCTTTTATCATTTCAAAAGAGTGCCATTTTTGCTTGAAAATACCAATAACTGTTTGTGGGTTATCGCGTCGGGTAAGTGATTCCATAACTTTTTGTGAGGCTTTAATAACAAAACCACCGTTGGCTACAGCACGTGCGGCAGTATTTTCGATAGTAGCATTACCGATTTTACTTTTAGAAAAAATAAGCGTCTGTATTGTCCAGCCAAGATTGAGAGCATCAATGACCAATTTCAATCCTTCTGCCATGAAAAGACCTTCTCTATTACGGTTTTTCTTTTGGCTAAGTGCTTTAAGATCTTTTATGATGGGGTTGCTAAGAGAGGTAATTTCTTTCACTCTACCAGTTTTGGGTCTACACATATTCAAGCAATCCAACGGCTAAAAAGAGAAGTAGAAAGAGCACGTCCTGCAACTTCTTCACGCAAAATGAGTTCTCCTGATTCGACTGTACCACCAAGATTTACAAATGCATCACGCATTAAAGCATGAAGTGCAAAGAAGGAAGCACGAATAGAATAAGCTGTAAGGACAACAGAGAGCGGTTTATCAGAGAGAAGTTTACGACAATTTGTGATCATGGCGGGTAAATGATCAAACAGTTGCCAAATTTCACCATGGGGTCCACGCCCATAAGCAGGGGGATCAAGAAGAATCATATCATAGCTTTTTTTACGACGCAGTTCACGCTCGACAAATTTCATAGCATCATCGCAAATCCAGCGAATAGAATGATCTGGTAATCCTGCTCTTTCTTGATTAGCTTTTGCCCACGCAATGGCTTTTTTAGAAGCATCAACATGGGTAACATTCGCACCCGCTCGTGCTCCAATCAAAGAGGCAATACCTGTATAGCCAAAAAGATTCAACAATTTTATAGGGCGTTTGGCTTGAACAATTTGTTCTTCCATAGAGCGCCAATGGGCATCTTGTTCAGGAAAAACCCCCACATGACGAAAGGAAGTAAAACGGCCTAGAAAAGACAATCCATTCCAAGCAAGAGCCCATGTTTCATCAAGTGGCTTTTTAGGAAAATGCCAACGCCCAACCCCTTCTTCATCAAGGTTTCCTGTGAAAATAGCATCAACATCAGCCCATTGTTGTTGAGGTAAAGCGGGTTTCCATAGTGCTTGACCTTCTGGTCGAATAATGCGGTAAGCTCCATAACGTTCTAATTTTTGTCCATGACCAGAATCAATGAGAGCATAGTTTTCGCTTATACCCGTTTCTAAAATAAGGGGCAACTTTTCCTGCGGATATCTATTGTTATGGGAGGATTGAAAGTATTGTGCGGGCATGTTTTGTATCACGGTATATGAGGTATAAAAAGATGTTATAAAGCTCTTAAATGTTTCGTAAAAGTGCAAAAAAGCTAAAGTCAATTAAAACATGTATAAAAAAAGAAAAAGAGCACTTTTAACTCTGTACTGAATATAAAATACTAAAGAGAAAAGATTTCATTTAAATACCATTACACCAGATTTGTGATAGATGTTTTCAATTTTTCAATCTCGGCTTTACTTTTTTTGAGAGCTTTTTTGTATTTGTGATAGGAAAACCAACTTATCAGATTTCCTAATAAAATACCAAAACCAAAGAAAATAAAGAGCCATATAAAGAGGGGAGCATGATAAGTAAAACTTTCAGGATTTGCTCGAAAAGGATCAAGGGTTAACGGAACCATTTGACGATTAGCCACGATAAAAACAATCAAAACCGCTGCGAGAATCACACCGATACTTGTTAGAAGAATACGTTTAATTATCATAAGTTTCTCACTGATTAAGACGGTCGCGTAAATCCTTGCCAGTTTTAAAAAAAGGAATCCACTTTTCTTCAACAGAAACAGCTTCACCTGTTCGTGGATTACGTCCATTACGGGCTGAACGGCTTTTTACAGAAAAAGCTCCAAATCCACGAAGTTCAACGCGATTGCCATTTGCAAGTGCTGTTGCAATTTCCTCAAAAATAGCGTTTACAATATTCTCCACATCCCGTTGAAAAAGATGCGGGTTATGACGAGCGATAATTTGCACAAGCTCTGATTTTACCACAATAGCCTCACTTTCACACAAAAAAATTTTGTAATTGTGCACTCCATGCATATTACAATATATAAACGGATAAAAGCAAAATAAAATCAAGAAAAAACAAATTGCAAGAAACAAAATTTGAAAATACCTTCTATAAAGGTTATACAGATTAAAAATGCGGAGTATTTAAGAGATCAGGAGAGTATGTCCGTACACAATCATTATGAAGCCTTTTCAACGCAATCATCTTGTGGAGATGTTTTAAAAAAAGCATCCCGTCATTCGCGTCGCATTAGCATATTAAAAATCTTTTTACCTCTCTTAGCGTTGATTTCAGCGCTGGTTTTTTGCTGGTTTACGTTTTTCTTGGTTCCCATTACTTCTGATTCTATGCCTTTGAACAATGGAGAAAGTGGCGTGATGAATTTGACGATGCTCAATCCAAAATTAGAAGGGTATACGCGTGCTCATGAACCTTATTGGCTTAAAGCAGAAAAGGCATTTCAAGACCATACACACGCTGGAATGATTGGGTTGCAAAACATTACAGCTAGAGCATTTATGGGCCAACAAAGACAGATTTTTCTCGCAGCACAAGGGGGGGTTTACGATAACATTAATGGTTTTTTACAGTTGGACAAGCCATTCACCATTACGACGAATGATGGGATGATGGTACAATTTATGTCAGCTAGTATTAACTTATCCGAGGGACAGTTAAAAACAGATCAACGTGTTAATATTCAGCAAGCCGGTTTTCATCTTGCCGCAAACGCCTTACAAATTCGAGAAAAAGGAAAAAACATGTATTTCCATGGTGGAGTGCATTTAGTGCTTCAAAAGCAATAACGCAATATCAATACAAATCTTTAAAGGATATTTATAAAGAGAAGTATGTGTATATACAAACAAAAGAATTGAAATAATGAAATCGTACAAAAGATGGATAGGTGTGATGTTGGCTTTTAGCATGGGAATGTTAGGAGGAGGAGCAGTTTTAGGATATGCTGAAGTGGCCCATTTTGGAATAAGTCTATCAAGCGATAAAGAACCGGTAGAACTTCATGCAGATTCTTTGGAAATACGTGATAAAGAAGGGATAGCGCTTTTTAAGGGTGATGTTTCAGTGGTGCAAGGTGAACGTCTTTTAAGAACGGCAGAATTAGTTGTTTACTACGATAAAGCATATAAAGAAATTGATAAAACTCAGGAAAATACAAAGGTATCATCTGTTTCTTTATTTGGTTCGTCGAGTATACAAAAAATGGAAGCTTTAGGAAAAGTTTATATAAAAATTGCTACGCAAGTTGCTACGGGTGATAAAGGCGTTTTTGATGGAAAGTCAAAAATGATGAGTTTGACAGGGAATCATGTTGTGTTAACTGATGGTGACAATGTGGCAACGGGGTGCAAACTAACGGCAAATATGGAAAGCGGAAAGGCTTTTTTAGAAGGTTGTGAGACACCTAAGAAAAAAGGTCGTGTTTCTATTATTTTAAAACAAAATCAAAAGAATGGTCATTAAGATTTCATGTTTGGAATCAAAATAAAAAAACAGACCGATAGGTATAATCTTGAAAGTGAAGCTTCAAAAAACCCCTTAAAAGGGACCTTGATTGCCAGTAATTTGATTAAAGTTTATCGAGGAAGACGAACTGTTAATGGTGTTTCTTTTGGCATTCGTACGGGAGAAGCCGTTGGCATTTTAGGGCCCAATGGGGCAGGTAAAACAACTTGTTTTTATATGGTTACGGGGCTTATAAAATCTGATGGAGGATCCATTAAAATTGATGGATTTGATATTACGCATCTTCCGATGTATCGACGTGCGCGTTTAGGTATTGGATATCTTCCACAGGAAGCGTCTATTTTTCGTGGTCTTTCAGTAGAAAATAACATTAAAGCTGTTTTAGAGGTCGTTGAAAAAGATCGCCTTAAACAGCGTGAAGAGTTAGATAGCCTTTTACATGAATTTAAAATTGATCATTTACGTAAAATGTCTGCACTTTCGTTATCTGGAGGTGAACGTCGGCGACTTGAAATTGCGCGCGCTTTAGCTTCTCGTCCCCATTTTATGTTACTTGATGAACCATTTGCAGGAATTGATCCTATCGCTATTTTCGATATTCAACAACTTATTCGTCATTTAACGAAGCGTGGCATTGGTGTTTTAATAACGGATCATAATGTGCGTGAGACATTAGGGCTTGTCGATCGCGCTTATATTATTCATACAGGGCGGGTGTTAGTTCACGGTTGTCCTAACGATATTATCAACAACGTTGATGTACGCAGAATTTATTTAGGAAATCAGTTTTCTCTTTGATTTTACAGCTTTCACGAGTTTCCATTTAAGTTTAACCAAACATTATTACTGAAAATCTCCTTATTTATGCCAAAACTTCTTTTATGACTATAACCTTAGAATGTTTTTATTGAGTGGTGAAAAAAGCTTCATCATTAAAGAGTTAGTTTGTTTTTTTATAAGTTTAGCTTACTCATGATTGTATCATAGAAAAGATATCACTAGATTAACGTGATAATGAGTGATAAATGAAACTCTCAATAAATGCGTGTGTTATTGAAAGGTAAGAGATGTTTATCATATTTTTCTCTGTAATATATCGATGATGCTGGTTTAGGTATTTTAATAGGAGCGCCGGTTATTCAATAGGAGTTGTCGTATTTTATTGGTTTATATGGCCCTATTAAAAAATAGGAGCTTGACTACAGATATCAGGCTAAATCTATAAATCTTTTAAAATAACCATTAAATCTCTAAAAACCTTTATATTCTTGTTATAAGGCGGTGTTCAAGCTATACAGTAATTTTCAAAGTAAAGGTCCATTTTGCTCAGTATGCTTTTCATTTTAATTTAAGGGATCATTTTTAAGAAAAGAAAAACTCTGATAGCGAATTATACATCAATTCTTATGACAAGTTTAATAAATTTATGAATAATGACCTTTTCTAGAGTCGTAAGGAAATTAACTTTATGAACAACTTCATTTCTTTGTTTTCTCATGCCATTAATGAGGAGCTAAATACTATTTATTGTTGTGTTAAAAGTGATATGACATGTATTGAGTTATCATCCGTTATAAATTGAAAAATAAAAACACATGCGATGTTGCGAAAAGTGAAAGAACATTAAGTATCTATACCGTTTATAGGTTTATTGATGAGCATTTGAGCGTGTAAGAGGAAAATTAAAGTATGAATTTGAGTGAGTTAATAGCACCGGAAGCGATCATTCCGGCTCTTAAGGCTAATTCGAAAAAACAAGTTCTACAAATTTTAGCCGAAAAGGCTTCTAAGCTGACAGGTCTTAGTGAGCATGTAATTTTTGATGTTGTTTTGCAACGCGAGAAGCTTGGTTCAACGGGTTTGGGTGGTGGTATTGCGATTCCTCATGGGAAATTACCTGATATTGATCGGATTGTTGGTATATTTGCACGTCTTGAAAGTCCTGTTGATTTTGAAGCTCTCGATGACGAACCTATAGATCTCGTTTTTCTCCTTTTGGCACCTGAAAATGCTGGTGCAGATCACTTAAAAGCTTTATCTCAGATTGCACGTGTTTTGCGCCATGCTGATGTTGTGCAAAAGTTGCGCAATACGCATAATGCCAATGCGCTTTATGCTTTATTGATTCAAACTTCAGAATCAAATGCAGCTTAAAAGGTATTATGAGCGTATAAATTGCGAGGTATGCACCACAGAGCGTAGGAAATAATATAATTTGCATCTTAAGACTAATAACAAAAGGTTATGTCATGAGATTTAAAAAAAATCATTTCTAAGTGAACCTTCTTTTTAAAGAGCAAGCAACAAAAACGAAGGAGTTGTCCTTTCTTGTTCTCGTATATTAAAGCACCTAATTATTATGTTCATGGATTCTTTTATCCTGTTATACTGTAAAAACACTATCATTTGAGGTGTGGTGAGATAAATTCTGGAAATCTTCTTGATATATTAAGTGCTTTTAGAGTGCGTGGTAAATATTTTTAAGCAGGATTTGTCTGTAGAGCCTTTAGTTAAGTGAATCACATGAGTGGAAAGGCAAGGGGAACTCGACTCAACAAGAATCCAAACTTCTTATACACCAAATTGGGTTAAAAATCTTCACCCTCTGAGGGTGGGGAAGAAATCAATAGAAAACTTTATTCATGCATTGAATTTTTTTGTAAATTAAATTTTGGTACTTAGGGATAATATTATTAAGATTCAAGTAGAAAATAGGGGATATTGTATCCTGTGTGTGTCAATATATTGATTTATAAAGATAATTTACTGTTTTACATGTTGAATGAGATATCCGAATATCATAAGATTCCCTCATGCCGAACCTATTTATGTTGAATCAATCAAAACCATTCACTTACACGATTACAATTAAGGAAAGCCGTGTGGATAAGACTGTATAAGACAAGGAGTAAAAATGCTTCTTATGAACCGTCTCAAATGCCAAGGGCTGTAGCAATATTGGAAGCTGGCAAAGTGTGATTAAGTATGATTTAGATGTCAGCTGTTGTATAAAGCTCATACTAAAAAATAATTTTGTACGGTAAGAATGAAAACTATACCTTTAGGTTGGGTGAAAGAGTTTTTATGCATAAGAAGATTTATTCAAGTGTCTTTAATTGATTAAAATGTTGTTTAAAAAACGGTAATGTTAGAACTTCTATAGAAAAAAGTTTTATATTTCTTGTTATAAATTACTTAGAAATAAGATAAGAGAACTTGTCAAAAAATTCTTAAAACGTTTTTGGTAACAGGAAGAAAGGAATTGTCTAATACATTTAAAATAATATGTTTAAGCTATTATAAGCTACTAGAATCACTTTAGAACTTAAAAATTGGAGATGAAATATATAGGAAGAGTTAATAGGAGCAAAAGAAACAAAGTTACATGTAGTTGTTGAGACAAAATCTAAGTACTTTATGTTTCATGACCAATGTAGTGATAATAGTCTATTATTTTTTTAAGATATTTTGAAGATTATGAAAAGGCGATATGGGAACGATGTTGAATACGAAGTATGAATGCACTATAATGGATAAAAGGTGAGGTATTTACGAACATAAATGTATTGAATGTGTGAAGTCGAGAAGTGATATTCGCAAGGCTGTGAAATTTTTGGGGAGGTCAGGGTGTGTTTGCAAAATTTTGCAGCAGATTTCTTGTGATATTAAAGAGTATAGTTTATTTCTTAACAGAGTGGTAGTGTATTTTCATCTCGTTTTGAAGTTCTATTGCTTAAAGAAATCGTTTTTTATACAAAAACGAAATGAGTAGCATAAAATGAAAATGTTATTTTTTAATGTGGTTATTGAATAAGAAGTTTATATTTTGGTAACACCTAAAAGGTCACAATGAAACGTAGAGATCTATTTTAATTGGTGTGAAAATATTTTGCTTATTGGAAGAATTAGGACAGTGATACATGAGTATCGAGGTTTTTTTGAATTTTTCCAATGAAGAGAATCTTGTTAGAGACTAAAGAAGTGAGCTAAATAAAGATGTTTGAAAAGACTGTTATTGCTGCATCTGTAATGGTTCTGGTTACAGCTGGGGCAGCATGTGCACAAACGCCAAATCGTTTAAATCAATTTGAAGCATGGGGGGTCTATTCTTATAAATCGCCCCAAAATACGATTTGCTATGTGTTATCGGTACCTTTGAAGGCTCTTCCAACGACGGTTAATCATGGTGATAATTTTTTCTTAATTACCAAGCGTTCTCATTCACCTGTTTCGTTCGAACCGCAGTTTATGGCTGGTTATACGCTTCAAGAAGGATCGAGAGTGACAGTGACCATTGGAAATAAGGACTTTAATTTTTTCACGAAGGATTCCTCAGCTTGGTTGGCGTCATCAGAGCTAGAAAAGCAGCTTGTTTCTGCTATACGTGCTGGAAACAATATGACAGTGCAAGCGATATCAAAAAGAGGAACGCATACCACCTACACTTATTCCTTAAAAGGGGTCACTGCTGCATTAAACGCAGCTCAAAAGTGCCATTAAGGTTTCGATAACTTCTAAAATAGTGATGTGAATTGGAAAGCAATGGCCATTTCCTATGACCTTAGACCAGTTGGTTCATGTTTTGCACGAAAAACAGATAATGTGGTCGTGAAGGAGAGTTCTAAGCTCTCTTTAATTGGTTTGTCGCAAGATGAAATGATACAAGCTTTAAAGACAGTTGGTGTACCAGAGCATCAGACGCGTATGCGTATGCGTCAGCTTTGGCATTGGCTTTATGTGCGTGGTGTTTCAAATTTTGATGAGATGCTGAATATTTCTAAAGCAATGCAAGAAACACTTAAGTGTCATTTTTCCATTATGCGTCCAGAAATTGTTGGAGAACAAATATCAAAAGACGGTACACGTAAATGGCTTTTACGTTTTCCTGCACGTGGAGCTGGAAGACCTGTTGAAATTGAAACGGTTTATATCCCTGAAGAAGGACGCGGTACTTTATGTCTTTCATCGCAAGTAGGGTGTACGTTAACCTGCTCTTTTTGCCATACGGGAACGCAGATGCTTGTTCGTAATCTGACCGCAGAAGAGATTTTGGCACAACTATTGGTTGCACGTGATTGTTTGGGTGATTTTCCTGATAAGAATACCCCTGATGGAGCAATTGTTCCCATTGAAGGACGAAAAATTACCAATATTGTTATGATGGGAATGGGAGAACCTCTTTATAATTTTGAAGCTGTTAAAAAAGCTTTATTGATTGCCTCTGATGGCGATGGCCTTTCTTTATCAAAACGTCGAATTACGCTTTCAACTAGTGGGGTTGTTCCTGGAATTATCCGAACCGGAGAAGAAATTGGTGTTATGTTAGCAATTTCACTCCACGCAGTACACGATACACTAAGGGATATGCTTGTTCCCATTAATAAAAAATATCCGCTTGCTTTACTAATGGAGGCTTGCCGTAATTATCCTGGTCTTTCCAATGCAAAACGAATCACATTTGAATATGTTATGCTGAAAGATATCAATGATAGTTTAGATGATGCTAAGCGATTGATTCAGTTATTGAAAGGGATTCCTGCTAAGATTAATTTAATCCCTTTTAATCCGTGGCCAGGGAGTAATTATCAGTGTTCTGATTGGGAGCAAATCGAGCGTTTTGCTGATGTCGTTAATCAAGCGGGCTATGCTTCTCCTATTCGGATACCGCGTGGACGCGATATTTTAGCTGCATGTGGACAGCTTAAATCAGCTTCAGAGCGCTTACGTAAATCTGAACGGTTACGACTTGAAAATGCCATTGGTCATTAGTTAACGCAATTTTCAGCGATATCGAGGCCTATGCTTTTTTTCAGTAAATCATCATATAATAGCATGTGTGAGACAGAGATTAAGATAGATAAGTGCTAGACGAACAGTCTCAGCTTTTATATGCTAAATGGGGTAAGATATTGTCTATAGTCTGTTTGCATAATCTCTGAAATAAGAAGGAAGCCTAATTTAGAGGGAATATGAGGTCTTAAGGATTGTAACTAATTTCTACCTTATTATCATACTCTTTAATTCGGTTTTATGTCTTTTAAAAGCATCTACGGTAATATCTTTTAAAAAGTGGAGATGGTGCACTGCCTCATGCTTTTGTTTATTACGTTCTTTAATAAGATCACGCTTCACAAGCACAACAGAGGATCTAAAATATAAATACCATTGTGTTGTCCATTGATATGTTTTTTAGGTATCTCTGAGTGCACTCTTCATATCACGACAATGCCTGTGAAGAGTATAACAAAAAGGCTCTGTGAAATGTACTGTACTCCTACACCTTTATGTTTAATAAAGGTGTAAGTTGATACCACCATTCTATTTTTTAGCTCCCAATGTTGTAAACAGCTTTTGGCACTTAAGATGGTTCATAAGAGGTATTTTTATTCTTTTCTTAGACAGTTTTTATCCATACGAAAACTCCAGCTTCGCTTGTGATGTACAAAGGAAAGGTATTGTTTTATTCAACATAAACGGGTTTGAAATGAAAAAATCTTATAATATTTGTTTTTTTATTTAAATTAAAAGCGATACATTACACATATAAATCAATGTTTTGTAACGATAAGGAGATGGAGGGCAAAGCTGGTAAAAGTACCAGCAATAAGCCAGTCGAGAAAGCGAATATAAAGAGGGTTCTTTTTGAGAGTTTTGGTAAGTTTATGCGCTGTAAAAACGATTGCAATTGTAATGGGGAAAGAAATAGGAATATAAGAGAGTCCTAAAAAGAGCAATTTTTGTGTTGCCATAGGATCATTCGCATTGATAAATTGTGGTAAGAATGTCGCGTTAAAGAGTATAACTTTAGGATTGAGAAGATTAATTCCAATACCAGCAAGATAGTTACGTTTAGCGCTTTGAGATTTAGAAGATGTCTGTTCAAAGGAAAAAGTGGGGTTTCTCCGTAACGCTTGAAAGGAAAACCATAAAAGATAAAAGGCGCCAACAATTTTCAGAAGAACAAAAGTATGTGGTGCAGCAAAAATAAGCGCTGATAAGCCAAGTGCTACAGCGGTAACCTGAATGGCAAACCCTGTTGCACTACCCAAGGCGCACATAATTCCAGCTTTTTTGCTTTGTGTAATGGTTCGTCCTACAGAAAGCATCATATCTGGTCCTGGAATAAGTGCTAAAATCAACGATGCTAAAGCAAATTGTACAACAATAGACCACTCCGGTAGAAATGACACGTAAATCTCCTTTTATTTTTAAGCAGTGTTCACTATTTATACTTTGAGGCACCTTTATTTACGCTTTTTACGTCTTTTTAATGTTGCTTAAAAAGAATTTATTTTTATATTTCTTGTATCGTTTTGATTTTTGGGTAGAAATAAAAAAAGTAGCTCATATAGAACGTTAAAATGAAAAAGTGGCAAAATATTAGAAAAGTTGTTTTGGCTTATTCAGGTGGATTGGATACGTCAATTATTCTTAAATGGTTGCAAAGTACGCTAGGCGTTGAAGTTGTAACTTTTACAGCAGATTTGGGGCAGGGGGAAGAGCTGGAACTTGCTCGTCGTAAAGCTGAAATGCTAGGTGTTAAAGAAATTTATATTGAAGATTTGCGTGAAGAATTTGTGCGTGATTTTGTTTTTCCGATGTTTCGAGCCAATACCATTTATGAGGGGACTTATCTTTTAGGAACATCAATTGCACGTCCACTTATTTCAAAACGCCTTATTGAAATTGCTGAGGAAACAGGGGCTGATGCCATTGCTCATGGGGCAACAGGAAAAGGCAATGATCAGGTACGCTTTGAGCTTTCCGCTTATGCGCTTAATCCTGATATAAAGATTATTGCTCCATGGCGTGATTGGGATTTTAAGAGTCGGACAGATCTCTTTGAATTTGCTCGTATTCATCAAATTCCTGTAGAAAAGGATAAGCAAGGTGAAGCGCCTTTTTCAGTGGATGCAAATTTATTGCATTCTTCATCAGAAGGAAAGATTTTAGAAGATCCAGCACTTCCTGCTCCTGAATATGTCCATATGCGTACTCTTTCGCCGGAAGATGCTCCAGATCAAGCAACCAGAATTACTCTTGGCTTTAAAAAAGGCGATGCTGTTTCAATCAATGGAAAAAATTTATCTCCTGCAACTTTACTTGCAGAATTAAATCATTATGGGCGCGATAATGGTATTGGTCGGTTAGATTTGGTAGAAAATCGCTTTGTGGGTATGAAATCGCGGGGTATTTATGAAACACCAGGTGGAACCATTCTTTTGACGGCTCACAGAGCGATAGAATCTTTAACACTAGATCGTGGTGCAGCTCATTTGAAAGATGAATTGATGCCACGTTATGCAGAACTCATTTATTATGGATTTTGGTTTTCGCCGGAACGTAAGATGTTGCAGGCAGCTATTGATTTATCTCAAGAACATGTTGAAGGTGAAGTCACGTTAAAGCTTTATAAGGGGAATGTAATTATTGAAGGGCGCCAAAGTAAAAAATCACTTTATTCTAGTGAGTTGGTAACTTTCGAGGATGATCAAGGTGTTTATGATCAAAGAGATGCAACTGGTTTTATTAAATTAAATGCTCTACGTTTGCGTACATTAGCAATGCGTCATCAAGGTGATAAAGAAAAGAAATAGAAAATTACGGTGACAAGTGTAATATGGATTAGTGCTTTTGTATGAAATGCCTAGTTTAAGCATTTTTCTGTTGGTTTTTACCGTTCTTTCGTTCAATACTAGAAGCTTATCTTCTGCGCTAATAAATATAATAAGCAAAACCCATGATAATAATAGCAATGAAGGCTTCGATAATCAAAACAAGTCAATTTTGCTTTATAATATTGAATGTTTTTGATTTTTATCAGAACAAAACATGTTTATAACGAGGGCGGTTTTTGTATTGTGACTTAAGAGTATAAAGAAATTTTCATCTTTTTGCTTGCTATTATTGACGAATAAATTCAAGAACCATACACCCTATTTTGAAAGAGTGTAATTTTTAGGATAAATAATGATGCGTGATCAGTGTGATACCCTCAACCTTACGCCTGAATTAAAAGATGCAGCTTCTCAATCGAGAACTTGGCCATTTGAAGAAGCACGTAAGATTATCAAACGGTATGAAAAAACGGGTTATCCAGACAGTGTGATATTTGAAACAGGTTATGGCCCTTCTGGTTTACCGCATATTGGAACTTTTGGGGAAGTTGCACGTACAACCATGGTGCGTCATGCATTTCATATTCTCACGGAGAATAAAGTAAAAACAAAATTACTTTGTTTTTCTGATGATATGGATGGTTTGCGCAAGGTTCCTGAGAATGTGCCTGATCGCGAAAGGATGGAACATTATCTTGGTCAACCGTTGAGTCGTGTACCCGACCCTTTTGGAGATGATTATCCTTCTTTTGGGGCAGCGAATAATGCGCGGTTACGGGCTTTCCTTGATCGTTTTGGTTTTGATTATGAATTTGCAAGTGCTACGGATTATTACAATTCTGGTCGTTTTGATGAAACACTTTTGAAAATCCTTGCCTGTTATGACAAGGTTATGGCAATTATTTTACCAACATTAGGTGAAGAACGGCAAGCGACCTATTCACTCTTTCTACCGATTTCTCCCTTTTCTGGAAAAGTATTACAGGTACCGATGATTGCGCGTAATGTTGAAAAAGGTACAGTCACTTATATTGAGCCAGAAACAGGAGAAACCATAGAAACAGAGGTTACGGGGGGCAAAGTTAAGTGTCAGTGGAAGGTAGATTGGGCAATGCGTTGGACAGCACTTAGCATTGATTATGAAATGGCCGGAAAAGACCTTATCGATTCCACAAATCTTTCTTCTAAAATTTGTAAAGTATTAGGTGGAAAACCCCCAGAAGGATTCAACTATGAGCTCTTTTTAGATGAGAAAGGGCAGAAAATTTCCAAATCCAAGGGAAATGGCTTAACCATTGATGAATGGCTTACTTATGCTCCAACAGAGAGTTTAGGGCTTTATATGTTTTCAAAGCCTAAAACAGCAAAAAGGCTTTATTTTGATGTCATTCCTAAAGCGGTTGATGAATACTATGCGCATCTTTCAGCCTATGGTCGCCAAGAATGGAAAGAGCGTCTGAATAATCCTGTATGGCATATTCATAATGGTTGTCCGCCGCAGGTTGATTTGCCTGTATCCTTTGCGATGCTCCTAAATTTGGTAAGTGCTTCAAATGCGGAGAATGCAGAAGTTCTTTGGGGTTTTATTTCTCGTTACGCTAAAGGAGCAAATGCACAAACTTATCCAGAACTTGATCAATTGGTGAAGTTTGCTATTAAATATTTTGATGTTTTTGTTAAACCAAACAAGAAATTTCGTATACCAGATGATAGCGAACGAGCAACATTAGCACAAATTGATGAAAAATTAGCTCATTTACCTGAAACTGTTGATGGCAACATATTACAAAATATGCTTCTTGATGTTGCACGATTAACGGAACGCTATCAAGATCATAGCAAAAAAAGCCCTGAAGGTGGGCCTGGTGTTTCCAATGTTTTTTTTCAAATGTTGTATGAAGTCCTTCTGGGACAAGAGCGAGGTCCACGATGGGGATCATTTATAGCGCTTTATGGGATTAATGAAATGCGTGCACTGATTGCTGAAACACTTGCACGGCCGACGGAGGAATAATGGAACGAAGAGTGCAGGAAGTAAAGCGACGCCGTACATTTGCAATTATTGCTCACCCAGATGCGGGGAAAACAACATTAACAGAAAAGCTTTTATTGTTTGGTGGTGCTATTCAACTTGCAGGAGAAGTAAAAGCCAAAAAAGATCGTATTCAAACCCGTTCTGATTGGATGAATATTGAGCGTGATCGTGGTATTTCCGTTGTGACTTCGGTGATGACGTTTGAATATGAAAATCATATTTTTAATCTCCTAGATACCCCAGGACATGAGGACTTTGCGGATGATACGTATCGCACTCTCACAGCTGTTGATAGTGCTATCATGGTATTGGATGGGGCCCGCGGGATTGAGCCTAGAACATTAAAATTGTTTGAAGTGTGTCGGATGCGGGATATTCCTATTGTTACGTTTATCAATAAAATGGATCGTGAGGCACGTGATCCTATAGAGCTTTTAGATGAAATTGAAGAAAAGCTTGCTCTTGATACCGCGCCTATAACATGGCCAATTGGGTCGGGTAAAGATTTTGTTGGTACCTATGACCTTCATCATAATCGTTTTCGTCAAAAAGATGATGAGATAATACAGCAGATAGTTTCAAATCCCAGAGAGGTTGTCCATTTACTCCCTGAATATCAACGTTCAACTTTTATTGAAGGGGTAGAACTTGCTCAAAGTGTTTGCAAGAATTTTGATCTGCAAGCTTTCCGTGAAGGTCATATGACACCGGTTTATTTTGGTTCAGCTTTGCGAAATTTTGGTGTTCGTGATTTGATCAATGCGCTTATAGATTTTGGTCAAAGTCCTCGTGATCAAAGTGCAGATCAGCGCAATGTCATAGCAACTGAACCTAAAATGACGGGATTTGTTTTTAAAATTCAAGCGAATATGGACCCTAATCATCGTGATCGTATTGCATTTTTTCGGGTATGTTCGGGAACGCTTGAACGTGGTATGAAAACAAAGTTGGTTCGAACAGGAAAACCGATGACACTTTCGGCTCCACAATTTTTCTTTGCGCGTTCGCGCCAAATTGCTGATCAAGCCTATGCTGGTGATATCGTAGGGATCCCTAATCATGGAACATTGCGTATCGGCGATACTTTGACTGAAGGAGAAGATATCCTCTTTAAGGGAGTACCAAATTTTGCACCAGAGATTTTGCGTCGTGTTTGTTTAGGCGATCCAATGAAAGCAAAAAAGCTCAAAGAAGCTTTGCAACAAATGGCTGAAGAAGGGGTTGTACAATTGTTTATTCCTGATGATGGGTCGCCTTCTCTCATTGGTGTTATTGGTGCTTTGCAAATTGATGTCTTAAAAGAACGATTAAAAATAGAATATTCTTTGCCAGTGAATTTTGAGTCTGCGCGCTTTAATTTATGCCGTTGGATTTCAGCGCAGAGCAAAGATGAGTTGCAAAAGTTTCTCAGCAATCACCGCTCTGCTATTGCGTATGATTTAGAAGGTGATCCAGTTTTTTTAGCGGAGAACCATTTTTCATTGAATTATGAGGCAGAAAGAGCTCCTAAAATAAAATTTTCTGCTTTTAAAGATTATCAAGTACGCTCTTAAAATAAAGAAAAATCTTTTCTACAATAATTTGATTTATAATGATAATTTATCGTTTTTTATATGGGAACAATCAAAATCATTTGTTTAAAAATCATAAGTAGGATTGGTGTGTGCGTAAAACACTTGAAGCAAGAAATACAATACCTCTTATAGATCTTCTCTATAGCCAAGAGCTTTCAAAATATTGGGTGAGGGTAAAAATGATGATGGTGGTTATAGCGTTATGATGTAATGATGGTGGTGTGTGATGTATCTCATCCCATTCACGGAAGTTTACGTTATACTATTCATTTATATTATTTACGGGATGACATGACGAGGTAAGATCAAGTACAATAAAAAATGTCCCTTTAAAAACAAACATATAAAATTGCAACATAATGATATTTTTGGGCATTCTATTTTGCATAAGGGATGTAATTCTAGCAAGATAGAGGCTTGCACGATAAAATTTCGCAAAACTCTCTCCCTCAAAGTAATCTGTTTTCGCTGTGAAATGTGGAAATATTATTATTTTTTTCCAAGCTTTTTATGGGATTCTAAAATATTATTTATGAAACTGATTTTTTTAAGTTTTGCAATATCATGATATCTATTTTTTTCTGAAAGTGATGGAGTATGTAAAGGATATTTTTAGATTGAACTGTATAAAAAATACGGTAAATTTATTTATTATTAAAAGAGTTACAGCGCACTGGTACCTCTAGAACCTTTTAAAACTTTAATATTTATTTTTATATTACCTATTTGAGTTAGAGAATAAACTGTAGCCAATTCTACGTTGAAAAATATAAGAAAAATTTTATATATTTTTTCGCGATGACTTAAGAAATATAATTTATTTCGATATTTTTTAAATCTAAACTAAAAAATCTGCTTTATAAACATAGCTTTTCAGTTTTTCCTTGTATAAATATTGTATACAGTCAAAATAATACAAATAATCAATAAGCTGAAATCTGTTATCCCAAATATGAGATCATATGACCTATAAACCGCATGTCTTTTCTATTTCTCCGGGAACTGCTTTTTTGCCTCACTTTGTTGATGCACTACTTTCTGGTAGCCTTATTGATAATTTCGCTTCAAGTGGAGACATTCAAACTGCCCTTGCCGATAGCCTTATTTATGTTCCGACACGTCGTGCTGCTCGCGCTTTGCGTTTAGCCTTTGTTGAAAGAAGTGATACACAATCAACATTTTTGCCAACCATTCGTGCTCTAGGAGATGTCGATGAAGACAGTTTTCTTTTTGTTGAAAATCATACCAGTGTTCTCGATCCACCTATTGGAGAAAGCGAACGTCTTTTACTTTTAGCGCGCCTTATCCGTCCATGGCGTGAAAATTTGCCTGCGCATCTGCGTGCCATGTTTGGTACAGAAGATGTACTTATTCCGGCTCATAGTGCTGATGCGATTTGGCTTGCGCAAGATTTAGCACATTTGATGGACGAAATTGAAGCAGAAGGAGCAGATTGGTCAGAACTTAAAAATATTGCACCTGATATGGTCGCTGAATGGTGGCAAATAACGCTCGATTTCTTGACTATTGTTACGCAAAATTGGCCAAAAATCTTGAAAGAAAAACAACGAAGTAATCCCGCTGAATGGCGTAATCAAGTACTCACAATGCATGCAGAGACTTTACGATGCATGCAGCCTGATAAACCGATCATTGCAGCTGGTGTGTCAGGTTCTATGCCCGCAGTTTCTCATCTTTTAAAGGTTATATCTTCTCTGCCCAAAGGGGCTGTTGTTCTTCCTGGTCTTGATCTTCATATGGATGAAGAACAATGGAATGCACTAAGCACAAGCAATAAAGAAAAAACAGCTTGTGATTTTTTTGATCCTGCAGAAAATGTTTTTAGCCATCCTCAATATCATTTAAAAAAACTTCTAACTCTCATGGAGTGTCAACGTCATCATGTTTGCGAAATTGGCCAACAGAGTAGCATAAAGAAAAAACGAATGGCTCTTTTATCAGAAGCACTCCGACCAGCTTCTACAACAGACAAATGGGTACAAATTGTCCGTGATGATTATGAGAATCTTTGTGCAGATTGGTCATTTATTGAAGCTATAAATGAACGTGAAGAAGCTCTTGCGATAGCTGTTACCTTACGCAAAGCTATTGAAGAACCCAAAAAAACTGCAGCCCTTATTACAAATGACCGTAATTTAGCACGCCGTGTTGCTGTGGAATTACAGCGATTTGGAATTGAAGCAAATGATTCAGGCGGAATACCACTTGCACAAACATTGCCTGTAACTCTCTTACGACTTATTTTAGAAAATGTGTTACAAGCTGATGATCCCATTGCTTTTCTTTCTCTTCTTAAACATCCCCTTACAACACTCCAACAAAACCGTCATCGTTTACGGGAAATGGCAGAAAATTTTGAACTTTTTGTTCTTCGAGGGAATACAGGGCGCATCAATCTTTGCGAGTGTGATCAATTTCTCGAAAAATGGATTGATACATCCTTTCATAATAGTTCTGAAGTCAACACCCTTGATCAGCAGAAATGTGAAGAAGCACGTCTCCTTTGTCATCTTTTGAAAAAAGCTGTTGAACCTTTAACATCTCTTATGAAACAAGAGAAAGAATGCACCATCAATGAGGCTGCAATAGCAACTGTTGAGGTTTTTGAAAATTTTGGTCGCAATGAGGATAATTCTCTTGCACATCTTTATCAACACGAAGCAGGACAAGCCCTATCAAATTTTTTGCGTGAATTGGTCAGTGATCAATCGGGATTAACATTTCATCTTTGTGAATGGCCCGCTATGTTTTCTGCCATAATAGCAACCCGTTCCGTCGCACCTTCGCCTGGAGGACATCCGCGTTTATTCATCTGGGGTACTTTGGAATCGCGTTTGCAAACGGTTGATACAGTGGTCATCGGCGGTCTTAATGAAGGGTCATGGCCGATATCAACCCGAAATGATGCTTTTTTATCGCGACCGATGAAAATGATGTTAACTCTGGAACCACCAGAGCAGCGTATTGGTATTTCTGCGCATGATTTTCAATGGGCGATGGGAATGGAAAAAGTGGTGATGAGTCGCGCATTGCGCGTTAATCATACGCCTTCCATTCCTTCACGCTGGCTACAACGCATGGAAACAGTTGTAGGAAAACAGGTTTGGGAACAAATCCGTGAACGAGGTGAAATACTACGCCATTGGGCAAAGATGCTTGATCATACAAGCATAACTTCTGAGGTGGAACGTCCTTGCCCTGCTCCGCCTCTTGATATACGCCCGCGTCATTTTTCAGTTACTGAAATAGAAACATTGCGATATGATCCCTATGCTATTTATGCTAAAAAAATCTTAAGGCTCAAACCACTTAAAGAACTTATTCATGATCCTAGCGCTTCAGAACGAGGAACACTTTATCACGCTATTCTTGCAGCTTTTTGCACACAAATGAAAAATCCAAATGCTGCAAATGCACTCAATGTACTGCTTGCTATTGGGCGTAAAGAGTTTGATAAATTCAATTTTCCACCCGATATTGAAGTAATTTGGTGGAATAGTTTTGAAAACCTTGCTCCACGCTTTATTCAATGGGAACAAAGTTTAGGACTGCGAGAGCGATATTCGGAAGTGGTATCACAAAAAATTCCTATAGGAACAACAGGAGTAACCCTTTCAGGACGTGCTGATCGTCTTGATGTTTTGCCAGATAAAACGGTTGAAATTCTAGATTTCAAAACCGGAACCCCTCCTTCATCAAAACAAGTTCGTGAATTATTATTTCCGCAATTGGCTTTAGAAACAGCTTTACTCATACAAGGGGGCTTCCCAGATTTTCAAGATTTTACCCCCTCAAATTTATTTTACATTCCTCTTAACAAAAAAGGTGAAATTAAATCCCAATCAATTCTTTTAAAGAAAAAAGACGGAAAAACTCATCTAAGTGCTGTTGATCTTGCTGACAATGCATGGGAAAATCTTATCGCACTCATAACTTATTATCAAAATCCACAACAAGGTTATCTCTCACATGCTGTCCCTATGTCAAAACGATATGAAGGTGACTACGACCATTTGGCTCGGTTGTGGGAATGGTCAAGTGGTTTTCATAAAGAAGAGTAATCATGACGTTTTTTTCTATTCCTGAAGCCGCTCTTGATGCACAAGCAACAGCAACACATCCCCAAAAAAACGTGTGGGTTTCTGCAAATGCTGGATCTGGAAAAACCCACGTTTTAAGTGAACGTGTTATCCGTTTGCTTTTAAACGGTACGCCTCCAGCACGTATTTTATGCCTTACTTATACAAGAGCTGCTGCTGCTGTTATGCAATCGCGAATTTTTCGCACGCTTTCCAGTTGGAATGAGCTCGATGATGCACAGCTGCAAGAAACCTTAACACGGTTTGAAAAAAAGCCTGTTAATGCGCAAAAACTAACTTATGCACGACAACTCTTCGCGCGTGCTCTCGAAACGCCTGGTGGCTTAAAAATTCAAACGATTCATGCTTTTTGTGAAGCTCTCTTACATCAATTTATGTTAGAAGCCAATATTGCAGGGCATTTTGAACTTCCCGATGATATCGGTCGAAAAAAATTACGACAAGAATCCCGTCGTCAACTTTTAGCCCGTCGTGATGTACAACCTGCTTTGCAACAGTTACTTCAAGTTATTAGCGAACATACTTTTAACCAATTGCTCTATGAAGCAGTTGAAAAGCAACATAAATTGTCTGATTTTTTATCTTCTCTTTTATCTGAAAATGGAGAAGAAAAATTGCGCGCGCTTTTTAACTTAGCGCCCAATGAAACAAATCAATATCTGCTGGAACAAATTAAACAAACAGCGCGCCTTCCTCTTTATGCTCTTAAGCATTGTGAAATCAATGGTAGTCAAAGCTTTAAGGATATGGTGGAAAAACTTTCCCAATTAGAAAAGGTGCATGATGAGAAAAATATTCTCAATATTATTTCTGATATTTATTTTACAATCAAAGGTGAGCCGCGTAATTTTTCAAATTTATCTCGTAAAAAATCAGACGAAATTTGGCCTTTTATTCAACAAATGCTTGAAGATAAACAAAACAAGCTTTCTGTTTTTTTAGAAAAATATCAATGCGCAAAGGTTGCCACTCTCAATATGGCTGCTTTTCAGCTCTGTGCTATTTATCTCAAAATTTATAAGAATCTAAAAAAGTCCAATGGCTTCTTAGACTTTGATGATCTTATTGAGCGTACACTTCATTTGTTACAGCGCAAAGGTGCAAGCCAATGGGTGCACTATAAACTTGATCAGGGACTTGATCATATTCTACTTGATGAAGCACAAGACACCAACCCTGAGCAATGGCAAATTATTCAACTGTTGGCACAGGAATTTTTTTCAGGGTATAGCCAACGAACAAACATACGCACTCTTTTTGCTGTTGGAGATGAAAAGCAATCTATTTATTCTTTTCAAGGCGCTGCTCCAGAAAATTTTGCTGCAAATGGACGAATTATTCAAAAAAAAGTGCAGCAAACAAATCAGCAATTTGAAAAAATACAACTGCATTATTCTTTTCGCTCTACAGCAGATGTTCTTAAAAGTGTTGATCTTGTTTTTGAAACACCAGAAAACTATAAAGGACTTTCGGCAGAAAATACAAAAACGGTGCATGAAGCTATTCGTGTTCACAGTCCCGGTGAAGTTGTTATATGGGATGCCATTTCCAAAGAAACGAGTGACTTTCCTCAAGATTGGCATACAACTGTTAATCATTTAGATACACCTGAAGTGCGTTTAGCAGAAAAAATTGCTGAAACGATTGCCGACTGGTTACAAAAAGGCGAAATGCTTCCAGCAAAAGGACGCTTAATACGTGCAAGTGATATTATGATCTTGGTCCGTAAACGTGATCAATTTGTCTCAGCTCTTTCCCGTGCTCTTAAACACCGTAATATTCCCGTAGCAGGAGCTGATCGTTTACAGCTTACCAAACATATTAGTATCCGTGATTTAATGGCGCTTGCACGTTTTGTTTTACAGCCACAAGATGATCTTTCTCTTGCTTGTGTTTTAAAAAGCCCACTTTTTGCTCTTAGTGAAGAGGAACTCTATCAGCTTGCAGCACACCGCACCGGCTCTCTTTGGCAAAGCTTATTTACGCACGCATCATCGCTGGCATCTTTTAAAGATGCTTTTGAAAAGCTAAACCATTATCGCGCTTTAGTGGATAAAATACCGGTTTTCGAGTTTTATAGCCATATTTTGAATAATGATAAGGGAAGACAAAAAATTCTGTCTCGTTTAGGATCTGAAGCAAATGATGTGCTCGATGCTTTTATGGATTATACGCTCACTATTCAAAAAACAGGATTACCAGGATTACAAGCTTTTTTAGAAACATTAAGTGCAAGCGAACCAGAAATTAAACGTGAATTTGAACAAAGTAATGAAGAAATTCGCATTATGACTGTTCATGCTGCAAAAGGACTAGAGGCTGCTGTTGTGTTTTTAGTCGATCCAGGTAGTGCGATTTGGCATCCTCAGCATGCGCCTCACTTGCTTAAAGTTCCTTTAAACAATGCACAATGGAATGGAAAACAAGCCTTTATTTGGCATCCCAATGAAAAGTTTGATACAAAACTCTCTAAACAAGCAATTTCATATTTAAAAGAGCGTGCAGAAGAAGAATATAGGCGTCTTCTTTATGTAGGAATGACACGTGCTGAAGATCGCTTGTTTATTTGTGGATATAAAGGCCCGAAAACGCCATCTCATACATGGTTACAACTCGTAAAAAAAGCCCTCGAACCGCATGCCCTTGCTATAAAAGATTCTTCGGAAGATATTGCAGCTTGGCGTTATTGCATTACACCTGCTTCTTCTGCTTCTATAAACTCAAAAGTCCCTTGTGCTGAATGCCAAACCTTACCACCGTTACCTGCTTTTTTCTCCCATAAAATACCAGAAGAACCAGTGCTACCAAAACCGTTGAGACCCTCTGTTGCTAGTCTTTCCATTGAGGCTGATACCGAGATTTCTTCTAATTCACAATATCATAGCGTCTCGCCTGTTTTGGGAGAAAAAAATACCAACAGGGCTTTTTCCATTGAATATGGTAATCTCGTTCACCGATTGTTACAATACTTACCCGATTGTCCCCCACAAAAACGTCGAGATTATGCTCGAAACTATCTCAATATCAAAGCCTCTCATTGGGATGAAAGCCAAAGAGAAGATGCTCTTCGCCATGTTTGGAAAATATTAGATCATGTTTACCTCAAGCCCCTTTTCTCTGAGCATTCACGTGCTGAGGTCTCCTTAATGGGTATTGTGAAAATTCGTGGAAAAGAACAAGCAATTTCTGGTCAAATTGACCGTCTTTACATCACGCAAAACAGTATTATCTTTGCCGATTTTAAAACAGGAACCCCGCCAGAAAATGAAGCTGCTATTGCTTCCCATCACTGGTTGCAAATGGCTCTTTATCGAAAATTGTTGCAAGCTATTCATCCCGATAAAGATATCCAGGCTCTGCTTATCTACAGTAAAGAAGCCAAAATTTTTAAACTTCCTCCAGAAAAACTTGAGGCATTTCTTAGTGAAGTTGCTTTATAAGCTACTCTTTTCCTTGCAAATCATCTTTACACTTTATTTACTTTCATAAAATCGCCCAAACAAACACAATGCACAATCTCTAGTGTAAAAAAGTCCTTTAATAATTTATCTTTGCAATAACTTGATATGAATTGTTATTATACCAATCTATAAAAAGTGAATATAAAGGATAAATCAATGACGTGTATAAAAGTTGATAAGGACAATTTCGAAAGTGAAGTTCTAACCTCTTCCACCCCTGTTGTGGTTGATTTTTGGGCAGAATGGTGTGGCCCTTGCAAAGTGATTGCTCCAATGTTGGATGAGATTTCAATAGAAATGCAAAATCAAGTTAAAATTGCTAAGGTAAATATTGATGAAAATCCGGAACTGGCTACCCAATACGGAGTACGTTCTATCCCTACATTATTAATGTTTAAAAATGGAAATATTTCATCGAATATGGTTGGCGCTACCTCTAAAGGACGTCTTTCTGAATGGATAAAAGATGGGCTTAGTTAATTCCACATATAATCACTATAAAGGAGAGAAGTTTTGTCTCTCCTTTTGACTTTTTTTAAATATTCTTTTTTGCATTATATTATAATGAAAAGACAATAAAAATCAAAATTTTAAATGAATTTAAGAATTCGTGCTTTTATGCATGATTCAATTGACCATTTTTATAAAAAATTACTTTGTATGAAGAATATAGGCAATTCTTTCCTTATATGCGTGTTAAAAATATTGGGTGAATGATAATTTCATAAAGGTATTTTTTCTTAGATAAGACTATTGAGATAGATAGTGCTTTCAACACATAAAAGGAGATTTTAAGCAAAAACTTTGCAAATTACTTTTCTGAAGCTCACAATTTTTAAGCAGAAAGAAACAAGCAATTCACTACAGGTTATAGAATGCTCTTCTAAAGGGTTACCACTTCAATTTAAAATTCTCTTATACTATTCTCTAGAATCAAAATTGTAGGTATCAGATTCTCTAAAATAAATTGATGAATTCCTATAAATTAACGGCTGTCCTTTGCAATTTATGTCATTGTTATATGAAAGAGTCAGCACTTCGTTTCATCTTCCATGGTCGGTGCCTCCATGAAGCCTTCTTTATGTTGTTCATCATCTCAAATTTCATAGGTATATCCTGAGATATTACCAACTAAAAAAATGATGATGCCCATGATTATATCTATGTTTTTTAAAATGTACGAATTGTAAAAGACTGTTGCAAACATTCAATGGAATGTTGTGCTGATTTAACTGTTACATGACGCCCATGTTCTTTATAGTGTAAGGTGAGTGCAAAAGTGGCAAGCTCTAAAAGAGCTGTATTTCTTTCTGGCCATTCAACAAGTAAAATATTTTTCTCACGAGCTTCATGAAGCCCTAATTCATCAATTTCTTCTGCCATAGAAAGGCGATAAAGATCAGCATGAATAATTTCAAACTTTGGAAGTTGATAGCTTTGCACAAGAGTAAAAGTAGGGCTTGGAACATCCATAGTGTTATCGTTTGCAAGTGTTTGGATGATTGTACGTGCAATGGTTGACTTTCCAGTTCCAAGGTCCCCTTGCAGCGTTACAAGATCTCCTGGCTTTAAAGAAAGAGCTAAATTTTGTGCAAAAAGCTTTGTTGCCTCTTCATTTTCAAGAAAAAAACTAAAATTCATTAAAAGTTCCATGAAATGGATGAAAATTTTTTGTTATCATAAAAGTTAAAATTAAAAAATCTTATCTCCTTTGGAGAGTGGGAAAAAACATTTAACTGTTGTTCCTTTTCCAGAACCGGTAAGAATTTCAACATGTCCACCGTGTAGTTCAACGAAACTTTTCACAAGGGAAAGGCCAAGACCCGCTCCCGCACGCCCACCATGGTGTGAATGGGAAGAAAAACGTTTAAAAATACGATCAAGGACGTCTTCTGGGATGTCAGAGCCCTGATTGTGAACGCTAAAGACAATGTTATCATCTTGTTCATCGACGCAAAATTCAATAGTACTCGCCTCCGTTGCAAAATTAATAGCATTGCTCAGTACATTCACAAAAATTTGATGCAAGCGTTTTTCATCAGCAGAAATAGAATTTAAGGAAGGGGAAATTTGTTGTAAAAGCGTAATATGACGTCCATTAAGGCGATCTTCTACGCGTGCTACTGCTTGTATCATAGCATCGGCAATGTTAACCGATTTTATGTCCAACTCCATAATGCCTGCATCAAGGGTAGCAAGATCAAGAATATCGTTAACAATATTTAAAAGAGTTCCTGATTCTGAATGAATGTGTTCAAGATATTCTTGTTGACGTTCATTGATAGAGCCGAAAATTTGATCACGTAAAATATCGGAAAATCCAATAATATTTGTGAGAGGTGTGCGCAATTCATAAGAAACATGTTGGACAAATTCATTACGCAAACGATCAGCACTTTCTAATGCTTCATTTTTTTCTTGAAGAGCACGAGCAACATGGACAGTATCCGTAACATTCACAAAAGTAAGCATCGTTTGTCCATTAGGAAGAGGGACCAGAGTATAGTCAATAATCATATCATTTTTAAGATCTATACGACCTGAAAATGTTTCACGTTTTTCAGCAAAACCGGTAATGAACTTGGTAAACTGATCCCATTCTGTCCCCAAGGTTAAGGCTGAACAATGGCTTTGTAACTGTGTAATATGGGTTCCTTCTACCAGTAAATTATAAGGAAGAGACCACAATTTCGACAAGGCAGGATTCGATAAGCGAAGGCGTCCATCAGTACCAAAAACGACCACGCCTTCAGAAAGTTTATCAAGTGTTTCACCTTGTATTTTAATAAGTGTATTATAACGGCGCTCAAGATCAATTTTTTCTGTAAGGTTTTCGTACAGCCAAGTGACACCTCCTTGTGGATGAGGGTTAGAGACAACACGCACCGTACGCCCATCTGGAAGATTCCAAATTTGTTGGTTTGATTCTGTTTGCCAATAGGCTTTTAAAAGTTCTTCTTTCCATGCGCGCCAATCAGGGTGTTCAGCAATGAGCCCCTTTTCACGTAAACGTTCAAGAAACAATGTATGGCTTGGTTCACTTTCTAAAAAAGAACTCTCCAACGGCCATAAAATTTTGAAAGCATGATTACAGAATTTTAATTTTTGGTTTGTATCAAAAATGGCTACAGCTGTTGAAATTTGGTCAAGTGTTTCACAATGGCTTTGAAGAACATATCTTAATTCATGAGCAAGATTTTCATATGCGCTGTCATCACGTGCAAAAGCTGCCATTCCTTCAGCTGTTGTAATACGTGTGAGATGAAAACGGTGCCGTTCTCCACCAATAACCGTATGAACATGTTCTTGAAAAATTGTTTCTGTTTCATCTGTTTTGCGTTGTGTATTTTCATTGAAAAGATCCCCCACGGCATCACTGTCTTCAGGAAAGTCTGTCATTTCTCTAAAGGCGCGATTGATAAAACAAACTTTTCCTTCACAATCTTTTATCCATACGGGCTCTTGAATAAGATCAAGAAGATTACGCTGCATTCTCAGTTCAGTAAGAAGGCGGGCTATATCTTTCTCTAAACGAGCATTTTCACTCTGTTGTTTTGAGATATCTTGAAAACGAGCAATAGCGACTGTTCCTGCGATGACTCCTGTAACTTGTAGCAGTACATTGTTTGTGGTGGTGATAGAAAGATCAAAAGGGTGACATTTACAACGTAGTTGAGTCAATGCATAATCAAGTTCTCGCAGAGAATTTTCTTCAACCCAGAGCTCAAAACGCTGAAAATCTTTCTGATCGATTCCTATTTTTTGCAATGCAGAAAGAGCACCAACAACACGGGGTAAGGTTGTTGGATTTTCCCAAATAAGAAGGAATTGCTCGGTTTCTTTCAGAAGCCATTCATAATATTTAAGTTTTTCAGAAAAATTTGCCTGAAGTATCTTCAAAGGCTTCTGTGCAGTTTTTTTTGCACGCACGGTAACAGCTATGCACGAGAGAAGTGAAGCACAAGAAATTCCTCCACACAGCGCTAAAAGCAGCCATGGACTATTTGGAAAAGTGAAGAAAAATGGTAAATAACCTTCCAATGACTGAGCAACAGCGCATGTTGGAGAAAAAAAGAAAAAAAGGCAAAATATATACGTATAGATTCGGATCACTTTTTGAGCTTTTTCTTTGGGGTTATAGTCACCAAAGCTGAGCACGGCATCTTTCCCTTTTTTAACCCAAGGAAACGTATTAGTAACGGTAATGGTTTGGTTTATAAGGTCCTTGTGGTGAGACTCCAATATAGGCGGCTTGTTCTTCTGATAAAACACTTAATTTTATTCCTAACCGATCAAGATGTAGACGTGCAACTTTTTCATCAAGATGTTTAGGCAAAACAGTGACTTCATTTGTATAGTGTTCTGCACGGGTAAAAAGTTCAATTTGCGCTAAAACTTGATTAGTAAACGAGGCTGACATGACAAAAGAAGGATGCCCAGTCGCATTCCCGAGGTTTAACAAACGCCCTTCAGAGAGCAAAATGATGCGTTTTCCATCGGGAAAGGTGATCATATCAACTTGTGGTTTTATATTTGTCCATGGCAAATTTCTAAGGGCAGCGACTTGGATTTCGTTATCAAAATGACCAATATTTCCAAGAATACACATATCCTTTACTTGTCGCATATGGTCTAAACGAACAACATCTTTATTGCCTGTTGTCGTGATGATAATATCAGCACTGGAAGCAGCATCATCCAAATTAACAACTTCATAGCCATCCATAGCGGCTTGAAGAGCGCAAATGGGATCAATTTCTGTTACTTTAACACGAGCCCCAGCACCAGAAAGAGATGCTGCTGAACCTTTACCTACATCACCATAACCACAGACAATGGCAGTTTTACCGGCGATCATCACGTCTGTTCCACGTCGAATACCATCGACCAATGATTCTTTACATCCATATTTATTATCAAACTTTGATTTAGTGACGCTATCATTAACATTAATAGCAGGAAAAGGTAGAAGTCCTTCTTTTTGTAACTGATAAAGACGGTTTACACCTGTTGTGGTTTCTTCGCTTACACCTTTAATTGCTGCACGCTGTCGTGTAAAAAAACCTGGCGTTGCATCCATACGCTTTTGTATTTGTTTGAAAAAAATTTCTTCTTCTTCTGTTTTGGGATGCGATAAAATATCTTTATTTTGTTCTGCACGACTTCCCATTAAAATATAGTTTGTGGCGTCAGCTCCATCATCTAAAATAAGATTGGAAGGATTACCATCTGGCCATTGGAAGATTGCATCTATATAAGTCCAATATTCTTCCAATGTTTCACCCTTAACGGCAAATACAGGAATGCCAGTTGCGGCGATAGCTGCTGCTGCATGGTCTTGCGTAGAAAAAATATTGCTAGAGCTCCACCGTATATCGGCGCCAATGGCTTTTAATGTTTCAATTAAAACAGCTGTTTGAATTGTCATGTGCAATGAGCCAGAAATACGCGCTCCGCGCAAAGGTTGGCTGGAAGAAAACTCCTTACGACAAGCCATCAAACCAGGCATTTCAGTTTCAGCAATATTAAGTTCTTTACGACCATAAGCGGCAAGTGCAATATCTTTGACAACAAAATCTTGAGCTGCCATTCTTCATTCCTTTAAAATAAGTTTTTCCAAGACGGTAGGAGAAATTAAAAAAAAATGCAAGACAAGAAGAGGACTTCTCTATGTGAAAAAGCTCTTTTAAAATCTCCATAAATTTGTGCAACAAATATGCATTTACGGATCTGAGTAGTGATGTTACTAACAGAATAAGAGATCTTCATGATAAGTCTTATTATATAAACAAAACTCTATCCTTTTCACGTAACTTTAAAGCTTTTAAAAATCTCTAGAGGGAATACCTTTTAAATAATAAAAATGGTGCATTGCTTCACAGTTTTTATATCGATTTTTTATGGGATAATATCGAAAGTAGTATACCCATATTCTACTCACTTATGCGGTTGTTGAAAAAGGAAGTATTACTTTAATCTCATTATTAAGCTTTTTAGCAAAATAATATAATGCAAAGCCATAGGCTATCATGTTTATGAATAGGCAATTCAGAATCGGTTCTTTAGGATTCCAATATTGCATCTGCTCTTGGATAAAGACAGTTTATAAGAAGTGCTTTTCTCCTGTTTTCAAAGATTTTTATCAAAAGACTATAGATATACGATTAAACATTTTTTGTGATACTGAATAGAGTATTTAAAATGTAAAAACATCACTCTATTGAACACTCTGATTTTAAAACTGCTAACAACGAGCGATGAATTATAAATCAAATAATTAACTCAGTTTTAGAAGAATTTATTCTAAACGAATAGGTTTTGGGAAAATTGACCATGTGGACGAAATCGCCAAAGATAACTTGGCAAGAATGCTGCCATTGCTCTGGGGGTAATTCCCACACCTTCTAGAGTATATCCATTCTCTATAGCTTCTTTAGAAACAATGTTATCCATTTGCAAAAAACGTATCTGATTGGCTGTTACGAGTGTTGGTACAAAAGGCAATTTACCGACTGTTCCCAAAATTCCTCCAATCAATAGACCAGCAGAAAGGGGCATGGATAGGATTGTTTTTTTACGGTGAATAATTTTGAGTATATTTTCAAGAGTATTTTGGAAGGTGATAATCTGGGGACCACCAAGATCATAATTTTTTCCCCAAGCAACTTGTCCATCTAAAGCGCGCGCGATAAACTCAGCAACATCACCAACATACACGGGTTGCAATTTGCTTTGCCCACCTCCAAAAAGAGGCATAATTGGTAAAAAACGTGACAAATCTGCCAAGGTGTTAAAGAAACAGTCCTCTGGTCCAAAGATAACGGATGGACGGATAATAATTGCTTGAGGATGCTTGTTATGAATGATTTGTTCACCCATAAACTTAACACGTGCATAAAGACATGAAGCATTCTCGTTAGCCACAAGTGTTGACATATAGATTAGCGGAATACCAGTTTCTGCTGTTAATTCAGCAACATTGTAAACACCATCAATTTGTGTTTTTTTAAAATTCGATTGATTTGCTTGTTTTAAGCTACCAGGCAAAAACACTGCTGCATCAGCTCCAAGCAATGCGCGTGCAACAGAAGCACGATGCTTGATATCTGTTTTAAGCATTTGGGTTTGTCCTACTTCTCCTATTTGAAGCATGTAATAAGCTTTTTGTGGACAACGAACAGCGATACGAACGCGATACCCCCGCTTAGTCAAAGTTTCAACGACATGTCGTCCTACAAAACCAGATCCGCCAAAAACAGTAATAAGTTTAGGATGTTGATAAAGTGCACAATCAAGTTGCATGATGAAAAAGTCTATCTTTCAAAGTTTTAAAAATGGCTAATTTTTAGCACGGAGGTGTTTTATTGTCACGCAAAATATCGCCCGCAAGATAAAGGGAACCACCAATAAGGACAATTGCCTCTTTATATTCCACCTTAATCTTATGCAAAGCATCTTGTAGATGAGCTTGTGGAGTAGCAAGGATTCCTGCTTTTTGCGCTGATTCAGCTAAGTTTATTGGAGAGATACTTGCATTATTGTTAATCAGCGGTATCGTATATACTTTATCGACAAGGTTTGCTAAGGAACGAAAATAACCGACAGCATCTTTGGTATTGAGCATGCCAGCAATCATAATAATAGGACGATCTGTTTTTTTTCTCCATTGTGCAAGTTCTGCTCCAATAACTTTTCCAGCAGCAGGATTATGACCACCATCTAACCATAAATCGATATTAGGAGACAGTTGATCAACCAAATGTCCCTGGGTAAGATGTTGCATTCGTGCGGGCCAATAAATATTTTTCAAAGCATCATTTATGGCTTGTTCTGAAAGTTGAAAACCTGCTTGAAAGACTGCTTCAAGAGACGCGCCAGCATTAGCAACTTGGTGGTCTCCAATAAGGTTAGGAAGGGGAAGATCCATGAGACCTTGATTGTTTTGAAAAACCATACGTCCATGTTCTTTATAACTTTGATAATCTTGATCAAATAGAGAATAAGATGCTTTATTTTTATTAGCAAGGGGTATTAGAGTAGCAAGAGTTTCTTCATAATTTTGCTTTCCAATGACTACAGGAACGTTTGGTTTGATAATCCCTCCTTTTTGAAAAGCGATTTGAGCAATTGTCTTTCCAAGAAAGATCTCATGATCATAATCAATGGGCATAATAAGTGATACAGCTGGTTTGTTAACGACATTGGTAGCATCAAAATGTCCTCCCAATCCAACTTCTAAAATGACAACATCAGCTGGATGTATACTAAACAGCATAAAGGCAGCGGCTGTAAAAATTTCAAAAATAGTAATCGGCTCTTGACGATTTACTTTTATAATTTCATGGATTGTCTCAGCTAATTGGTTTTCTGTAACAAGTTGACCACCTCCTTTTTGACCTAACCGGCAGCGTTCATTCCAGTTGACGAGATGAGGTGAGCTATAGACATGAACGCGGTAGCCTGCACTTTCCAAAAGAGCACGGCAAATTGCTGAGGCAGATCCTTTGCCATTTGTTCCAGCGATGTGAATAACAGGTGCAAGTTTTAAATGTGGATTACCAAGACGCTCTAAAAGGTGAACAATACGCTCTAAAGAAAGATCAAATTTTTTCGGATAATTTTTTAGTAAATCATCCACCACCCTTTGTATTTGGCTTTGTTGCATAAATTTAAGCTGCTTTTGTCCTAGAAAGCGATGTTTGAGAGTCTGTTGGGGATGGATCGGAAGGGTTAAAAACAGCAGGGCGTTTCATCATCAAGCGTAAAAGACGTGCAATGGTTGTTTTCATGTCTAAACGCGATACAACCATATCAATCATACCATGTTCAAGCAGATACTCACTACTTTGAAAACCTTCTGGTAGGGTTTCGCGTATAGTTTGTTGAATTACACGTGGACCAGCAAAACCAATCATAGCGCCAGGTTCGGCAATGTGAATATCACCAAGCATGGCGTAAGAAGCAGTAACACCACCGGTGGTTGGATTGGTCAGCACAACAATATAGGGAAGTTTTGCTTCTTTCAACATTTCAATCGCTACTGTTGTACGAGGCATTTGCATCAACGAGAGTGTTCCTTCTTGCATGCGTGCACCACCAGAAGCAGCAAAAAGAACCAGCGGGCGCCTTTCAGCAATAGCAGTATCAAAAGCTTTGATAATAGCTTCTCCTGAAGCCATACCGAGTGATCCACCCATAAAGGCGAAATCTTGAACGATTGCAATAATTGGTAAGCCTTCAATCGTACCACGTGCACTTAAAATATTGTCATCAACACCAAGTTTAGAACGATAATCTTTTAACCGGTCAATATAGCGTTTTTCGTCACGAAATTTTAAAGGATCTGTTACAACTTTTGGATTTTCAAGAGTTGTATAAACACCATCATCAAAAAAATGCATGAGACGATTTTTAGCACTGATACGCATATGATGGCCAGAATTGGGAGCTACAAATTGATTAGCTTCCAGATCTTTATGGAAGACCATTTCACCACTGGTAGGATCTTTAATCCATAGATTTTCTGGAATTTCACGGCGCCCCAATATAGAGTTAATTTTAGGACGAACATAATTTGTAATCCAGTTCATCTTTATAACCTTCCTTTAAATATTGTGCATCTTTTGCATGATTTGAAAGAATATAGAACTTAAGCAGTCACATTTGCTTTACCGGTTGAACAAAGGAGTCTATTTAATACTTTTATCAGTGTACGTATAGCTTGTTTTTTAATTTTTAATTTTTCCCATATCATAACAATCATATGCATCATGAAGAGTATTTCCTATAATAAATTTCTCATAAGTTTTAAGAACTTACATTTTTTTATTTTTTACTTTGGTATTAAAATTCACTCCTTGTGTGGTTAACAAACGCCTTATTTTTTAATAAAAATGAATATCCAATTAATCATTCGTATCAACAGTTTTGAAGAAAAGAAACCTTATAGTATAAGGCGCTAACAAGGCTAAAATAATCCATTAAAGATAATGAATACGACAACACTATATTAGCGAAACGCTAACATCAGAGCAAGGTTTTTTTCAAAAGGTTTCTTTAAAGCGCATGCTTTTTACAATTAAAATTGAATACGCTCAAAATACTCCTATTCCATTGAACTCAATATTGTTTTGAATAAAAACAAGAGGAAAAAGCATGCCGCCAAATAGTAGAAAAGTACAGAGTATTAGGAATTGTGCAAAACAATTAAGCACGTAGCTAAACGAAGTTAAACAACTCTACTGAATAAATAAAAGTAAACAACTTTCCTCCCAACTAGTTCTTATTCCTTAATTTTTTAGATATATCATACAAATGCAATAATCTACACTCTGTACAAAAATATTAAAAATTTCTTCTACAACAGCTGCTTTTTAAATTCTTCTTGGTTTTTAAAATTCAAAATTTCTATTCATTAAAACTTTATTTTAAACAAAGAAGCCCTAGCCGTTTTTTATAATGTTCTTGAAAAAATCTTGTAGTTCAAAGAAAGAAAAAATTATACAGTACATTCTTTAAATATATTTCTTGTTTTTTTTGCGTCTTTCCTTAGTTTATTAATCTATGATTTTTACTGCTGCTTATCGTGCTTTACAACGTCTTTTGACCTCGCAATATCGTATTATGATACTGAAAGCATTGGGGGTTACTTTTTTCACTCTCACCATTTTATGGTTATGTGTGCACCAACTTTTTGTGTCTTACTTTTGGCCCTGGATTGCTCAATTTCTTCCTGGACTCCCTAGTTGGGCAGGATGGATTGGTTTTAGCATGCTTATCATTTTTAATCTTGGTTTGGCTCTTTTGTTGGCTTTTTTGATTGCACCAATCGCAGCTATGATTGGTGGTTTTTTCATTGACTCTGCTGCTGAAATTATTGAAAAAGAGGATTACCCAAACGAGCCTATTGGACAAGCTTTGCCGTTTCGGCGTTCTCTTATCATTTCCTTTAAATTTGTTATTTTAAGCCTTCTTGGTAATGGAATTGCTTTTATTTTATTCTTCATACCAGGTATTAATTTAATTGCTTTTTATCTTATTAATGGTTATTTGCTCGGTCATGAATATTTCTTGTTTGCTGCTTATCGTTTTCGAACAGAGCAAGATGCACGTGCTTTTTTACATACTCATTACACAACGGTTTTTGGTGCAGGATTATTGATAGCGCTTTTTGTTTCAATTCCAATTCTTAATTTAGCAACACCGCTTTTTGCAGCCGCCTTTATGACATATTTACACAAAATGCTTTCCCAAAAGACCATGGCACGCATTACACAAAAATAGTGTTCCTTGGCTTTAAGGTTAATAAAAATTGCTAGCCAAAGAAAGCATAATATAAAATTTTATACTTTATCTTTTATTAAAGCAATATATTGATTTATAATGATAATTTATTGTTTCACAACATGAATGAAAAACCTAAATATCATGAGGATTTCTTATTTTAGTCCTATTCATATTAGATCAATTGAAATCGTTTGTTAATATGTCATAAACGGAGGTGGTGTGCAGATAAAAGTACTTTCAAAAAGGCGTGAAATATCTTTTATGAATCCTCTTAATGCAAACATTATCGTCGCATTGAAAACTGAAAAAGAGTATGATGGTGCCGCTTTGTACCTTATATTTCAGTAACAATGGATAGCATAAAGTATTTTATACCATTCATGGAGAGTGTATACTCTTCATAAGAGTGTTTTGGCAATTATTGAAAGATATCTGTGTAAAATAAGCACGTAGTTATATAGGAGTAACGTAGTAGCGCCGTAGATATTCTGATTTTGGGCAACAGATAGAAAATGATTAATATGATAAAAGTGGAAAAAATAAGCTTAGGCGATTGACCGTCCGATCCCATGGAAGAGCTCTTTCTTAAGAAGAAGCAAAGAATGAGAGACACCACTGATGATTAAAAATGATGAGATTTTAAAAGCTATAAGTGCAATGAAATAAGAATTCATTGAAGCACTTTTCGTACAAGTGGTGCACTGTATCAAATAATTTTTAGATAATAACACCATTAATTTACGAAGAGAATTGATCATTTTCAACTTGAATAAGAATCCAAAATATAGAAATATTCTTTAATTTCAAAGTCTCTATTCAACATCAAAAAATTATTTACTTGCACATTATAGACGAGACCAATGTATGGATACAAGGCTTTCGATAGAGGAATAAAAATGCTTTTCATGAATCATTACAATGTGAGGATATCATGGATAAAATTCTAATCTTTGTGGTCTTGGTATTCTGGAGAGAGGACACACACATTTAATCTTAAAGACCGATCACTGAGGAAAATAATAAAGGCGTCAGTTTAGACAGTGGTGCAATGAATTTTGTCTATACTCTTTATAAGCGTCAGTGTGAGATATGCTTTAAATTGCATTGAGATATTATAATATATTGATTTATATATTATTTTTCATAGTGAATAAGAGCTCCAAATAAAGTTGTCATATTTTCTCATTAGCTGCTCTCATCATGAAACAATCAAAATCATTTATTTGCATATCATAAATATGACCAATATGAGGATAAAAACATTGAAGAAAGAAAATGCTTTTTATAAATTTTATCCAGTGCAAGAGCTTTGTCAAAATTGATGGTAGCCAAAGTGAATGATAGCTTGTTTTTTTATAAGCTGGGGAGACAGTGGTGCAAGAGATCCTACTTTTATGAAGGCTAAGGTGATACGGGATTTTAAAAAAAATATTTCCCAATGCTCGTCACACCCATTTCGCAATCGCGCCCATGAATGGTATAAGGGCAAAGTTCTCGTGAATAATATAAAACTTATAGGGCATCACTATCTTTACGCTTAATAAAAAGAGCACGCTGGCGCCATCATCCTCAGTGTTGCCCGAGACGGCCCATTATAAGCGTTTTTAGTTCTTTCTTAAACGTTTTGTATTCATACAGCTATCCTTGTTTGCAATGTACAAGAAAATGATTTTTATTGCTTTAACATGAGAGAGATTGGAAATGAGAGAATCTTACGATATTTGGGTTCTAATTTAATATGAACAATGCGAGATTATCATTATAAATCAAAAATATTGTATAACAATCGAGATGGATAGACACCTATTGTCAGTTCTATTTTATAGGTTTTTTTAATATCAACGCGTTTGAAGAGTTATTATTTGCAAAGGGGTATATTTTCCTCATGAGGAGTAGGTGTTTTGGGGGCAAAAAATGATACAATCACGTTTGCTAATTTTTGCGCTACGTGTTGTTTACTCATATGGGGCCATTGTTCAACTTTTTTTCTACTTACGAGATAAACTTGATTTGTATCAGCACCCATGACACCTGTACCATCTAGTTGAAGAGAAATATCATTAGCAAGAATGAAATCAGCTCCTTTTTCAACACATTTTTTTTGCGCATTGGCAATGATATCACATGTTTCTGCAGCAAAACCAATGACCAGTGAGGGGCGGTTTGGAGCGTGTCCAATCGTTGCTAAAATGTCAGGATTTTCGACCATATGAAGGGATGGTGGTATTTTATGAGCATTCTTTTTAATTTTGTGTAAAGACTGCGTTTGACTGCGCCAGTCACAAACAGCGGCAACAAAGATGGCGCCATCAGCAGGCAATGCGGTTTGAACGGCTTGTAACATCTGTTGTGCTGTTTCAACATGAATGGTTTTTACTTCTTGTGGGTCTGCAAGATTAACAGGTCCACAAATAAGTGTTACTTTTGCACCCAAATGCGCAAGAGCGGTTGCGATGGCATGACCTTGTTTACCTGAAGACCGATTAGCAAGATAACGTACTGGATCAATTGGTTCATGGGTAGGGCCAGAGGTAACGATGAAATGGCGGTCAGAGAGAGGTTTTTCATGCCCATTCAAAAGAGCCTCTATGGTAGCAACAATAGTTAAAGGTTCGCTCATACGCCCATATCCTATCTCGTCACGTTCAGCCATATTTCCGATTTCTGGTCCGATGATATGAACGCCATCTGCGCGCAGTTGTGCAACATTGCGAATAGTGGCAGGATGCGCCCACATGGACGGATTCATGGCGGGTGCAATTAAGAGTGGACAGCGTGCCGCTAAAAGAATGCAATCAGTCAGATCATCTCCTATGCCATTGGCTATTTTTGCAATGCGATTGGCTGTAGCAGGGGCTAAAATAATAAGGTCAGCATTACGTGCTAATCGGATATGTCCAATATCATGTTCTTCTTCGCGTGAAAATAAATCAGTATATACAGTACCACCGCTTAAAGCTTCAGCGGCTAAAGGCGTAATAAATTTTTGCGCTGCTTTTGTCATTACAACTTTTAAGTGTGCTCCACGTTCTTGTAAACGGCGAATCAAATCAAGTGCTTTATAGGATGCAATACTTCCACCAATAATAAGAAGGAGAGATTTTGATTTCAATGATTTCACTTCAACAGCACTAGCATGAAGGGGTTGTGTGGTGAGAGGAGTGGGATTGCTTAAAAGGCGTCGGACTTCTTCTTCCATAGAAATACCATTTTGCGCGGCGCGTATGCGCAAAGCTTCTTTGGTTTCAGGAGACAGGTTACGAATGGTAATACTGGCCATAAAATACCTCCAAGAAATAAAATGATTGCAATGATTTCATTGTTGATATTTTTAGCATATTAAGGAGATTAGAAAAGATGAAAAAAGTAAAAAGTAAGAAAAGTGCAACAAAGTGCAATGATGAAAAGGCTATAACGACCATAACGGTTTCGATGACTTTGTTCCACAGCAAGTTGTTTGAGGGTAGTAGGAGAAAGATTAAAACCTGTTTTTCTCATTTGATTAAAATCTTCTTCTATCCGTTGGAAATTTTGAACCAATTGTGGTGTTTTGCGTGCCAGCGAAAGGAGAGCTTGTGCTCCTTCACTAAAGTCTTTGGCAACGCCTACGGGTCCTAAATTTTTACTAATCCATTCTTTGACAACGGGTTCAGAAGCTTTCCACATATTAAAAGTGGGGTCTAATGTGCGGGCAACGCCTTCCACAACAACCATCGTTTTTTGCAACAATAAAAGTTCAGGTCGCGTTTGCATGTCAAATAATTCAGTGACTTCAAACAATAAAGTGAGCAATTTAGCCATGGAAATGCTTTGTGCTGATTGTCCGTGAATTGGTTCACCAATAGCGCGGTTGGCTTGCGCAAAGCTTTCAATATTATGGTGTGAAGGAACATAACCTGCCTCAAAATGGGCGCGTGCAACCCGATGGTAATCGCGGGTAATAAAGCCATAAAGGATTTCAGCAAGGAAATGCTTTTCTTTTTTACCAAGCCTTCCTGTAATGCCTAGGTCAACAGCAACAATACATCCTTTTTCATCTACAAATAAATTACCAGGATGCATATCGGCGTGAAAAAAACCATCACGCAATGTATGGCGAAGAAAAGATTGAATAAGCGTAATAGCGAGCGCCTTCAAATCAAAACCTGCTTCTTTAAGTTTGGAAATTTCGGATATTCTTATACCATCAATCCATTCCATTGTAAGGACATTCCGTCCTGTCCGTTCCCAGTCAATACGTGGAACCCGAAAGCCTGTATCATGTTGAATATTTTCAGCCATTTCAGATATAGCTGCTGCTTCTAGGCGTAAATCCATTTCAAGCCGTGTTGTTTGTGCTAAAGTATCTACTACACAAACAGGACGAAGCCTTCGAGAGGCAGGGATATAGCGCTCTTGTAAATGAGCAATGAGATAGAATCCTCTAAGATCTTTAGAAAAACGTGCTCTGATATTGGGACGAATAACTTTTACAGCACATTTTGTCGTATGGCCAGTTTCATCACTGTATTCAGCTGGATGAACTTGAGCAATAGAAGCGGCGGCAATGGGGGGATAAAAATTTACGAATAAATCATCAATAGAGCGACCAAGAGAACTTTCAATTTGAGCAATAGCGGCGGTACAAGAAAATGTTTGGACGCGATCTTGTAGTTGTGACAAATCTTTCGCAATATCATGGCCGACAATATCAGGCCTTGTTGCAAGAAATTGACCAAGTTTTATGTAAGAGGGTCCAAGCTTATTAATGGCATACGAAATATTTTCAGATCGCTGTTTCTTTTTTGTTTTGCGTCTTGCTAATGCGCCCGCTATACGATGACATAGCGCTGGAAATCCTTGAAGATCATCATGAGGAAGAGCACTTAAAACACCTTCACGTGTTAAAACCCATCCTGCACGCATCAATTGAAAGTAAGGGGAAATTTGCACCATTTTTAAATTTTCCAACCTGAATGCAGCGCTGCAATCGCACCGGTGAGATTGCGGTACGATACCCGCGAAAACCCCGCATGCTTGATCATATGGGCAAAATCATCTTGCTTAGGAAATTTGCGGATAGATTCAACCAAATAACGATAAGCATCGCCATCATTTGCGATAAATTGACCCAGCGTAGGGATAGCATGGAAAGACCAAAGATCATAAATTTTATCGAGCCAAGGCATCTCGACATTTGAAAATTCTAAACATAAGAAACGTCCACCGGGCTTTAAAACACGAAAAGCTTCTCTAAGAGCTTGATCAATATGAGGAACATTGCGAATTCCAAAAGCAATCGTGTAAGCGTCAAAGCTTTGATCTTCAAAAGGTAGATTTTCTGCATTGGCTTCAACAAAATCAATCAGAGGGGCAAGACCATTTTTTTGTGCGCGTTTTTTGCCAACGCTGAGCATTGAGCCATTAATATCAAGTACTGTAGCATGGGCTTTTTGGCGTGAAGCATTAAGAATACGAAAAGCAATATCACCTGTACCGCCAGCGACATCAAGAACTTTCCAATGAGAAAGTGCTGGTGGGGAAAGCCAAGCAACCATGGAATTTTTCCACACACGGTGTAGCCCTAAGGATAAGATATCATTCATCTTGTCATAATTTTCAGCGACAGAATGAAACACACCATCCACCATGGATTGTTTTTGCGTTTCATCTACTCTTGTAAAACCAAAAGAGTGCTCCATGCCACCCTTGGTTCCTACACGTTCTGTTTCAATTGCCATGTATATGATCTTCCTTATTTTTCTTTTATCGTAAATGAAATAGAGAGGGAATGTTCAACTACGAAAAAACAACGTATAAAACTACGACATTTACACAGCCAAAAACAGAAGAGTACCTTTAGATATCAAGATTGGCAACGTTTAAGGCATTGTCTTGAATAAAAATACGTCTAGGTTCAACTTCATCACCCATGAGACGAGAAAAAAGTGAATCTGCATCGGTTGCATCATTAATTTTTACTTGTAAAAGAGAACGTGCATTGGGATCAAGCGTTGTTTCCCAAAGTTGTTCAGCATTCATTTCCCCAAGACCTTTATAACGTTGAAGAGTAACACCTTTTTTACCGTTTGTAAAAATGCTTTCTAAGAGGCTCATAGGACCAAAAATACGCTCTGTTTTATCTTTGCGACGTAAAAGAACAGGAGGATGATATATGTCGATAAAATTTTGGGAAATGCGATCAATTTGACGTGCATCAGTTGAATTTATAAGTCCCACATCAAGCGTAACAACATCTTTAACACCACGCAAAATACGCTCAAAACATAAACTTCCATCTGCTGTATATTGTCCACTCCAACCTTGTTCCATATCATCAGCAATCAGATTAAGGCGGTGTGCTATAGTATCTGCTATTTTTTGCGCTTTTTCTTGTGATGCAAAGACTTCAAGATTAAAAGCGCCAACAATTGCTGCTTGTTCAACAATATTACGATCATAACGGGTATGAAGACCATTTAAAAGTTGACGTAATATACGAGCATCTTTAGCGAGTTGATACAAATCAGCCCCTGCACGAACTTCTCCCGTTGAAAGCTCAAGCGTTGTTTCTTCTAATCCAGTATCGATCAAGAATTCTTCAAACGCTGCTTCATTTTTAATATATTGGGAAGATTTTCCACGCGATACTTTATAAAGAGGAGGCTGAGCAATATAAAGATGACCACGTTCAATCAATTCAGGCATTTGTCTAAAAAAGAAAGTAAGCAGCAAAGTTCGAATATGGGCTCCATCAACGTCCGCATCCGTCATGATAATAATCTTATGATAACGTAATTTATCCGGTGAAAATTCATCTTTACCGATAGATGTTCCAAGAGCTGTAATAAGTGTTCCAATCATATCAGATGAGAGCATGCGGTCGAAACGTGCTCGTTCAACATTGAGGATTTTACCACGAAGGGGTAAAATTGCTTGATTTTGACGTGAGCGCCCACTTTTTGCTGAACCGCCAGCCGAATCCCCCTCGACAATAAAGATTTCTGATTTTGCAGGATCACGTTCTTGGCAATCGGCAAGCTTTCCTGGCAGAGAAGTGATATCAAGTGCCCCTTTTCGTCTTGTGAGTTCACGTGCTTTGCGCGCTGCTTCACGTGCTGTTGCAGCTTCTACCACTTTACTAATGAGAAGTTTTGCTTCATGAGGATGTTCTTCCAGCCATACTGAAAGACCTTCATTGACCAAATTTTCAACAATAGGGCGCACTTCAGAAGAGACTAACTTATCCTTTGTTTGTGAAGAAAACTTTGGATCAGGAACTTTGACAGAAAGAATAGCTGTTAATCCTTCACGGCAGTCATCACCGGTTAAGTTCACTTTTTCTTTTTTAGCAATACCTGAAGATTCAGCATAGCCATTAATTTGGCGCGTAAGGGCACTTCTAAAACCTATCAAATGAGTTCCACCGTCACGCTGAGGAATATTATTGGTAAAACACAAGACCTTCTCATGATAGGAATCATTCCACCATAGGGCAACATCAACGCTCATACCATCCTTTTCACTTGCAATATAAATAGGATTATCAAGCAGGGCTTTTTTTGATTGGTCAATATATTTGACAAACTCCGTTAATCCACCTTCATAATGCAATTCAACTGATTTAATATCAGCATGACGCTCGTCAACAAGAAGAATATAAACCCCAGAATTTAGAAAGGCTAATTCCCGTAAGCGGCGCTCCAAAGTTTCAAAATCAAACTCAACCATAGTAAAAGTTTCAGAACTTGGTAAAAATCTGATTTCTGTTCCACTTTCTCTATCGCAATCGCCAATAACTTTTAATGGAGCATCAGCTACCCCGTGGGTAAATGATATTTCATGAATTTTACCATTGCGTTTGATTTGCAATTTAAGCCAAACGGATAATGCATTCACAACAGAGACACCAACACCGTGTAATCCGCCTGAAACTTTATAAGAGTTTTGATCAAACTTTCCGCCGGCATGAAGCTGTGTCATAATAACTTCAGCTGCAGAAATACCTTCTGTTGGATGGATATCTGTCGGAATTCCACGTCCATTATCACGAACAGAACAAGAACCATCAGCATGGAGCGTGACGTTTACAAGAGTAGCATGACCGGCTAGAGTTTCATCAATAGCATTGTCTACAACTTCATAGACCATATGGTGTAAACCCGATCCATCATCAGTATCACCGATATACATACCAGGACGTTTGCGTACAGCATCAAGACCTTTGAGAACTTTGATAGAAGCGGCATCATAGTTATTGCTTTGTACTGGTGAGGTTATTTCATCACTCATAAGTTAGTCCATTCCTGTGTTCAATTTACAATATTTTATCCGCTTTTTTCAAAGCTCAATGTTCTGATCAGTTATTTATGGAATAACCACATTAAATATTTACCGTATATCAGATCTAGATTCAATATCTGTCGATATATAATGGAGAGAATGATGAAATGATAGTGTACTGTTATGCTGTAAAACACGAGGGCGGTGATATAAGGCGAATAAACACTTTTGACTTATACAAAAAGTTGTTTCATAAAACGATGCTATTTACTTTGTTTATTTTTGCATATGCGTAATGTTTTAAAATTAGTTATGCATTTTTGTGTTACTCTAACAGAGGTCTTACTTGTTTTATCCATAAATCAATTTTCAATCCTAATTCTACCATATATTTAAAACAAAGGTTACGAGCTCTCTAAGCAGTTCAAACTTTTGTATGTTAGATTGAGGCGAAAATATTGTGTATATTGGTTTGTGTCATCTTTAAAATGTGAAAAAAGCCTCATTTGAGGAAAATATAAACGCGTAAATATAAAAATACGTTTCCACGATCATCTTTTATATTCAACTTTACAATTTTAAAAAACGTCTACGGTGATGTTTTTGAATAATGAGGGTGATGACGCATTGTCTTACGCTTTATGCTTTTCTCATTTCTGTAATGGAGGTTACGTCCCTCATTTAAAACAAAGCACCATTGCGCTGATATTCTCGCGCTTTTTTAAGGAACATCTCTCCATGTTTCCAAACTCATTTTACAACGATGTTTGAATAATATAGCGCAAAATACCCTGTGAATACTACAAGATTCATGTCTCCCACCTTTCCCATCTTGACAATAAAGCACAAACCAGAATCATCATTTTATTTTTCAACTCTTAAATGTTGATGCAACCTTAATGTTGAGAAAAACCTCGGCATTTGAGGGGTATTTTTACTCTTTTCTTCAATAGTATCTATATACTTCCCTAGTTGTGATACGCAAGGAAATGGTCTTAATATTTTAAGATACGCGAGATATTTTGATAAAATAAAGTGTGCCACTAAAGTATATACAGCCTATTTCTTATATTTAAAAAATTAAATCGCCTTTCTCTAAAATTACCTTTTATATATTTATTTTGGAAAATTAACATCAGAAATCTAAGCATTTTCAATGGTTTCAAAAAAAATATATGAAAACTGTTAAATTTTTTAACAGTTTTAAAAAATAGCAAGAATTTTATTTATTAAACGCCAGATATTTTGGTGAAGTGCGTTAGATAATAGTTAAGAAGAGTTGCATCTTAGTTTTGAAAAATGGGGGAGAGATTTTGAAAATAAAAAAATCTATATATGTAAAACATCTTCAATTGCGTTTACGGTATCTTTTATTCAATAATCCATACAATATTTTTATTCGTATTTTATTTGTAGCAGGGGGGGTTCTATTTTCCTCTTACGCAGAAGCTGAAAGGCTGCCTTCTTTTTTTGATTCGCATGAACACTTGGTACAACCTGATACAACGGATATCTTTCGTTTGCGTTTTGTAACAACTTTTGATTTTCCTCCTTTTAATTTTATTGATCAGACGGGGCATCTTGCAGGTTATAATATCGATTTATTGCGCGCTATTTGTTCAAAATTAAAATTAGAGAAGCTTTGTGAAGTAGAAGTGATTCCTTGGAAAGAGCTTGTAGAACATGTTGAAAATGGTGATGCGGAAGTCATTATTGCGGGTTTAAAAGCAACAAGTAAAACCCAGCAAGATCTTGTTTTTACAAAGTCATATTTACGTTTTCCAGCGCGATTTGTTGCTTCTCGACGTTTAAATCTCGATGAGCCAATAAGCGATCAATTGATACATTTAACCAGTGGTGTTTTGTCTAAAAGTGTTCACGAAAAACTCTTTCAACATTATTTTCCTAAAGCCAAATGGCAAGGATTTAAAAAGAGAGAAGAGCTCTATAAAGCGTTACAAGAGCGTAAAATTGACCTTATTTTTGATGATGGATTTGCTTTATCATTATGGTTCAAAAAACAAAAATCTGTTGATTGCTGCCATTTTGTTGGGGGGGCATATATGGCGCCACAGTTATTGGGGCAAGGAATGCAGCTTGCTGTTGCAAAAAAGAATGAAAAATTGGTTGATATACTCAATTATGCGCTGAAATCACTAGAAGAAGATGGTAAACTTACAGAACTTTATTTGCGTTATTTTCCAATAAGTTTTTATTGATGAATAGTTTTTTAATTAAGGGCTGTTAATCTTTCTGCGCCTAGTCGATAGGAAATAGCTTCTGCGAGATGATAGCGTGAAAGAGTATCTGATCCGTCAAGATCAGCAATTGTGCGTGCAACTTTGAGAATGCGATGATAAGCGCGTGCAGAGAGGTGCATTTTTTCACTCACATCTCGTAAGAGTATGGTCGCACTTTTATCAGGAATGGCAATCTGTTCTATAATTTTGGCAGGGCAATCGCCATTGGTACGAATATGATCAAACCCCATTGTTGAAAAACGTTTAGCTTGAATGGTACGGCATCGTGCGACGCGTTTGGCAACGTCGCAGCTTTTTTCTGATTGTTCTGGTTGCATAAGGTCCATAGCTGTCAAAGCAGGGACATCAATCCGTAAATCAATTCGGTCAAGCAGAGGACCAGAAATACGGGACTGATAATCGATTTGACAGCGTATTCCTTTAGGGCAAACATGGTCTTTTTCGCCTGCCATACCACATCGGCAAGGATTCATTGCGGCAATGAGTTGGAAGCGAGCAGGATAGCTAATATGGTGATTAGCGCGGGCGATAACTGACTCCCCACTTTCTAAAGGTTGACGAAGAGAATCAAGAACCTGCGGAGAAAATTCAGGCAATTCATCAAGGAATAACACACCATTATGGGCAAGGGAGACCTCTCCCGGTCGTCCTTTAAGCCCCCCACCAATCATTGCGGCCATGGAAGCAGAATGATGTGGGGAACGAAAGGGGCAATGAAGTGAAATGGTATTATGAACCGTTTCTCCTGTAATAGAAGCAATCAGAGAGACATCTAAAAGCTCACGGCTATCAAGAGGTGGCAAAATGGAAGGTAAGCGTTGCGCTAACATAGATTTCCCAGCACCAGGGGGGCCTACAAACAAAAGGTTATGGCGTCCAGCAGCACAAACTTCTAAGGCACGTTTGGCTGTTTTTTGTCCTTTGATTTCGCAAAGATCTGGAAGTTCAGTTTCGATAGTATATTGGCGCGGTTGTGGACGTTTTTGAATTTGGGTTCCTTTGAAATGGTTGACTATAGTGAGCAGAGTCTCTGGAGCAAGAATATTTATTTCTGCATTTGCCCATGCTGCTTCAGGTCCACATTGGAAGGGACAAATCAGCCCTTTATCGAGTGATAAAGCTGTCATGGCGGCTGGTAAAACACCATTAACAGCGGTAAGCGAACCATCCAGTGATAATTCTCCTAAAATGATATAGTCTTGTGCTACTTCAGGAGGGAGGATTCCCATAGCAAGCATTAAGCCTACGGCGATTGGCAAATCATAATGCGATCCCTCTTTAGGCAAATCAGCTGGTGCAAGATTAATCGTAATTCGTTTAGTAGGCATAGAAAGTCCACAAGCGTGGAGGGCTGCTTGTACACGTTCACGGCTTTCTGCAACTGCCTTATCAGCTAATCCAACAATAGCCATTCCTATTTTACCAGACGAAATCATAACCTGTACATCGACAGGGACTGCTTCTAGACCGCGAAAAGCAACAGTTGTAATACGTGCGATCATTTATTTATTTTCCCCCTTTAGACTTGGTAGAGACAATCATATCTATTTATAAAAATCAAGAAGCATCTCTATGGTTTTTTTTATAGAGAGATCTATATACATGGGCAGTTTTTAGCGTTCTCATGGAAAGTCATTTGTACAAATTTAACCATGATAATATGGGACGCAATAAAACATTTATAATAAGCTAAATAAATATGTTAAGAAAAAAAGAATGAGGCTGTTCGTGTTATACAACAGTGCAGAATTTTATGAAAATATAAGGGGAGGGTGACGTTATGTATCGCAGAGTGTTATTTGATGTGATAAAACGCGTAAAATGTGCAAAGTAATTATATTTACCTTTCTTATTTTTATATTATTTAAAGCGTAGTAGATGCAAAGTGTATTATAAGGTATCTGATTTTATGGTATACCAGACAAGAATTTTGTTAAAATCAGGGACTGTGCGCTGTGTCTTTATAGGCTTGTGTTTTTCTTTTTCTTTTCCACAGCCTCTTGCTGCATTTGATTTTTTCGGCATTCCTCTTTTTGGTAAAAAGAAAACAAATTCTCCTTCACATTATGCCAAAAGTACAGAGAGATTTTATAAAGTTGATGTTGTTGCACCGCCAGGTGCGCCATTAGAAGGTATAAAAATAGTTAAATCTGTTTCTTCTCTTGTTGCTGATAAAGAGAAAGCATCCGCCAGTTCTTCTGGTTTGCTAGCCAAGGCGCGTTCAGATTATCGAGCAATTCTTTCTGCTCTTTATGCTGATGGACGCTATGGTGGTGTTATTAGTATTAAAATTAATGGCTTAGAAGTCGCTGATTTAAGTCCGGTAACTCAACTTCCAGCACAATCGAATATCGTTATTACAATTAATGCTGGTCCACAATATGTTTTTAGTATTGCCAATATTGATAAAGTAGCTCCGTTTGAAAAACGTAAAGCGCATAAAATGTCCACAATTGAAGAATTGGGCTATAAAGTTGGGGCTATTGCTAAATCTGAAACCATTTTGAAAGCAGAAAAATGGGCGATAGAAGGATGGCGGCAACAAGGTTATGCTAAAGCTAAAATTATGAAGAGTGAAGTCGTGGCTGATCATGCTACATTGCGTGTTGAAGGACGGATTGTTGTTGGTCCTGGACAAAAGGCTCATTATGGTCCTTTAAGTGTGCGTAATATAAGTAAGAAACCACGTGTAGATTCAGCTTATATCGCGTGGATGACTGGATTGAAACCAGGGCAGATATACGATTCCGATGCGTTAGCTAAGGCAAATGAACGTCTTGCGCGCCTTGGTGTTTTTCGTGCTATCAATATACGTGAGGCTGATACTATTAATCTAGATGGTAGTTTACCGCTTATGCTTGTTGTACAAGAACGTAAACCGCGTCGTTTTGGTGTAGGCGGTAGCTATTCAACATTAGATGGTGCTGGTTTTGAGACTTATTGGATGCATAACAATCTTTTGGGTCATGCAGAGACTCTTAAAATTGAAACAAAAATAAGTGGTGTTGGTAGCAATAAAAAGCAATCATATAATTTTAAAAATTTTGATTATCTTTTCGGTGGCACGTTTATAAAGCCTGGGGTACTCACGCCAGATACAGATCTCAGGTCAGAATTAAAAATACAACAAGATGTTTTAGAAAATTATACGACAAAAGCCATCAAAGGAAAATTAGGTATTACGCATATTTTCAATGGTAATCTATCGGGACAGGCTGCTGTAGAAGTTTCAAATGGTTATTCACGTGATATCTATTTTGGGAGCCGTAATTTTACAACAATCGGTTTCCCTAGCGGCTTGATTTACGATAGTCGTAATAATAAGTTTAATGCAACAAAAGGTTTATATGGTGAAGTTTTCATTGAGCCTTTTTATGAGATGCGTTTTAGCAACTTTGTTGCAAAAGTAACAGCAGAAGGTCGTTCTTATTGGGCGTTGGATGAAGGGGATCGTTTTGTTGTTGCTGCGCGGGCAAAGCTTGGTACAATTCTTGGGAATGATACAGCACAAGTACCCGCAAATACGCTTTTTTTTGCTGGTGGTGGGGGCTCTGTTCGTGGTTATGCTTACCGTAATATTGGTATCAAAATAGAAAATGATGCGGTTGTTGGTGGACGGGCGCTTATTGAGGGATCGGCAGAATTGCGTGTTTCTTTAAATGATAAAATAGGGGTTGTCGGTTTTCTTGATGGAGGTTTAGTAGGGGAAAAGGCGAATTTTGATTTTTCTCAAAAAATTAAATGGGGAGCCGGTATAGGAGGACGTTATATGACGGGTCTTGGTCCTTTACGCGTTGATTTAGCCTTTCCTTTAAAGAGAGAGAAGGGTGACCCTCGCATTGGTTTTTATGTGGGTATAGGGCAAGCATTTTAATGAAAAAAGGTGTACGTTTATCAGCTTTCTTCTTTGTATTTTTGTTTTTTGGGGTGGGTGGTTTTGTTTTTGCGCAAAGAGGAGACATTCTTCCCTCTAGCGAAATGAAAACAGATGATCGCTCATGGTTTGTTTCTTTAATTGAACGAAAGCTTTCAGCGCCTAATCGTCAAGTTCGTTTACACAATATGCAAGGGACACTGTCTTCTCAAACATCAATTGATACTATTACTGTCAGTGATAAAAAAGGGGTTTGGCTTAAAATTACCAATGCTAAAATGGATTGGAATCGTCTAGCATTGCTGAGAGGGCGGATGGATATTAACCAGCTTTCGGCAGAACAGGTTACATTTTTACGCAAACCGCAAGGCAATTCTTCTTTTGTTTCTTCCCTTGAGACGGGTAAGTTTTCTTTACCAAAATTGCCGCTTGCTCTTTCTATCAATACGCTTACTGCTCAACATGTGACATTTGAACAGAATCTTTTTGGTTTTTCTGCTGATATGTCCTTAAAAGGCAATTTCACCTTGGCTAGTGGTAATTTTGATGTCGATATAGCGGCGCATCGTTTAGATGCACCGGGTTCTTTTTCTGTTCTCACCAAGATATCTGATAGTAATCGTACAGCTCAAATTGATATTTCTGCTAACGAACCACAAAATGGTATTTTGGCAAATATTTTTAACATTGAACAATGTCCAGCATTAAATCTCGTCCTGAAAGGTGATGGTACTTTTGATGATTTGGTTATCAAACTTTCTTTAGAGTCTGATCATCATTCTATTGTAGATGGTAATGTTATTCTTGCAAGTGTTCCAGAAGGACAGAGTTTTTCTACGAAACTAGAGGGAACACTGAGCCCTTTAATACCTTCTCAATATCGTAGTCTCTTCGAATCTAATATAACATTAAAAGCAAAGGCAAGAAGAACAAAAGAAGGTGTGACACACCTTGATCAGATGGTTATTCAGAACAAAGCAATGAACGTTATAGCCAATGCTGAAATAACCGCCGATGGATTTTTGCGACGGCTTTTTGTTGATGGAAAAATGGCTCTTGATAACGAAAAGGATTCTGTTCATTTACCTATATCAGACGTGCCAAAATCTGCGAATACTCTTGCTTTGAACATTGACTATGGTCGCGAAGGTCAACAATCTTGGAGTGGGCGGTTGGTTGTAAATCATTTAAGCAATAAAAATATTTATATTCGCGATGCAATTTTTGATATGGGAGGAGTAAGCGAAAATCTTGATAATGCAGCTTCTCGTCATGTTGGTGTTCAGGTTAAAGGGACGCTTCAAGGGGTTAAAAAGATTAAGGGAGCGTTAGTAGAAAATTTAAGCCAAGCGGTTCATGTGCATTTAGATACGGATATTGTTTCGAACAAACCAATTTTGATTCATGATCTGAGTGTTACGGCTCAGGGTTTTTCTTCTTGGTTAAAAGGGACAATGGAGAATTTTGTTTTTAAAGGCGATCTCGGTTTAAAAGCTCAAACATTAACTCCTTTGGAAGTGTTCAGTAAACAATCACTTTCTGGTAGTGCAGATATTAAAGCCAAAGGAACGATCAGTTTATTGAGTGGCATTTTTGATCTCCAATTATCAGGAATGGCTGACGATATGAAAATAGGCATGCAGTCTTTTGATCGTTTATTCAAAGGAAACATCACTCTTTCAGGTGGTGTTACTCGAAATACGAGGGGTGTCATTTTTCGTCATTTTAATTTGAAAAATCAATATACAAACATAGAGGCTAATGGTTATTTTTCAGATGAAAGCGCTAAAATGGATCTATCTGCTCAAATATCTGATTTGTCCAAATTAGATCCAAAGATAAGCGGTGCGCTTACAATTCAAAGTACGGCGAGAGGGCGCAATAGCCATATAAAACTAAATACACGTGCCCATATTGCTGAAGCATTAATTGTAGGGAAGAAACTTCAAAACACAACACTTAACATAGATGCATTTGTAGATAATACAGCACCAATTACTTCTTTAACGGGGGTGGTAAAAGGTGAAGGGATTTTTGCTAAGAAACCTTTGCATGTATCGGCCTCTTTTGAAGATTCTCATAAAATTCGAAAACTTAAAAATATCGATATTAGAGGGGGAAGTGCAAAAATAACGGGTGATCTTTCTCAACAACTTGGCGGTTTTTTGAAAGGAGCGCTGCATATTGATGCCGATGATATTTCCGTACTTTCAGCGTTATTTTTGCAGGATGGTAGTGGAAAAGTAAAAGGAGATTTTATTTTTGATGAACAAAATGGCAGACAAAAAACCAATGTGAAGGCGCATGTTAACCATTTGAATTTTTCCAAGAATAAAATAAAAAAATTGGCAATAGATGCTGACATATTCGATCCTTTTGGCATGACTCAGTTTGAAGGAGTTATCAATGCAGAACATATTCAAACACCTTTGGTAATGATCAATCGTTTAAATGCTCACGCTGATAGGAATAATGGACAAACGGTTTTTACTGTCCAAGCGATGTTGCATGATACTCTCAATGCACGGCTTTCTGGTCGTTTAATGGTTGAGGAACTTCCAGAAAGTATAAAACGAGAAGTGCAAATTGAAACTGTGGACTTAAAACAACATACTTTTCATGCAACATTGCCGAAGCCATCCATAATTGCTTTTGATAAAGATGGAATGACAATCAATGAATTAGGAATTGCAATAAATGGAGGCAACATCATCTTAGCAGGGAATATTCAAGATACCATGAATTTGCAACTTACAATGAATGCGCTTCCTGCTGCTTTAGTCAATCTGTGGAAATCCGATCTTGGAGCAGCAGGGAGTGTAACAGGGCAGGTTATGATTCGTGGTCATTTAAAAAAACCTAATATAACTTACGATATAAAAGGTGAGGGACTGACAACCGTTGCTTTTCAAGATAAAAAAATTATGCCTTTTTCTCTTTCTGCTACGGGGAACACTGTAGATCAAAATCTTACTTTGAATGCAAATTTAACAGGAGAAGGAGTACAAGCACAAGCTCAGGGGCATGTATCTCTAGAGAAAAATGCGCTTGATTTTCATATTAATTTGCAAAATTTATCTGCACGTTTGGCGAATGGTTTTATTGCAGGACAAGCGCTTGATGGGACAGTGATAGGTAAAGTTGATATTGGTGGAACAATGAAGGATCCATCTGCTCATTTTGAGCTTTCTAGTCAAAATTTAACCGCTATGACGCATAAAGGACCGATGTCAATCAATATAAATGCTCGTGGTTCTTATAAAAAATCGACATTTCATATTGAAAATATGATAGCTACTGGAGATAAAGGATTAGATCTTTCCATCCATGGGCCTGTGTCTCTTAATGGTTCAGAGGCAAAATTAGACGTTAAAGGGATAATGCCTCTTGATTTTGTTAATCTCTTATTAGCCAAGCGTGGTGCACATATAACGGGTACAGCAAGAATTGATACAGCTCTTAATGGGGCGTTATCAAAGCCACAATTGTTAGGAAATATTTCTATAGGCGACGGTAGCTTTTTTGATTCACAAACAAATGTAGGATTGAATAATATAAAGCTTGAAGGCAAATTGAAAGGTGATCATATCCTTATAGAGAAAGCTTCAGCTTCTTCGTTTGAGGGGGGGGGGGATTTCTGCTTCAGGTCGTATCTCTAATAGTCTAGAGACAGATTTGATATTTCATCTTGATAATGCCAATTATAATGATGGTTCTATGATTCTGGCAACATTATCAGGTGAGATGACAATGACAGGTCATTTTTTAAATAATCTTGTTCTTGGTGGTGATATCATCGTTGAAAAAGCTGAAGTTTTTGTTCCTGATCATTTTAAAAGTGCCAAGTTTCTTGATGTTAGAAATAAGAATTTAACTAAATCGATTCAAACAACACTTGAACGTGCTGATGTTAAGAACACGAACAAAAGCAAAAGCCGTATAGTTACACAAGAATCGTCATCTGTCGTGCTATCAAATATGCGTATTACAGCACGCAATCAATTTTTTGTACGCGGAAAAGGCTTAGATGCTGAACTGGGAGGACGCATTAATCTAGCAGGTCCATTGAATGATGTGCATCCAGTTGGTGAATTTAGAATGATTCGTGGACGTTTTGATATCCTGTCGCAACGTCTTAATTTTGATCAAGGACAAGCGAGTTTTAGTGGTAATCTTAATCCTACGGTTTATTTTGTAACCAACAATAACAGTGGTGATATTCGCGTCACTGTAACTGTAAGTGGGACGGTTGATAATCTTGATATTAATTTTTCTTCACAACCAAATTTGCCTCAGGATGAGATTTTGGCTCGTTTGATTTTTAATCGCTCTCTTAATGAATTATCACCATTTCAGATTGCTCAACTTGCAGCAGCAGCGGCTGATCTTGCAGGTGCTTCTAATACATCTTTGTTGAATACTTTACGAACTAAAATTGGACTTGATGATCTTGATGTTATCGTTAATGAGAAGGGTAATACAGGCTTACGTATTGGACGCTACATACACAATAATATTTATTTGGGCTTTGAAGCAGGGTCTGATGGAACGACGAAAGGGACAATTAATTTAGATATTTCGCGTCATCTCAAAGCTAAAGGTGCTATAGGAAATGAACAAAATTCTAGTATAGGTCTCTTTTATGAAAGAGATTATTAAAGATTGAATTTTAAAAAAACAATTTCTTCGTTTTTTGTCTTTCATTTCTAAATCTGAGGAAGGAGGCATAGACTAGAAATCCTATAAAAGAAGAAGCTTTTTGTTGAGGCGTGAAGAGATATATCTGAAATATTCGATTTTTTGTTATGCTATTCTCTAAAGGGACAAAATCTTCACGAAAGATAGTATGTTATTTTGCTGCTATATATTTATTTTAGAGAAATACCTTACCTTGTTTTCAAGCCCATATCGTGCTGTTGCCTAAAGAATGTAGTGTGTGCAATATATTGATTTATAAAGATAATTTATTGTTATTCAACTTGAATTAGAACTTTGAATATCGTACGAATCTCTTTCGTATTGAATCAATCAAAACCATTCGGCTTGTATGCTACAAGCGGGGAATCCTGTGTGGATAAAACTATTAAGAAATGACTAAAAATGCCTCTTATGAATCATCTCGAGAGCTAAGAGCTGTCGCAACATTAGGGACTGGCAGAATAGTGTGAATGGTGCCGGTTTATTACTCCATAAGCGTAAAGATAGAGGGGGTTAATGGATTTATCGTTATACAGTTCACGAATGTTATCGCGAAATGGGCTTAGGGAAGACTTTGAGAAAGGTCTCTTTAAAACAAGTACGTGAATTTGCAACACAATGGCATTCTGTTTTTACGTGAAGGACATGATTCCATTAAAGACCGTCAAAAGCATGAGGCAAGCAGAGAATTCATAAGATATCGATTTTATTGTCAAACGCATTTAAAGCAATATTTTTTAATAATAAAAATTACCTATTATTTTAGATTTTTGTTTATTGTGTCTTGAATGAGATCACTTTTCTTATAACGAATAGCTCCCCAAACAGAATACTCCAAAATATAACATTATTGTGTTGCAAGTTTATGTACTTGTTTTAAAGGAACATTTCTCAGTGTGCGCTTGAGTCTATTTCATAAGATTGCTTGTGAAATGGTATAAAGTACCTCTTATGAATGGTATAAAATTCATACTACCGTTATTAATAAAGGTATAAGTATTTGCTAAAGCTATAAGCCAGCATTATCATTCTATTTTCCAGCTTTTCATGTTGCTGACAATCTTTTCACTTGAAAGTGTAGAGGTATTTTTATTGCTTATCTTAAGAGTTTTTATGCATATACCAATATCTCTTATGACGTACAACAAGCGCTTTTGATTGATTCATCATAAATATAAAGAAAATTTGCAATAAGCAAATTACATCTTATCTTTTGCATTCAACAAAACAACGAGTAAAGTTTTCATCTAAATCCAAGAATTTTATTTTCAATAAACCATAAATTCTTTACCAATTCTTGATTGAAGTAATGCTTTTTCTTGATAACAAATCTTTTTTTATAAATGGAGCATTACCTTCTATCCATTTTTTATTTCAAATCTTATTTAAGGATCTAGAAATTAGGAGGTATGTTTTTTGAACTGGATATTATGAAGTTTTTTATAAAACCCATTTTCTTTTGCTAGCAATTCTTTTTGAGTACCTTGTTCAATTAGTTGTCCATTTTGTATGACCACAATTTTATGAGCACGAGCAATCGTTGAAAGGCGATGAGCAATAATGATCGTTGTGCGTCCTTTAGTAAGATGGTGAATGGCTTCATTAATTTGTGCTTCGGTGTGTGAATCGAGCGCACTTGTTGCTTCATCAAGAATCAGAATTTCACTATCGTGAATCATTGCTCTAGCGATAGCGAGTCGTTGTTTTTGCCCCCCTGAAAGATTACAGCCATTATCACCTATCTGTGTATCATAACCATTTGGCAAACTCATAATAAAGTCATGAGCATTTGCTGCTTTTGCTGCTTCGATAATTTCGTCATCACTAGCTCCTTCTTTTCCAAGCCCGATATTATATTTAACAGTTCCTTGAAAGAGAAAAGTATCCTGTCCTACATAGGCCATCAGGTTTCTCAGAGAGCGAAATGTTGTGTAGCGAATGTCTTGATCATTAATCAATATGCGTCCTTTTGTGGGGTCATAGAGGCGCATAATAAGGTTGATAAGGGTTGATTTTCCCGAACCGGATGGTCCCACCAATGCTGTCATTTTTCCGGCTTCTATTTCTAGGTTGATGTCTTTCAATATCATTTTGTTATTAGTGTATGCAAAAGAAACATGTTCGAAACGAATAGTTCCTTGCGTTTTATTCAGATCTTTAGCTTCTTTATGTTCTACAACTGTAAGGGGACAATCGAGTATTTCAAACATCGTACGGATATTGACCAAGCCAGATTCAATTTTAACACGTACATTTGCTAGTCTTTTTGCGGGTTCATAAGCTAAAAGTAAAGCAACAATAAAGGACATAAATTCACCTTGAACACCTGCGCGTTGGGTTGCAAGATAACCGGAAAAACAAATAATACCTGCAATGGCAACACCCGTGAGTGTTTCCATAATTGGATTGGTAATAGCTTCGAGTGTTGCAATACTGTTTGTTTGTTTTTCAACATCACAAATGGCTTTGTCCATCCGTTTTTTCATGACTTCTTCTAGTGAAAAGGCCTTGATGATTCGAATACCAACAGCCGTTTCCTGTACGATTTTGATAATTTCACCAAGTGAAAGGAGCTCTTTTTCCATCAAGCTGCGAACGCGTTTTAAAGCCATTCGAACGCCTAAAAAAGCTAGTGGTCCTACGATTAAAGTAATGGAGATTAACACAAAGTTTTGAATGAACATGACAAGCAACAGACCACTAACGGAAAGCAAATCACGTACAAAAGTTGTGATAATAGTATCAATTATATTACGTACGGCTGTTGCATTATGAGTTACACGAACAAGAAGATCAGATGAAGTATTATTATGATAAAAAGAGACTCCTTGTTCCATAAGTCGTGCAAAAATTTTACGCTGTTGTTCAGCAATGATACTGTTGCCTGCTTTGTTTAGAAAGTAAGTTTGGAAAAAAGTTGCAACTCCTTTGAGAATAAAGATAAAAGCAATGAAGCTAGAAATCAAAACAATCATAGGAAAATTTTGTGCATCAATAATCTGATTAACAACATCCCGCATAATCCATGCACTGGTTGCTGTGGTACAAGAAATGATGATCATTGAGAAGATAGCCGCACTGTACCAACGCATATGTTTACGAAAATTTTCTCGTAAAAGGCGGATAATAAGATGTTTGTCGAAAGAGGAAATTTGTTTTTTAGCCATGAAGTGCTTCTATATTCTCTCATTATTTTATGCAAGATTGAAACACTCTTAATTAAAAAGCCCCTTAATCTTTTTTACAAAAATAGTCTTTTCTTTCAAGGCTCATCATATCAATTTCACGACGGCGAGAGTGAAGAATGTAGTGCAAAGTTTCTGTAAAAGGTATAACGAAAATTCGTTGTTCATCATTATTTTTAGTTTTCAATAAAAGATACCGGCGAGTTTCACTATTGTATTTACCAATTTCCGTATTGTGATAGCCTTTGGCACTTGAAATGGCTCACAAAAAACATTTCTGCTTTTTTAATAATTTTTTATGTATCATCTCCATTTGTGATGTGTAAGCAAACAATTTCGCCGCATTGCATGATAAGAGTGCTTGAAATAAGAAGGCCTTACGATGTTTGAGCTTTCTCATTTAATATGCAAAATAACGAATTCTTCTTATAAATCGATCAAGCATTATTAAACTCTTAAAAGGCTTTATACACATTTATAAAACCTTAAAAGCACCACAAAAACTCTATGTGGTGCTTCTAAAAATACCATACGCCCATGCTAATGAGTTGCATGCGAATATTATTCCAATGCAAAACTATTTAGGTGCTATCACCATCATCATTTGCCGGCCTTCAAGCTTTGGCTCCAATTCGATTTTGGCAATTTCACTTGTATCTTCTTTCACACGCTGAAGAAGCTTTAATCCAAGATCTTGGTGAGCCATCTCACGACCACGAAAACGCAAAGTAATCTTTACTTTATCACCATGATCAATAAAGCGATGAACAGCCTTGAGCTTGACTCCATAATCATGGACATCAACATTTGGGCGCATCTTAATCTCTTTGATTTCGATGACTTTTTGCTTCTTACGTGTTTCAGCAGCTTTTTTTTGGGTTTGATATTTTAATTTTCCCAAATCGATGATTTTACATACGGGTGGCTCTGCATTTGGTACAATCTCAACCAAATCAAGTCCCGCATCTGCAGCCATAGCAAGAGCTTCTTGTATCGCAACAACTCCCTGATGTTGTCCCTCATCATTGATAAGCTGAACATGAGGTACCCGAATATCCTTATTTGAACGTGGTCCGTCTTTTTGGGTAGGTGTCATTTTAAACGGTTTACGAATGGTTTATGCTCCTTAAATTTTGATTCAACTACAGTTAATTTAATATACAATTATGCACCTAAAAACAACTATAATTCGTGTTATTTTCATTATTTGATTTATTACTTTTTGGAATGATTTAGATTATAAAAGTTTTCTCTTAATTTAAAGAAATTGTTTTATGGAGGATAAAGAATCATGGATCAACATATTCCTTGTCAGTTTTTTTCGTTTGAGAACACCACACTTGCAGTACGCTATCGCAAGGGGCGCCAATCTCCAGGTTTGGTTTGGCTTCCTGGCTATCAATCCGATATGTTGGGAAGTAAGGCAACGTTAGTTGATCAATTTGCTCAGAAGAATGATTTGTCTTGTTTACGTTTTGATTATTCTGGACATGGAGAATCTGAAGGTGATTTTTTTCAAGGAACAATTTCGCGTTGGGTTAAGGAAAGTTTAGCGACTTTTGAAACCTATTGTGAGGGTCCACAAATTTTGATTGGTTCCTCTATGGGTGGGTGGATTGCACTAAGGCTTGCTATGATGCTAGCACACAAAAATAAGAAGCTTGCTGGCATGATATTGATTGCTCCAGCGCCTGATTTTACACAAACATTGGTGGAACCAAAATTAGGCCCAGAAGAATGGAAGATTTTGGAAGAAAAAGGCTATATTGAACGACCTGCTGTTGATGATACAGAGCCAATGCCCTTTACAAAAAAATTAATTGAAGATGGGCGCGAAAATTGTGTTATGAAAGGATGCATTGATGTTGGGTGTCCAGTCCATATTCTACAAGGGATGGAAGATGAAGATATTCCCTATCAGCATACATTGACTTTACTTGATCATTTACCTCTCCATGATGTAACGTTGACACTTGTTCGTGATGCAGATCATCGCTTTTCTCGTCCACAAGATTTAGATTGCCTTGAAACAGTATTGAGATCTTTTATTAATCAGATTAATGCAAAATAAGGGGTACATTTATTGATGAAGATAAAAATATATGAGCATTTCTAAGCAGCATTTTATTTTTTCTGATCGCTCTGTACCTGTACGGGTGCGGGAAAATAAGTATGCACGCCGTCTTACCTTACGTATTGATGCCAGCAGTCAAGAGATTTGTGTAACAACACCACCAGCGATAAGTCTCTGTACGATTCAAAGTTTTATTGAAAAGCATCGATCTTGGATTGAGGCACGTCTTGCTCGTTTACAAATCTCTCATGAAAATGCTTATCTCAAAGAGGGGGCAATGATTCCTTTATTAGGTGTTTCCCATACCATAAAGCATAGAGAAGGGCGTGGGGTAACAGAAATCCTTACAGCAGATGCGGAGCAAGGACCTAAAATTATTGTTTATGGTCAATTAGAATACCTCCCAAGACGCATTGCTGACGTTTTGAAAAAACAAGCAGCACTTATTATAACACCTTTGGTGGCACATTATGCCCATAAAGTAGAGCGTAAAGTCAAATCAATTTGTTATAAAGATACGAGAAGTCGTTGGGGATCTTGTTCAATAGATAAGCGTCTTTCTTTTTCTTGGCGCCTTGTTATGGCACCAAAAGAAGTTGTGGAATATGTTGTTGCTCATGAGGTTGCTCATCTTGTTGAAATGAATCACGGACCGAGATTTTGGGCTCTTTGTGAAGAGCTATGTCCTGATAGTAAAACGTACCGTGCTTGGTTGAAGGAAAATGCCCATAGATTGCAAGCAATTAATTTTGATTCATATAATTTAGAGGCGTAAAAAACTTTCAAATGAAGGCAACATTTAACGGAACTTTTTGTTGAGTGTTTTGTTGTGTGTGTGCTTGCTCATGTATAATGAGGAAGCCATTGAAGCTCTCAGCACGATTGTTCTCCCCTGCTTGGTTTGCTGAGTGTCTTCAATGTTTTTTCTTTATCTTTTTTGTAATTCAGCGTAATAACCTTAAGTTCCGATGACTTATAAAAAATGGGAAGGGACCTTATGCCTGTTCTTACAGATCCACTTCAGCTACTAAAGAGACTTATCCGTTGTCCTTCTGTTACACCTCATGAAGCGGGGGCTTTATCAACTTTGGAACAATTTTTGAAAAAAATGGGATTTCACGTCGAGCGCCCTATTTTTACGGATAAAAATACAGATAATGTTGAAAATCTTTATGCAAAAATGGGAAATGAAGGACCCCATCTTATGTTTGCGGGTCATACAGATGTCGTACCACCAGGTGCATTGGAAGATTGGACTTATTCACCTTTTGAAGCTGTCATAGATCAGGGGAAATTATATGGGCGGGGTGCTGTTGATATGAAGGGCGGAATCGCTTGTTTTATTGCGGCGCTAGCGCGAGTTCTTGAGAAACGATCCATTAAAGGAATGGTAAGTTTTTTGATTACCGGTGATGAAGAGGGACCTGCTGTTAATGGTACCGTCAAACTTCTCAAATGGGCAGAAAAAAAAGGCGAAAAATGGACCGCGGCTCTTGTGGGGGAACCAACAAGTGTAAAGACTGTTGGGGATGTCATCAAAATCGGTCGCCGCGGATCGATTTCTGGTATCATTACCGTGAAAGGTCGCCAAGGTCATGTTGCTTTTCCAGAGCGGGCTGCTAATCCCTTGCCTTTGGTAAGTAAGCTTATTCAAGCATTGACACAAACTGCTTTAGATAAAGGGACAGAGAATTTTCAACCCAGTAATCTAGAGCTAACAAGCATTGATACTGGTAATTTAGCGGTCAATGTTATCCCAGCGCAGACAACAGTTCATTTTAATATACGCTACAATGATCTTTGGACAAAAGAAACACTGATGAAGGAAATTGAAAAGCGTCTTGCTTTGGTGCAATCAAAAAACAATGGTGACCAATATCCCTCTTATCAGCTTGAATGGATTCCAAGTTTAGGAGATGTTTTTTTGACCAAAAATGATAAACTCATTCAAACTTTATCCAATGCTATTAAAAGTGTAACAGGGAATATACCAGAATGTTCCACTTCTGGTGGTACTTCAGATGCGCGATTTATTAAGGATTATTGCCCAGTGATTGAATTTGGCTTACCAGGGCAAACGATGCATATGGTAGATGAGTGTGTGGCCCTTGATGCAGTGGAAACTCTTACTACTATTTATGAGCGTTTTATTATTGAATTTTTTGCATAAAGAAAAGATTTTTGGTTCAAAAATACCTTTATCTTGTTGAGCTATAAGATATTGACATTTAAGGTGTGGTGATATGAGTCTCGTAAGACTTAATATATTAAGTGGTTTTAGAGTAAGTGATGAATATTCTTAAGTTGGGATTCTTGCCTGTAGAGTTTTTAGTTAAGTGAATTACATAATTGGAAAGCCAAGAGAGACCTGCTGGAAGAAGTAGAACTGTTTAGACCATATTGGATTGAAAATATTCGTTCTTTAAAGTGTAGAAAGGAAGTCACACGCAATCATATATGGAAAACAATGAATATTATATCATCATTGTGTGATGACAGGTTGAAGCCATAAAGACACACAAAAACATGCTGCTATTGTCAAAAGTTCGTACAACATAAATGCGCTCATTCACAGCTCATGTTTTGATATGTTTTCTGCACTCTCATAAAAGGTACTTCTTGTTCCAATTAGACTCTCTTAGAATAAAGCCTATAGGAAAAGCGCTTTAAGTTTGTTTTATTTCATATATTTTGCCATGCTTTTTTTGTCCCCAAGAACTTCCGTTGCAAAATCATTACGAGATAGAAGGTGAGCTTATTTAATCAGCTTTAATCTTGGTTATGATAAAGATACACAGAATTTTTTGTAGCAGCACGTTGACTTCTTGAGCCAAGGATTGTCCTAGTATTATTCTCAATTTTTTAATAAAATAACCTTAAAGGACGCGTACAGATACTCATAAGCATTATGCATACAAGTAAGATTATATGGGATTAACGTCGTTTCGCTCGCTAACAAAGCAATCTCGATTCATATCGGGTATATTTGCCATTTGAGTGCATTATTTGTTTAATAAAGCTCGTGATTTTGCTGTGACCTATAAATCAATACCAATCATACAGCCGCGTATCTCAAATAAATATTGGTTCAGTACTTTTTGCGATAACCGCTTTTACATGCCAGAATAGGATAAAAGTATTGCGTATATCTATTTTTTATAATCTCTGAAACAGACATACAATTTCATTGAGGAAAAATATAAAGGTATAAAGGTGAAAATCAGCGTGCTTTTTTACTTTCTTTTTTATTCGGCTTTACGGTTTTCAAAAGTAAATAGAGTAAGATCTTTTTAAATAATCAGAAATTGATGCATGGCTTCATGCTTATTTCTATGGTTCTTTTAATGGTGCCACGATTTCATAAAGAAAAAATACATTATCGTGTTATGCATTCACGTATTTGTTTTAGAGAAATTTTCTCAATGTTTGTCACATTTGTGCTACTACGGTGCTTATGAATGTTGTAATATAAAATCTATAATGCCTCCCCATCTTTATGTTTATGAAAAATAAAGTTAGAGCACCATACACTTTCTAGCTCAAAATATTGCAATAGCTTTTAGCACTTAAGAGTGTTCATAAGAGGCCTTTTTACTCCTTTTTTATAGTTTTTATCCACATGCTTCTCTATTTTTAAGGTGTAAGCAAATGGCGATAACTAACTTGCTATAAATAGTTTTGAAATGAGAGAAGCTCACAATATTCTAATCTCACCTTGCTATGAAAAATGATAATTATGATTAAAATAAGTATGTTGTTATAAAAACTTTAATTTGCAAGTTGGCTGATGATGTGATCAAGAACAATACGTCCTTTGGTTGTTGCTTTTAAGCGTTGGTTATCCACCATTTCTATCAATTCTTGGTGTTGTAAATCGATCAGTTTTTCCATTGGGATACGTTTAGGGCTTAAGGTTTCATAGCGTATAAGTTCTAAGCCTTCGCAAAGGCGTAATCCCATAAGGAGCATTTCATTTGCCTGTTGTTCAGTGGTTAAATGTTCCGTTTCAATACAGCCATGTCCTGTTGTTTCTACCAAATTAAGCCACTGTTCGGGATGCTTTTCATTTATTGTGACATAACGTTCGCGGTTTTCAAGGTGTGATGACAATGTTTTTGAACAGAAAGAGGAATGATTCGATGCGTGCTCAATGAAACGTCCATGTGCTCCTGGACCAAAGCCTGCATATTGGTGATAACGCCAATAAAGAAGATTGTGTGCTGATTCGGCACCGGGCATTGCATGGTTTGAGATTTCATAGGCAGGAAGTCCATGTAGTGCCGTTATTTCTTGAGTAAGATGATACAGATCTGCTGCTAGCTCTGATGGGGGAAGGATAAGTCTTCCTGCATCATGAAGCCGTTTAAAGGCGGTTCCTTCTTCGATCGTCAATTGATAAAGAGAAAGATGGTCCGCTGCTAAATCAATTGCTTGTACAAGTTCAGATTTCCATTGTTCAAGGGTTTGTTCGGGGCGGGCATAAATGAGATCAAAGGATAAACGTGGAAAAATTTGTCGTGCTAAAGCAATGGCACAAAGAGCTTGTTCCACATTATGGAGTCGGCCAAGTTTGCGCAATGCTTTATCATTGAGCGCTTGTATCCCTAGAGATAAGCGATTAACACCTGCCGCACGGTATCCACGAAAGCGCTCTGCTTCCACACTGGATGGATTAGCTTCTAATGTAATTTCAACTTTATCATCGACTACCCATTTTTTTGCAAGTGCTTGCAATAGGGCATCGACAGTTTGCGGCTCCATAAGGGAAGGGGTTCCTCCACCAATAAAAATACTTGTAATATGGCGTGGGCCTATTTTGTGGTATTGCGTTTCTATTTCGCGCTTAAAGGCGGTGACAAAACGTGGTTGATCAACACCATGGATGCGAACATGCGAATTAAAGTCACAATAAGGACATTTAGCTGCACAAAAGGGCCAATGAATGTAAATGCCAAAAGGTTCATTCATGAGAATGCTAAAAGGTTTTCTGCCAAAAGTTTGAAAGCACGTGCGCGATGTGAGAGAGGGGGAATATCATTACGTTTCCAGTTGTGTTTTTGCTCTGTTGACATTTCTCCAAAGGTATTTTCACATCCATCGGGTAAAAAAATAGGATCAAAACCAAAGCCTTTATCTCCCCGTGGAGGCCAAATGAACGTTCCTTCAACGCATCCACGGAAGTAATCTGCATGAGCATCAGGCCATGCAATGCAAATGACGGATATAAAACGGCATTTCCGTTGACTTTTTTCTCGTGCTCCGACTTTTTGGAGTTCATTTTCTATTTTTTTCATAGCTTTTGGAAAATTACGTGTACCATCGGCTTGAATTGCCCAATCAGCGGTATAAACGCCTGGCGCACCCTCCAATGCATCTACCTCTAAGCCTGAATCATCAGATAGGGCAGGAAGTCCTGTTTTTTTTGCTGCTGAAAAAGCTTTAATATAAGCATTTTCTTCAAATGTTTTTCCCGTTTCTTTTGGTTCTGGCAAGCCCAGTTCTTTTGCCGATTGTATTATTAAACCGAAAGGCGTAATTAAAGTAGTGATTTCATGCAATTTTCCGGTGTTATGTGTAGCAATGACAAGTTTTTTATCTGCTATGCTTCTCATATAGATTTCTCCAAAAATGAAAGGGGAATTATTTTTGTGCTAAAAACCGACTTTAATGCTCATACACACACATTTTACATGATATGATTATTTTACACGTTTAATGATATTTTATTCCAATAAAATTTTTTATCTTGTATGAAGATAACCTTGCAAAGATATGAAAGACATCTCTTTATTTATGATAGCATTTTTATGGTAAATTTCCAATTTCCTGCTTGCTCTAAAGGGTGAAATTTTCTATCTACAACGGTTTTTAATCAATCTAGATTCTCTTGATAAGTCCCTACAGCAGACCACTTTACAGATCAACTCTTATCTTAAATATTTCTCACACACTCTAACAAAAAATATTTCCTGCGTAATTTATCAAGCATCACTCTGAAAGGTAGCATTTTACAGCTCAATAGGATAATATATTTTTATACTACTTTAGACTATTTGACCAAACCTTGACAAAACTTATATAAGAGATGAGGATTTTAAAAGTAGTGAAACAATTGTGATGAAGCACAAAACTATTGATAATGAACTAAAATATCTTGATGAACGTTCGCGTGATATTTTTCGCCATATTGTTGAAGCTTATCTTAATGATGGTGAACCTGTAGGGTCACGTAATCTTTCGCGGCTTTTACAACAGACATTATCGCCTGCGACGATTCGCAATGTGATGAGTGATCTTGAACATCTCGGTTTGATTTATGCACCACATGTTTCTGCGGGTCGAATGCCGACACAATCAGGTCTACGCTTTTTTGTTGATGCATTTATGGAAGCGGGTGATTTGCCAAACGAAGAGCGAGAAAATATTGAAATGCAAGTCAAAGAGGCTGGTCATGCACAATCGGTTGAACATTTTCTTGTTCAAGCAAGCCGAGTTCTTTCAGATCTTTCACGTGGGGCAGGGCTTGTTTTAGCAACAAAACAAGAAGGAACATTGAAACATATTGAATTTGTGCGCCTTGATAGGGAGCACGCTCTTGCCGTTTTGGTGACTCAACAAGGTGAAGTTGAAAATCGTATTGTTCATTTACCAGAAGGGGTTACCCATGCACAATTGACGGAAGCAACGAATTTTCTCAATGCCCATATTCAAGGGCGTACATTGAGTGAAGCTAAAGGGGAAATTGCCCGCTTATGCGCAGAAACAAGGGCCGCACTTGATGATTTATCACATCATCTTGTTGAAACGGGATTAGCTCTTTGGGGAGGAGAAGATGCTGATCATAAAATACACCTCATTGTTCGCGGGCGTAGCAATTTACTTGAAGATGTAAAAGCAGAAGAAGATTTAGAACGGTTACGCCATTTGTTTGATGATCTTGAAACGCGCGAGAGTATGGCACAGCTTCTCGATTTAACGGATGAAGGTTCTGGGGTTAGAATTTTTATTGGTTCAGAAAATAAGTTATTTTCTCTTTCTGGTTCTTCTTTAGTTGTAGCACCTTATCGAGATTCACAACAAAGAGTCATTGGTGCTTTAGGTGTTATTGGTCCTACACGGCTTAATTATGCAAGGATTGTGCCCATGGTTGATTATACAGCTCAACTTGTGTCACAGTTATTGCGTTAAAACGATGCAAGTAAGTATTTGTACTATAAAAGCTCATTGTATTATATACATCGCTACCCCTTGATTTTTGTCTGTAGAATTTCGATATCGAGAATAACGAATCTTATGAAGGAATAAAATTTTTATGTCTGATGAAAAAAACAAATTTACTGACGCTTCATTTGAAAATTGTGATTTAAAAAATCCAGCTGATCGTAATACACTTAAACAGGCAGCCGATGAATTTTTAAAAACACATAAAACAGAGGAACACGAAGTCGTTGAAACAGAAAGCAATGAGGTTAGTGATCTTTTAGCGTCTTTGCAGGATGAAAATAAAGAACTGAAAGATCAGCTTTTACGTCTTGTTGCAGATATGGAAAATCTTCGACGCCGTACTATGCGAGATGTGGCGGATGCAAGAGCTTATTCCATTGCTAATTTTGCACGGGATATGTTATCGGTTTCTGACAATCTCAATCGTGCTTTGGAAGCCATTCCAGAAGGTGCACGGGAGAGTGATGCTGGTTTGAAATCATTGGCAGAAGGCGTTGAAATGACTGAACGTGCCATGATGGCAGCATTAGAACGTCATGGGGTGCAAAAAATTCATCCAGAGGGGCAAAAATTTGATCCTCACTTTCATCAAGCGATGTTTGAAATTCCCAATGCTGATGTTCCAGATAATACTGTTCAACAAGTGGTTCAGGCAGGTTATATTATCGGGGAAAGGGTGTTACGTCCAGCTATAGTGGGTGTAGCTAAAGGAGGAGCAAAAGAAGCTTCTGTTGAAGCTGATTCGGCTTAAAACACATCAATAACAAACCTCTATCGTAAAATGCAGTATTCCCTGCAGTTTCATATATATAGGGTCTTTTCTCAAAGAGTTTTTAAAGGGTGTGACAAACACCCTTTTATTTTTGAAGTGGCCAATTTCCTTTTACAATATAGGGAGCCTTATTTAAGGGAGAGGCCGATAACAATAAAACAAAATGATCAACTTCAAAAGGAGGGACAAAAAAATCATTTTGAAAAGATAGATAAGAAGAAAGATCTTTAAGATTAATATCAAATATTCGTGCAAGAGTGATATGCGGAATAAACAGTCTTTCATCAGGCTTTAACTCTAATTTATTCCGAATATATTGCATCTTTTCATGTAAAAGAGTAAGCTTTTCACAAGGTTCAATGCGAACCACAAGAGAATGGGGAGCATTTTCTGAACCAAAAACTTCAAAACCCTTTATCTGTAGCGTAAAAGAAGGAAGTTCTATAGTGTTAAAGGTATGCATAATTTCATCTGCTGTAGAACTTTCAACTTCGCCAAAAAAAGATAAGGTGACATGAAAATTTTGCGGGTTGATCCATTGCGCTTTTGGTAAGCCATTTTGCAATGATACGAGGGCTTTTGTTGTTTGTTGAGGAATCTGGAGAGCACTAAATAGACGACCCATGATATTATCTCCTTATAATGAAAGATGCTATCCCAAGCGCAATATAGATAATAAGGGCGGGGCACGTACCACATAAAACAAGGCAATAGTATAGAAAAAGAATGTCTAAAAAATGCTTACTATAATTATGAGCGTACAAAGCTTATTCGTTTTAAGAAAATGGTTATGACATTGATAAGAATTGCGTTTTCATGATCTGTATCACAATGATGTGCAATGGAAGATTACTTGTGTATTATAAAGGCTACAAAGTTAGCAGAAAATAAGAAAAGTTGATAGATTGTTGATGTGCGAAATTATTTTGACATTTATCTTTAGCCTAAAATAAAGCATATTATAATACAAGGTGAAGAGTTCTCTTTTCTGTAAAGATTTAATTATATGATTAAGTCGGGGAATAGCCATAATACGCAAAACTATTCAAATTGGTCAAATAATATTAGGAAAGGAAGAAAAAAACCAGCATAACAAAATTACTATAAGCTTTTACATTTATGATAATTATACCAATCCATAATGGATATGAATATTGGTATAAAAGCGGGAAGAGAAATTAAAATTCAAAATAATGATGGAAAGTTCCTATTTTCTAAGAATTATCATCCTTGTTTATGATGAAAAAGCACTAGTTTTCCTCTCCAAAGTTGTTATTGATGAGCTTTTCAAGAGCATTAAGAGCATCTGTTGCTTCTGGTCCTGAAACACGAATGGTGAGGTTGCAACCGGATGAAGCCGCTAGCATCATAAGTCCCATAATTGATGATCCGCCAACAATTTTTCCATCTTTTTCAACTTCAACAGTAACATTAAAATTGTCAACAGTTTGTACAAATTTTGCAGAAGCACGTGCATGTAACCCACGTTTATTACAGATATTGAAATGACGACTTATACACGGGAGGGTATCTTTGGAAAACATTGGTATTTTATTATCCGCTAATCATACTTGGTACATTAATATATTTACGCCCTGCTTCTTGTGCTATTCTTAACGCGTCTGATAATGAAATATCCGGACATTTGCGAATAGAAATCAGTTTAATAAGCATGGGCAAATTAACACCCGCAATCATTTCAACGCGTCCTTTTTCAATAGCAGGAATAGCTATATTTGATGGTGTTCCACCGAACACATCTGTTAATATGATGACGCCATGATCCGTATCTGTATCGGTTACTGCGGCTATAATATCACCTCGGCGCTGATCTATATCGTCATCGGGATAAACGCATATTGTTGCGAACTTTTCTTGTACTCCAACAACATGTTCCACGGCATGTAAAAATTCGACAGCCAGCTCACCGTGCGTTACAAGCACGAGTCCAATCATTTACGCAAACTCCTGTTAACTAATAAGACCCAACCATATTGGTGGGAAAGACATTGTACAAGGCTTTATCTTGCTGCCAAGAAAAATTTGCAAAAAAAAGGCAAAAATTGTGATTTTTTTATCTTTAGAAAAAAATTAGACAGATTTTTGCCATATTTTTTTAAACAAAAATGCTTCAATAGCTTGACAAATGGCGGTACAATCGGCTTCACGAAGAGAGGGAAGTTTTAAAAGAGGAATGTGCAAATTTTCAAATTGAAAAGTTTTATTTGTGGAAAAACGTTCATATTCCGGACCGAGAAAAATAACACAATCGATAATTGTGTGCTTTTCAAATTCTATCATATAAAGACCAACGCCACGAATCTCGATGCCGCCCTCTAAATTATCGGGAGTGTATCCGTGAAGCTTTCCATTTTCCGCACGCAACATTGTATAATCATCACTGATAAGCTTCGCTTCACGTTTTGACCACTCAGCGCGGTCAAGCAAAGAAAGGGTGAGGGTTGATTTTCCTGATCCCGATGGACCTATAATTAACAGCCCCTTGCCGCCTAGTTGAAGGCAATTTGCGTGGAGTATTTCACATTTTGTTTTCATGTCTTTTACTTTGGATAAAAGATTTATTTAGCAAGCGGAAGCATAATAGTAAAACGTGCACCAGTTTTACACTTCCCAAGTGTAGGATCAATAATATTTTCGGCTGTAATTGTCCCATTATGAGCTTCGATGATTTGCCGACTAATAGAAAGGCCAAGTCCAGAGTTTTGCCCAAAAGCATCTTCATTTGGTCGATCTGTATAAAAACGTTCAAAAATGCGTTCAATATTTTCTGAACGAATACCTGGGCCATTATCTTCAATGGTTAAAATAAGGGTTGAAGCATGACTTTTCATAGTAATGCAAATTTTGCCACGATTCCGAGGAATAAAAGAACGCGCATTTTCAAGAAGATTTGAAATCACTTGTCCTAAACGGAGTTCGTGTCCCAATACAAGATAGGCTTTTCCATGAGGACGTGGGACAATATTAAGGCTTATATCAATGGTTTGCGTATTACGATACACTTCCTGAACAGCATGAACAAGACTTTCCAAAAGCGGTGTCATATCAACAATCTCTGCGGTTTCTCGTGCAAGCTCTGCATCGAGCCGTGATGCATCAGAAATATCTGTAATCAACCGATCAAGGCGGCGCACATCATGTTGAATAATTTCAAGCAATTTCTCTTGTGCTTCTTCATTTTTAGCCAGAGGGAGCGTTTCAACAGCACTGCGTAGAGAGGTGAGAGGATTTTTTAATTCGTGGCTTACATCAGCAGCAAAGCGTTCAATGGCTTCAATACGCATATAAAGGGCATTGGTCATATCACGAATAGAAGTTGAAAGGTGACCAATTTCATCTTCACGCATTGAAAAATCAGGAATTTCTACACGCTGATTATTGCCATTACGCACTCGATTAGCCGAGGCAGATAATTTACTTAATGGATGGGCAATCGTATGGGCCAAAAAGAGAGAAAGAACCAAAAGTACGCTACCTACAACGGCAAAAACTTTAAAGATAACCAGTCTTTCGCCTTTTACAATGTTATCAATATCGGAACCAGTGGTTGAAAGAAGAAGAGCTCCAACCACTGCGCGATAGCGTTGAACAGGAACGGCAACAGAAACAATTAATTGCCCTTGTCTGTTGCGTCTTTTTGCCGTAGCAAGAGATCCGTTTAATGCGCGGTACACTTCTGGATAAGCAATACCACTGGTTTTTGTTTGTTCTCTGTCAAGAGCAATACCTTTACCATAAAATGCGCTTGAATACCATGAAGTAAGGCGATCCCACATGTTTTGTTCTGTTTTAAGTGGGGGTAAATCATAACTAAAAACTTCTCCACTAGAATAAAGAACGCGCGAATCAAGAAGGAGAGTAGCATCACGATCATAGATACGTGCTCTTGTCGTTTTAGGTGTGATGAGACGCCGTAAAAGAGGGGCAACTTGCTCAGGGTTAATAGGAAAATCCCAAGAATCGGTTGATTGAGGGGCTGGTGTAACGCTTTCACCAGTCTGTAACTCTAAGAGTTTTTGGGGATCAATGAGGATAGAATTTGTATCTACTGTTGCAGAAGCAGCAATAGCCCCAGCAATAATTTTTCCTTGGGTACATAAACTTTTAATTTTTGCTTCAATTAAACCATCGCGAAATTGGTTAAGGTATAAAATGCCTGTAACTAAAACGGCAAGGGCAGCAATGTTTAATATAACAATGCGACGTGTAAGGCTGGAAAAAAGCAATTGTCTAAAGAGACGTTGTATTCGAAGATGCAAACGAGAAAACATAAGAAATGGCGTTGAGGATGTACCATTAACGGTTGTTTTTTGTAAAGTTTCCAGTTGAGAATTGTCTGTCATCGATTTGATTGCCGTTCAAATTTTTGCGACAAAGTAGTTTTATACCTCGTGGAAACGATAACCTACACCATAAAGTGTTTCAATCATTGCAAAATCATCATCCACTTGTTTAAACTTTTTACGCAGACGTTTAATGTGACTATCAATGGTGCGATCATCTACGTAGACTTGATCACTATAGGCAGCATCCATTAAAGCATCACGACTTTTTACAACTCCTGGTCTTTGTGCTAAGGTTTGCAGAATCAAAAATTCCGTAACGGTTAAAATAACAGGTTTATCTTTCCATGTACAGGTATGGCGTTCTTGATCCATCACAAGATCTCCACGTTTGAGAGAAGAGGTGGAAGAAGTTCCTGTAGAAAGCGGTTGGTTACGTGCATTAGAACGGCGCAAAATAGCTTTCACGCGTTCAATAAGAAGACGTTGGGAGAAAGGTTTAGTAATAAAATCATCAGCTCCCATTTTGAGACCAAATAATTCATCAATTTCATCATCTTTAGAGGTGAGAAAAATAACTGGAAGATCAGATTTTTGACGCAAACGACGCAAAAGTTCCATCCCATCCATTCGGGGCATTTTAATATCAAAAATAGCTAAGTGTGGAGGGTGAAGTGTGAGACCCTTGAGTGCAGATGCTCCATCTGTATAGCTTTCAACCCGATATCCTTCTGTCTCAAGCGCAAAAGATAAAGATGTCAAAATATTGCGATCATCATCAACAAGTACAATCGTTTGTGTGATTGTTGGTGTATCTTTCATGGTTTCTTAGACCTTTCTATTGCTGTGGTAGCAAATTACCCACACTTATTTATATGGGAGTTCATATTTTTTTTGCAAAACAAATATGATACAAATTGTAGCAAAGTAAAAAACCTTTTGTCATTACTGTAAAATCTTGTTTTGCTTTCATAATTTATAATGTTTCTATGTCTATTAAGATCCCTTCATTTGAGAGAAAATTTTCATAAAGGCTTTTTTTATCAAGGTTTATTACAAAGTTTATTATTGTGTTTGTCTCATAATTGAACAGATGTAGTTTTGATTGTTGAAGTTTAGAAAATCTGCCTATGTGTTTTAAGAGCAAAGAAAAGAATGTGGCAATATATGCACAAAAATTTGTTTCTGCTACACGAAAGGAGGTCGTAATGGGATTTTTTAATTTTATTAAAACTGTAGGGGAAAAGTTAGGTATTGGGGACCATGAACCAAAAGAAAAGGATTTTAAAAGAGCATTTGATGATTTTCAACTCGGTACAGAAAAAGTCAATATTCAAGTTGAAGACGGTAAAGCTATTTTAAGCGGTGAAGTTCCAGACAGGGAAACACTTGAAAAAGCACTGCTGGTTGTTGGCAATTCACAAGGTATCTCTTCTGTAGATGTTGATCAATTAAAGGTTATAGATACAACGCCTAGAAAAACTTCTCGCTTTTATGAGGTTAAATCTGGTGATAATCTTTGGAAAATTGCTGAAGAGGTTTATGGAAAAGGGCAAGGTAATAAAAACACATTTATTTTTGAAGCCAATAAGCCAATGCTAAAATCTCCCGATAAAATTTATCCTGGACAAGTTTTACGTATTCCTGAAATTGACCATAGTTAATTCATCAAAGAGGATAATTTTTTACTGATGGCATTAAACAAAAAATAAAGGAGCGTAAAAAAAATTCACGCTCCTTCATTTTATAAAGTGTGTATTTATTGTGTATTTATATAAAAGGAGCTTAGTGAACAAGAGAGGATTTAGAAGGTGATGGTACTTTCATAGCGTTTACAGAGAAATCAACATCAATGGTTCCTGCTTTCTCAAATGTCAATTTTGCGCTAATTTTATCACCTAACTTGAATGGTTTTGAAAGCCCCATAAACATAATATGATCACCGCCAGGCTTAAGCGTGATTTCTCCATTTCCCGGAATTTCAATGCCATTGTGCATTTTTTCCATTTTCATAATATCATTAACGACAGCCATAGAGTGTATCTCTGTTGTTTTTACTCCGTTTGTGGAAATAGAAACCAAACGGTCTGGGGTATTACTGTGATTAATAATGTAGAGATAACCGCTACCAACTCTTATACCTTTAGGTGTTTCTCGTGTCCAAGGATTGAGAATTTCTATGTCGCCAAGTTTATATTGCTGAGCACCTGCTGGCAGGGTTATACCAGCAAAGAGAAGAGCACACACGATATTTATGATAACCTTTTTGTATGGATATTGTGTATGGATTATATTCTTAAAGATGAGATTTGTTATTTTCTTAATAATAGATGTCATCATTGATTTACCCTCCTTCATAAGATTCATACTTTGAATATTTTTTTATTTTAGCAGAGCTTTTATTTAAAATAAAAGAAAGAAATACTAAAATGAAATTGATTTGAGTATGAGAATAAAAATCATAGAATTATTTGATTCTAAAGGAAGGCAGTAAGGTTTACAACGACAACACACCTCTCAACACTTCCGTATTCATCTCATAAATAATATTTGTAAATGGTATAAAATCTATGATGCACTACTATTTTGCTTAATAAAATATAATATAGAACAATCATCAACCACTTTACCAATTTTAATATTATAACAGCTCTTGGCATTTTAAAGCGTTTATACAGACGCATTTTTATATATTTTCAAAGTTCAAAATTATACAGTTAGGAAAAAACGCTTTAGGTGAGTTTAAAGCACAGATTTCAAATAGCAGTAAACAATGAGACCATTAGAAGGAGAATTTTTGAAAGGAGATTGATAGATAATATCTTTACTGATATGAGCATTAGATATGATGACTATTTTAGTCTGGGGAAAATTTGTAATATTTGTGATATAAATTATTCGCCTTTTAAAAAGCTTTTACGTGGGTATTTTTTATCAATGATGAGAAGATCAAGAGCGAGAGTGCAATCACTCTTTTATTTTTTTAATTTTTATAGAAAGATATATTTGTTGAGAATTGCAAGAAAAATATATTATAATCTCAAGTCTCTCATAAATATGGTATTTATGGGTCATTAGAGCGCCTATTTTAAAATAAATTTTTTATTTTGGAGATGTTTCTCTCATTATTCTCTTGTAGCAATAAAAGCCTGTTCTTATATACGAGGCAGCAAGGCTTGTTGCGACTTGCAGTTTATTATTATTTTATGTTGCTTGAAGCAATATACGGGCTTTAGGTGTTATGAGGAGCTATCTTAAAAAGATGCTTTATGAAGGTTGAGGTAGCTTGCTGAATGGAGATTATAATATGGCAAAAGTAATTGGTATTGATTTGGGGACAACGAACTCTTGTGTGGCTGTTATGGATGGCAAAAACGCAAAAGTTATTGAAAACTCAGAAGGAGCGCGAACAACACCTTCCGTTGTTGCCTTTACTGATGGGGGGGAGCGGCTTGTTGGGCAGCCTGCTAAACGGCAGGCGGTGACAAATCCTGAAGGGACAGTTTTTGCAGTTAAACGTTTGATAGGGCGCCGTTTTGATGACCCTATGGTTGAAAAAGATAAAGCACTTGTGCCTTATAAAATTGTTAAAGGTGACAATGGTGATGCATGGGTTGAAGAAGCGGGAAAGAAATATTCTCCGTCGCAAATTTCAGCTATGATTTTGCAAAAGATGAAGGAAACAGCAGAATCTTATCTTGGTGAAAAAGTTGAACAAGCCGTTATTACGGTTCCTGCTTATTTTAATGATGCGCAACGTCAAGCTACGAAAGACGCGGGTAAAATTGCTGGACTTGAAGTTTTACGGATTATTAATGAGCCAACAGCTGCTGCTTTAGCTTATGGTTTGGACAAAAAAGACGGAAAAACAATAGCAGTTTACGATCTTGGTGGTGGTACATTTGATATTTCAGTTCTTGAAATTGGAGATGGCGTTTTTGAAGTTAAATCAACCAATGGAGATACGTTTTTAGGTGGTGAAGACTTTGATATGCGCCTAGTTGGTTATTTTGCAGATGAATTCAAAAAAGAGCAAGGAATTGATCTGAAAAATGATAAATTAGCTTTACAGCGCTTAAAAGAAGCGGCAGAAAAAGCAAAAATTGAGCTTTCTTCGTCACAGCAAACAGAAATCAATTTACCATTTATCACGGCAGATCAATCAGGTCCCAAGCACTTAACAATGAAATTGACTCGGGCAAAATTTGAATCTCTCGTTGACGATTTAGTGCAGCGTACCATCGAGCCTTGTAAAGCTGCGTTGAAAGATGCTGGATTAAAGGCTGGTGAAATTGACGAAGTTGTTTTAGTAGGTGGTATGACACGTATGCCCAAGATTCAGCAAGTCGTGCAGAGCTTCTTTGGTAAGGATCCACACAAAGGTGTTAATCCTGATGAAGTGGTCGCAATGGGTGCTGCCATCCAAGGAGGTGTATTGCAAGGCGATGTCAAAGACGTGTTGTTGCTAGATGTAACGCCTTTATCTTTGGGTATTGAAACCTTGGGTGGGGTTTTCACACGCCTTATTGAGCGCAATACCACTATCCCAACAAAAAAATCGCAAGTTTTTTCGACAGCTGATGATAATCAGAGTGCTGTGACGATTCGTGTTTTCCAAGGTGAACGGGAAATGGCAAGTGATAATAAGTTATTGGCTCAATTTGATCTTGTTGGTATTCCTCCAGCACCACGTGGTATACCTCAAATTGAAGTTACTTTTGATATCGATGCGAATGGTATTGTTAATGTTTCGGCCAAAGATAAGGGAACAGGTAAAGAGCATCAAATTCGTATTCAGGCATCAGGTGGTTTAAGTGATGCTGATATTGAAAAAATGGTAAAGGATGCAGAAGAGCACGCGGCTGAGGATAAAAAACGCCGTGAAGGTGTTGAAGCTAGAAATCAAGCGGAGGCTCTTATTCATTCAACTGAAAAGTCGCTCAATGAATATGGCGATAAAGTATCAGCTGAAGAAAAGGGACAGATTGAAACAGCAATATCTGATTTGAAATCTGCGCTTGAAGGCAGTGATACGGAAGAAGTAACAACAAAGATGCAAAAATTAGCAGAAGTCAGTATGAAGCTTGGACAGGCTATGTACGAAGCCTCACAAGCAGCGAGCGCTGACACTGAAACAGAGGCAAAGAATGATGATGTTGTTGATGCTGATTTTGAAGAAGTTAATGATAAGAAGAAATAGTGTCAGCATATGTGTTGATTAATTTATAAACCCGGCCTTTGAAATATAAGGCTGGGCTTTATTATTTGAGATAAGTTGCAACTTTGTTGCTAAAAATATAAATTAAAAGCAATATTATCCATAAAGATGGATGACAGAAAAATTATCAGGAATACATGATGAAGGTTGACTATTATGAAATTCTTGGCGTGACTCGCGAATGTGATGATAAAAAGTTGAAATCTGCTTTTCGTAAGTTGGCAATGCAATATCATCCTGATCGCAACGCGGGGGATAAAGAGGCAGAGCGAAAATTCAAAGAAATTGGCGAAGCCTATGAAGTTCTTAAAGATCCTCAGAAGCGTGCTGCTTATGATCGATTTGGCCATGCGGCCTTTGAAAATAGCGGTGGTCAAGGGGGAGCAAATCCCTTTGGCGGTTTTGCTGCGGGTGGTGGATTTGCGGATATTTTCGAAGACTTTTTTGGTGAGATTATGGGAGGGACACACCGTAAGCGTGGTGATAGTCGCGAACGTGGTGCAGATTTGAGTTATAATATGGAAGTGACTTTAGAAGAGGCATTTTCAGGAAAAACTGCAGAAATTAATATTCCCAGTTCCGTCACGTGTGATGTTTGTGAGGGATCAGGAGCGAGAAAGGGCTCTAAGCCGCAAGTTTGTGGAATATGTCATGGATCTGGTCGTGTGCGTGCAGCACAAGGTTTCTTTTCTATTGAGCGAACATGTCCTTCATGTCATGGACGTGGTGAAACTATTACGGATCCATGTCCCAAATGTCAGGGGACACGACGCATAGAGAAAAAACGTTCATTGAGCGTAAATGTTCCAGCTGGTATTGAAGATGGAACGCGTATTCGCCTTTCTGGTGAGGGTGATGCTGGTATTCGTGGTGGCCCCAATGGTGATCTTTATATTTTCCTTTCCATTAAACCGCATGAGTTTTTTCAGCGAGAAGGAGCAGATCTTCACTGTCGCGTTCCTATTTCAATGGTAACAGCTGCTTTAGGAGGAGAGTTTGAAGTTTCCGACCTTGATGGTGTTAAAGCACGCGTTAAGATTCCAGAAGGGACACAAAATGGACGTCAATTCCGCCTTAGAGGCAAAGGTATGCCCATGTTGCGCCGTCAGCAAGCAAGGGGTGATCTTTACATCCATATCACGATTGAGACACCGCAGAAATTAACGCAAGAACAACGTGAATTGTTGCAAAAATTTGAAAAGCTCTCAAATCATGAAAATTCACCGCAATCACATGGTTTTTTTTCACGTATGAAAGAATTTTTTGAAAATATTTCTGGTTAAAATATGTGAATGTTCTCAGAATAATTAGAGAGAGCTGTAGGAAAGTTATTTTCATTAAGTTTTCTATTATCTCATTGTCTTTGAAAAGCATTTTTTCTTGAAAAGAAAAGAGAGAGACAGCTAATTTAGGATAAACTCCTGCTGCTGATAGTTTTTATATTTCATGAGTTTTATGGATAAGTCTTATTTTTGAGTGTCTATGACATTTTAAAAAGGGCTTATCCATATAAGAACGCAATTGAGTGATTGATAATAAATATTGCCAGTGTCATGATGACTGCCTTTATGCATTCAGTATTTTTTGTATTTCTTTTTAAAGGCTCTATAATAAAACTGTAAAATAGGTAGCAGCTTGCCAAGAAACGCTAAATAAGCTGTTAGGCAATCCATCTTTTTCAAATAAAGTATCAACTTCTTATAACCGATTTTATTTTTGGCATTTTTCATAGTTTTAATCACTGCTTCCTTTAAAATAAGGGTTATTTTATTTGGAATAGCTTTTACATGCCTCATCTTAGCTTTTAGCCGTAATCATGTCTTTTTAGATGCGGATTTAGTTTTGTATTTCTGATGTCATAAATAGTTCTTCCAGATAATAAAAAACGCTATAATCAAGTTTATTTTGTTCCAAAGAAATTGTGGAATGAGATAATGTGTGTTTAATGCTAAAGAATACATAACAAAACACGTTTTGAGGTATTTGATGTATCTCTCTTGTGGGAAAACAGATTCGATGGAATTCACTTAATTGAATTTATTGGCATAATAAAAAGTTGGTGGGAAGATAGAAGACGTTACCTTTAAAAAGAAAATATAAATACAATAAAAAAATAGCACAATATGCTTAGAAAACAGCACGACATATTATTGAAATTGTTAGTGATATGGAAAGAGAAGTATACGAAATGAATCTTTTTTCATAAAATAACATAATTAAAATAATACATTAAAAGAATTAACAATTCTAAAAAACATTGAATAATTCAAGCATGTATCGCTATGCAGAAAGAAAAACTTAATGACCGATCATGAAAAATGAGAAGTTTTATAAAACCTTACGAAGAGAGTAATCTAAACAATTAAATGCTTTTACGAAGATGCTTTTGAAGAGCTATCACAATATATGGATAATGTTGCAAAGCCTTTTTTCGATTTTACGATATAAAAAGATAAATTATTATTATAAATCAACTTATTATGATTCTCCATGAGGAGCGTTCAATCGACATTTCCTCATGTTTAATGATTGAGAAAAAGTCAAATTTTTAAAACCAAAGTTATAGTTTATTGGGATAAGCTATAAAGCAGTTGAGTGATTTCTTAATCTTGGGAATATGTTAATTTTATTATTATAAGAAACTTTATTTTTATCTTATAAAATCAATGGTTGTATATATTCCTATTCATTGTTAAGTATCCGTAGGGATAAACTAATGAGTTGAATGTGCAGCGTAGCTTCAAAATTTTGCTTTTCAATTTTATATATAAGATCATAAAATAATGACGTTTTTTACGCCTATTTTGTTTAATTTTTCGCTGTCAATTTTTAAAGGAAGTTTTTGTATTTCATTTCGCTATTCCTTTTTCGTAATTTAGAGGAAAATTGACGATTTTCAGGGGGGTGGATAGAGTAAAGTTTGGTTTTATTGTTTTCACTTTTCCTAAATTTCATTAAGAGATGGTAAAAAGTGATGAGGAGGCTCTATTGATGGATGATGCTAAAAACGGTGATGTAGATGTTTTGGAAAAACAAGCAGCATTTTTATCGTCTGCTTTACCCTATATGCAAAAATATGAAAATGAAACGGTCGTGGTAAAATATGGCGGCCATGCTATGGGTGATCCTGCTTTGGGGCGAGCATTTGCGCGTGATATTGCTCTATTAAAGCAATCGGGGATTAATCCTGTTGTTGTTCATGGTGGTGGGCCTCAAATTGCTGAAATTTTAATGAAAATGGGGATTGAATCGCGATTTGAAAACGGATTACGGGTAACCGATGAGCGGATCGTTGAAGTGGTTGAAATGGTTTTAGCGGGTTCCATAAATAAAGAAATTGTTGCTCTCATTAATGCTGAGGGAGAATGGGCAATAGGATTATGCGGCAAGGATGGCAATATGGTTTTTGCCGAAAAGGCTTATAAAACTGTCATTGATCCTGATTCGCATATTGAACGTGTTTTAGATTTGGGGTTTGTTGGTGAGCCTGTTGAAGTTGACCGCACATTGCTAGATCTTTTAGCATGTTCTGAAATGATACCGGTTCTTGCTCCTGTGGCTCCAGGACGCGATGGTAAAACTTATAATATTAATGCTGATATTTTTGCTGGAGCTATTGCTGGTGCATTAGAGGCTAAACGCCTTTTATTTCTCACTGATGTTCCTGGTGTTTTGGATAACCAGGGTAAACTTTTAAAAGAATTGACAGTTTCTGAAGCTGAGAAATTTATTAAAAATGGGACAATTTCAGGAGGCATGATTCCAAAAGTAGAGACTTGTATAAAAGCCCTTCAAAATGGCGTGGAAGGTGTTGTCATTTTAAATGGTAAAACTCCTCATTCTGTTTTACTAGAGCTGTTTACCGAACAGGGAGTTGGAACGCTTATTGTTTCATAAATTGTGGGGAAAATTGGAAGAGAAAGTTTTTCATGGTGAATCTAAAACAGTTTAAATATCCTTTATTAAGTAAGCCAGAATTGGCAATATTTACTGCGACAATATTGTGGGGCGTTACATTTTTAGTCATTCACATTGCGGTACGCTATAGTGGTCCTCTGTTTTTTGTTGGATTTCGTTTTATTGTTGCATCTCTTATATGTGGGGTAATTTTTTGGCGCTCTATAAAAGGTATAACTGTTTATGAAGTTTTCGCTGGGATGGCGATAGGTTTAGCCATGTTTTTTGGTTATGCTTTTCAAGCAGCTGGACTTCAAACAATTATTAGTAGTCAGTCAGCTTTTATCACAGCGCTTTATGTACCGATGGTTCCAATTTTGCAATGGATTGTTTTTAAAAAACCTCCCCGTTTAGCTTGTTGGATTGGTATTATTTTCGCTTTTATTGGGCTTGTATTTATTTCAGGGCAAAAGCCGGGAAATTTTGATTTTTCAAAAGGCGAAATTTTAACTTTGTTAGGCGCTTTAGCGATTGCTGGAGAAGTCATACTCATCGGAATTTTTGCGAACAAGGTTGATAGTCGGCGTGTAACCATTATTCAGTTATTTTTTAGTGGTTTTTTTTCATTTGCTTGTATGCCTTTGATGGGTGAAAGCATCCCTGAATTTTCGTGGGTGTGGTTTAATATTGGTATAGGATTGGCATTAATGAGTGCCATCATTCAATTAGCTATGAATTGGGCACAAAAGTCTATTTCCCCTACGCGTGCGACACTCATTTACGCAGGTGAACCGGTATGGGCTGGTATTGTTGGGCGTTTGGCTGGCGAACATTTATCTCCCTTAGCTTTATTGGGCGGTTTGCTTATTCTGATTGGGATAATTGTGGCTGAATTACAACCTTCACAATGGCGTAAAAAAAATAAAGCAATTAAAAAAATTGATTAGCTATACATTTTTTTATTATGATTTTATTGCATGAGATTTTTGCTTGTAGAGTTTTCATTTTTGAAGCTTTTTTAATATTAAGATGATTAAGAAGTTCTATAAGTTATTCCAGCTTTTGCATGTATCTGTTTGCCTAACTTCTGAAACGGGAAGACAACCTTTATTGAGCCAAAGCATGAGGTGATATAAAGGTAAAAATTAACGCTCATCTTTACGATCATGTTTAAATTTGGCTTTAACAACTTTCAAAAACATCTACGGTAATGTTTTTGAATAATGAGAATTACGCACTGTCGCACGTTATTTCTTTTGTCCTTTAATAGAGTTACGCTTCTCATGCAAAATAGAACGCCCAAAGTATCCCCATAACGTTGTACATTAAATCGTTTTTTAAAAGATAATTTTCTCAATATACATCATATTCATTGACAGTCCGCATGAAGTATAGAAAAACCACAGAGCATCATCATTTTACTTAAAATAAAGGGCACTAGCATTTTCTTTATCAGTTCTCAATATTATGATAGCCTTTGGCATTTAAAATGAGAGAGGCTCGCGATATTCAGAGTTTTAATTTAAATCGCAAAACAATAAACGATCATTATAAATCAATGTGTTATCCAATGAATCGAAGAGGATTGGTGTGCTTTATGCTTAATGGAGGAAGGAAGGAGTTATATAAAAAGTATATAAAAACATCACTCAATAGAGCATATTTCTAAAGTTTTAAAAATTGAGAAGAAACTCCCGCGATATTCATATTATTTTATATAAGATTACTAAAAAAGAAGATTATTGCGTACAAATAAAAAAGCATTTCTTGCGAATTTTATTGCAAGCCTAAGTGATATACACGCCCATCATATAAATATGATAATACATTGATTTATAATTATAATATAGCACTATTCACATTGAATTAGAACCCTGAATACTGTAAAATTTTCTCACTTCAAATCATTTTCATGTTAAATCAATCCAAATCACTTGCTTACACATCACAAGTGGGTGGGGGGCATGTGGGTAAAGACTGTACAAGAAAGGCATATCTCTTATAAACTTTTTCAAGTGTAAAGGATCGTCGTAATATTGGAGGCTGGCAAAGTGTGTGATGGTGCCGGCTTACTACAGCATATGAGTTATCAAATAAGATGTGAAAGGATCATTTTAGCACCCTTGGATTTAATTTAGCAAACAAAAGCCTCATTTTTTAGGCTATAAAAAGTTGTGTTTTGAGAAGCTTTTTAGGTTTATATTATTTTGATAGAAGCCGGAACATAATTGGTCTTTGCGTTTTGTATTATTCTTTGCTAAATCGCCTTATATGACAATAGATCGTAATTATATTCGTAATTTTTCCATCGTGGCGCATATTGATCACGGCAAATCAACTTTAGCTGATCGTTTGATTCAAATAACAGGTGGGCTTGATACACGTGAGATGAAAGAACAAGTACTCGATTCCATGGATATTGAGCGTGAACGTGGAATTACTATTAAAGCACAAACGGTACGTTTACACTATAAGGCAAAGAATGGTGAAACCTATATTTTAAATCTTATGGATACACCTGGTCATGTGGATTTTGCTTATGAGGTTTCGCGTTCATTGGCAGCTTGTGAAGGTTCTCTGTTGGTGGTGGATGCAAGCCAAGGCGTAGAGGCGCAGACGTTAGCAAATGTTTATCAAGCCATTGATAATTCCCATGAGTTGGTTGTTGTTCTCAATAAAGTTGATCTTCCAGCAGCAGAACCTGAGCGTGTTAAAGAACAAATTGAAGATGTAATAGGCATTGATACATCTCAAGCAGTAGAAATATCAGCAAAAACAGGTTTGGGTGTTCCTGATGTTTTGGAGGCAATTGTTGCACAATTACCACCTCCACATATAGGCGATGTTGCAAATCCCTTGAAAGCAATGTTGGTTGATAGCTGGTATGATGCATATCTTGGTGTTATTGTTTTGGTACGGGTGATAGATGGTATTTTAAAAAAAGGCCAAACCATTCGTATGATGGGTACAGGAGCAAAATATCCAGTTGAGCGCGTTGGGGTTTTTACACCTAAAATGGTACAGGTTGATGAATTAGGACCGGGCGAGATTGGTTTTATCACTGCTTCTATCAAAGAGGTAGCAGATACACGGGTTGGGGATACGATTACTGAAGAGCGCCGTCCTTGTGAAAATGCTTTACCTGGTTTTAAGCCTGCGCAACCGGTTGTCTTTTGTGGACTTTTTCCAATTGATGCTGCCGATTTTGATGATTTGCGTGCAGCCATGGGCAAATTACGCTTAAATGATGCGAGTTTTTCTTTTGAAATGGAAACATCTGCGGCTTTGGGGTTTGGTTTTCGCTGTGGATTTTTGGGACTTCTGCATCTTGAAATTATTCAAGAGCGATTAGAGCGTGAGTTTAATTTGGATTTAATCGCGACAGCACCTTCGGTTGTTTATCGCATGAATATGAATGATGGTTCTGTTAAAGAGTTGCACAATCCAGCGGATATGCCTGATGTGGTTAAAATTTCTTCCATAGAAGAACCGTGGATTCGGGCGACAATCATGACTCCTGATAATTATCTTGGGTCAATTTTAGAACTATGCCAAGAGCGGCGCGGGGTACAGGTTGGTTTGTCCTATGTTGGAACCCGTGCTATGGTAACGTATGATTTACCACTGAATGAAGTTGTTTTTGATTTTTATGACCGGCTAAAATCAATCTCAAAGGGTTATGCTTCTTTTGATTATCAAATGACAGATTATGCAGAAGGTGATTTAGTTAAAATGTCTATTTTGGTGAATGGAGAGCCTATTGATGCATTATCGATGCTTGTTCACCGCACGATTGCAGAAAAGCGCGGGCGTTCCATGTGTGAAAAACTGAAAGATCTTATTCCCCAGCATATGTTTCAGATTCCAGTTCAAGCGGCTATTGGTGGTAAAGTTATAGCGCGCGAAACGATTCGTGCTTTGCGTAAAGATGTAACAGCGAAATGTTACGGGGGTGATGTTACGCGTAAGCGCAAACTTTTGGAAAAGCAAAAAGAAGGCAAAAAGCGGATGCGCCAATTTGGAAAAGTAGAAATTCCACAATCAGCATTTATTCAAGCGCTCAAAATGAACAAATAATGAAAAAAGGAGTATTTTCTCTCATTGATTGCGCTTTTGCTTTTGTCGATTGGTTCAGGTGTTTAAAGGACACTTTAAATAGAATTGCGCCGTGCTTCATGTTTTTGTGTATTGCGTAAAGGTGTCACTTTCTCATGTAAAACAGAATGCTTTAAACAAAATGCGTTTGTGTTGCATATTTGTGCACGTATTTTAATAAATATCTCTCAATACACTCGACCTCATTTCACGATAGCGTGCGTAGAAAGTATAACGGTAAAGCTTCCGTGAATGACATAAAACTCATAACCATATTTATTGTCATAAAGACACATGGTGCTTGAGAAATTCATTAAAGACATTTTTATTCTTTCTTAAAGTGCTTCTTATCCATACACCAACAGTGTTTATGAGACGAGCAGGAAATGATAGTAATTGATTCACTATGAAAGGATTTGAAATGAGAGAATCCTTGTATTCGAGGTTATTATTCAAGTTAAAAAACGATGAAATATTATTATGCATTAATCTTGTGTCTAAGAACGTAAAAGATCATTAATGGATGTTTTTTCTCGTGTTTTTTGATCAACACGTTTTACAATAACAGCACAATAAAGGCTAGGTCCTGCTTCACCATTTGGTAAAGGTTTTCCAGGGAGAGAACCTGGTACAACCACTGAATAGGCTGGTACTTCACCAATAAAAATTTCACCTGTTGTACGATCAATAATCTTTGTTGATTTTCCAATAAAGACTCCCATTCCCAAAACAGCACCTTCACGGATAATACAGCCTTCAACAATTTCAGAGCGAGCACCGATAAAGCAATGATCTTCAATGATTGTTGGATTTGCTTGCAGTGGTTCCAAAACACCTCCAATACCAACACCGCCAGAAAGATGGACATGTTTACCAATTTGTGCACAAGAACCAACGGTGGTCCATGTATCAACCATTGTGCCCTCATCGATAAAAGCACCAAGATTGACAAAGGAAGGCATCAATATAACGTTGGGTGCAATGTAAGCAGAATGACGTACAATGGCTCCAGGAACGGAACGGAAATCAGCACTTTTAAAATCTGCCTCTTGCCAACCAGAGAATTTTGAAGGAACTTTATCCCACCAATGTGTCCCATTGATTCCACCAGTAATAATTTGCATAGGATTGAGCCGAAAAGAGAGTAAAACCGCTTTTTTCAACCATTGATGAACATGCCATTGTCCATTTTTGTGTCGTTCTGCAATACGAATTTCACCTTTATCAAGAAGGTTCAATGCATGTTCAACACTTTCACGTATTTCGCCTTTTGTGGTAGTATCGATAGAATCGCGATCATCAAAAGCTTGTTCGATAATAATTTCAAGTTGTGTGATATGGGTCATGACGAGAGTTCCGTTAAACAAGTTGAAAGCTTCAAGATTTATTCTCTATGAACTACGCGAAGAAATGTGTTCAGTCAATAAAACGATGAGGAAGTAGGACAGGTGTATGAAAAAAAGCTGTAAAGAAAAAAGAAAAGCAGAGCAAGAAAACTGGGCACCACTTCTCCATGCGAAGGATGCTCTACAACAAATACATAAAGTTTCTAATTCAGCACAAATGCGTTCGTCTACTTATCGTTTAGCCTATATCGATCAAGATTTTATGATGCGTCCAGAGCTGCGCTCACAACGTATTAGTCTTGAATTTTTAAAGCCGGAAATAACCCTTAAAGAATATGATATTCAATCAACAGTTGTTTTGTTTGGTGGTGCGCGTATTCCTGAACCTGGGCAAGCAGCGTGGGCTGCAAAAAATGAAATACAAAAGAAAAATTTGCATGCTATGTCACATTATTACGATGAAGCAAGAGAGTTTGCGCGTTTGTGCTCACTTTATTCTGCTACGACAGAATATCGTGAATTTGTGGTTGTTACGGGGGGCGGACCAGGAATCATGGAGGCGGGAAATCGTGGTGCTTGTGATGTTGGTGCCCCAACGATTGGCTTGAATATTATTTTACCACATGAGCAAGAGCCTAATTCGTATGTGTCGCCGCATTTGTGTTTCAATTTTCATTATTTGGGGATGCGCAAAATGCATTTTTTAGTACGAGCGAAAGCCCTAGCCATTTTCCCTGGCGGATTTGGGACTCTGGATGAACTGTTTGAGACGTTAACTTTAGTACAGACAGGGCGTATGAAACAGGTACCAATTTTATTGTTTGGCAAAGAATTTTGGAGCAATACTATCAATTTTGAGTATCTGTCTGCACAAGGTACAATCTCTCCTACTGATGTTAATTTTGTGAAATTTGTTAATACAGCAGCAGAAGCTTTTGAAGAAATTCGTTCTTTTTATAAACTGCCTTAACGACTTTTGAGACGCTCACTCTTGAAGGATCATTAATACTCTACTTTGGTTAAATAAAGTCCTGAGGGGGGGGCAACAACACCACAACGTTTACGATCTTTAGCATGAAGAGCTGCTTCGAGATCTTGAGCTGTCCAACGTCCAATACCCACTTCCATGAGGCTTCCTGCGAATGAACGGATTTGATGATGAAGAAAAGAACGAGCTTGTGCATAAAGAAAAATTTCTTCACCTTCTCTTTGAATATCGAGGCGTTCAAGGGTGCGAATAGGGCTTTTGGCTTGGCAATGTGCTGAACGGAAAGTTGTAAAATCATGTTGTCCTACAAGTTTTTGCGCAGCTTCATGCATGGCGTCAGCATTAAGAGGCTTTGGCAACCACCACACGCGTTTGGCATTTAAAGCTGGTGGAGAGCGACGATTGAGGATTTTGAAAAGATAATGGCGTTTGGTTGCGGAAAATCGTGCATCAAAGTCATCAGGGACATTTTCTACATTTAAGATTGAAATCGCCTCTCCCTGTTTACGTAAAAGAGCATTGAGCGCATCTCGCACAGTATGGGAGAGCCAGTTTTTTTCAAAATCAACATGCGCAACTTGTCCGGTAGCGTGTACGCCCGCATCCGTTCGTCCTGCTGTTGTTATGGTCAATTGTTGTCCACTAAAGCAAAAAATCGCTTGTTCAAGAGCTCCTTGTATCGTGTGAAGTTTTGCTTGACGCTGCCAACCAGCATAATTTGAACCATCATATTCAAGAGTGAGTTTAAAACGTGGCATCTTAAAAAACAGCAGAAATATGAGCACCTCGCAAAAAGGTTGCGCTATCAAGAATTTTACCGCCAGATCTTTGGAGAGAGGTTATTTCTATCCGTCCTTGCCCACAATGGATAATCAAAGAATCTGGTTCTATCCGTCCAATTTCAAGAGAAGGACCTGTTGTTAAACGACTATCAAGAATTTTTACACGTTCTTCTCGTCCACCGATATTCATATTGCACCAGCAACTAGGAGAGGGAGAGAGCGCGCGAATATGCCTATGAATAAACTCTGCTGGTTTTGTCCAATCAATGCGGGTTTCTTCTTTTCTAATTTTGGCGGCATAGGTGATGCCTTCTTCTGATTGTGGGGTCAGTTTAAGTCGTCCTTTTTCAAGAGTGGATAAAGTCTCTACCATAAGTTCTGCGCCAATATGTGAAAGTCTGTTTGAAAGCTCAGCAGTGGTGGTGTTATCCGTAATGGGGATGGAGCGAGAAAGAGCGATAGGCCCCGTATCAAGTCCTTCATCCATTTTCATGATCATGATACCTGTTTCTTTATCACCAGCCATAATTGCTCGTTGAATAGGCGCAGCACCACGCCAACGTGGTAAGAGTGAAGCGTGGGCATTAAAACAACCAAAACGCGGCGTTTCGAGAATAGCTTTGGGTAAAAGGAGTCCATAAGCCACCACAATAGCAGCATCAACAGAAAGTGCTGCAAATTGCTCCTGTTGTTCGATTGTTTTAAGTGTTTGAGGTGTAAAGATGGGTATAGATTTCTCTTTTGCTACGGTGTGAACAGCGGAGGGGATTAATTTAAGCCCTCGACGTCCTGCTGGGCGAGGGGGTTGACTATAAACAGCAACAACATCATGACCTGCATCCAGTAAAGCATGTAAAATAGGAACAGAAAAATCTGGTGTTCCCATAAAACTTAATCGTAAAGCCATTACAAAACTGCTTCCTGCATGTTTTTTTCTTTTGCGCGTTTTTTAAATTTTCGTATCACCATATCGCGTTTGATCTTTGAAATGTAATCAATAAAAAGGCGCCCATCTAAATGATCAATTTCATGCTGCAAGCAAGTTGCTAAGAGATCGTCTGCTTCAATTTCTGTTTGTTTTCCTTCACGGTTCTGATAGCGAACACGAAGGCGTTTAGGACGTTCAACCTCTGCAAAATAATCAGGAATAGAAAGACAACCTTCTTTGTAAATATTACGCTCATCTGAAAGCCATAAAATTTCAGGGTTGATAATAACAAGAGGTTTTTTCTGCTCATCTTCAGAATTTCCAGAGACATCTATAACCAACATACGTAGCGGTATACCAATTTGAATAGCAGCAAGACCAACGCCCTTAGCATTATACATGGTTTCCAACATGTCATCTGCAAGTTTTTGGAGAGATGAATCGACCTGCTCAACAGGTTTGGACACTTCCCGTAAAATCGGATCAGGTAAAGTAATTAAAGATCTCATTGGCATAGGCATAAGTAGAGATTAATCAATGGTTTGTTATTGGTCAATATTGAATAACGGATTCTTGCGTTTTTTTACAATAAGAGCGTTATATTACAATTTATGTTTGATTCGTTTTTTTCCATACTCGCTGGTGATTTTTTTTCTAAACTAGTGCTTTTGCTTTTATTTATACTTGTCTGTTTGGCATTTTTTATGTTGATACATTCTCATCGAAAAAAAGCATTTTTGGAAAATGAAATTGCTGAACGCGCACGTGAGGCACAAATGCAGATGGCTACCTTGCTGAAAACACAAGCTGAAATGCAAGGGCGAATGCAAACGATGGCGGAAATTTTTGGTCAACGGCAGGCTGAATTGAATAAATCACTCAGTGAGCAACTCAATGGGATGACAACAAGCTTAGGCCAAACACTTCAGGTACAGACTAAATCCACTTATGAAAATTTGAATCGTTTGCAAGAGCGTTTAGCAGTGATTGATGCGGCACAAAATAATATTCAATCGCTTACGGGACAAGTTGTTCAGTTACAGTCTATTTTAAGCAATAAGCAGACACGTGGTACTTTCGGTCAGGGGCGGATGGAAGCTATTATTGCCGATGCCTTACCAACAAATGCTTATGCTTTTCAGGCCGTTCTTTCTAATGGAAAGCGCCCAGATTGTCTCATTCATATGCCCAATAAAGCCCCTTCTCTTGTTATTGATGCTAAATTCCCTCTGGAGGCTTGGAATGCTATGCGTAAGGCAGAATCAGCGCAAGAGCGTCAAGAGGCAGAACGCCAATTTCGTACCAATATGGAAGTCCATATTCGTGATATTGCACAAAAATATTTGATTCCTGGAGAAACTCATGACACTGCTTTCCTTTTCGTGCCATCTGAATCGATTTTTGCAACAATTTATGAGGACTTTGAGGCATTGGTACAAAAATCCAATAGAGCTCATGTGATTATTGTTTCACCATCTTTGTTGATGCTCTCTGTCCAAGTGGTACAAACCATTATGAAAGATGCGCGGATGCGTGAACAAGCGCATTTAATTCAATCAGAAGTAGCAAAATTGATGGAAGATTTTGGACGAATGGATATGCGTGTTCGCGCATTACAGAAGCACTTTCACAAAGCAGGTGAAGATATAGAGGGAATTTTGATATCGTCCTCCAAAATTATGAAACGGGCAAATCGCATTGAAACTGTTGAATTAAAAGAAAATTACTCTGAACCAACAAAAATGACAACATTAGCTCAGTCGCAAGCATTGCGTTTTGCTGATGAGGAATAAAGCAAAGCAAGCTTCTTAAATATCACAAGTTAGATCATGTTCTTTATTGATTGGTAATCATTTTTTAGTATCTCTATCTTGTTTTATTTCTTAAACGAGAGGAATAGGAATATGCGACACCTTTTGTTTTTAGGGGCACTGGTGTTTTTGCTAGAGGGATGTGCAACAACCACTCCCATCCACACAAATAATGCTTGTGCTATTTTGGCACAAAAAAATGGTTTTTTTGACAATTGGGGTAAAGTGTCTCAAAGAGCGGAAATGCGCTATGGAATTCCTATGCCTATCATTCTTGCAACCATTAAGATGGAATCGAGCTTTCGTCACAATGCACGTCCTCCACGCAAAAAACTACTTGGTTTTATCCCATGGAAGCGTCGGTCGACAGCTTATGGTTATGCTCAAGCGCTTGACAGTACATGGGCAATGTATCTTCGCTCGACAGGAAAGTCTTTTGCATGGCGTACGAATTTCGCAGATGCTGCTGATTTTGTTGCTTGGTATCATCGCCAAAGTGTTCAACGCAATGGGGTGAGATTTGATGATGCATATAGCCTTTATTTAAATTATCATATGGGACATGGTGCTTATGCGCGTAGTGGCGGGCATGCCACTACGGCACTCTCACAGGCAGCACAGCGCATGGCAAGGATATCGAGGCTCTATGAACAGCAATTAAAAAGATGTGGATGGCATTAGGGAAGATTTTTGAAAATCTCAATCAGGGAATTGATGTGGTAAAATCATTTGAGGGAAAAATTTTTTATGATACGACAAGGCTGTCTCGTTTTTCTGATCATTCAATGAAATAAATTGTTATTTTTTAGAATAAACTCAAGTAACAGAAAGCTTTTGCAATACACAATATATTTGAAGATACTCTCGACATTTTTACCTCCTTTGTTTAAAAAATTTACAATGGAAACTATCTTCTATTTAGCGCTGGCATTTCGCATTGGGCTAAGTACTAGAGGTTATTGAAGAAAAATTTTAAAATATAATATCATTTTTTATTTTCATTATGCGTATTACTGGCTGATTATTATATGAATATTTTCTTTGTTAAGCGTATAAAATAGCAATTAAAACAAATGCAATTCGGGCATCATAAAAAGGGTAAAATATTCAATATAAAAAAACGAGAAATGCATTAAACGAAAAAACGTTGTTTTGTATAAAGAGGGCGCTACAGTCCTCAAAAGAACTAAGTATATTTAGTATTGTATGAAATAAAACATACTCGTCCATCCAGTCCATTTTAATTGAAAGAAGTTATCTTATTGTATTGTAAAAACACTATCGTTTATAGGATGATAAGGTATATGCAACTTTACACACAATGAATATTCAGGGTAGGGAGTATTCAGAGAAAGATTTGTAGCGCCTATGAAGTAACAAGTCAGTCTCCAATGTTGTGATAGCTTTTGCATTTGGGAATATTTATGAGAAGCATTTTTATTCTTTTTCTTAATTGTTTAAGCATATTGATTTATAAAGATAATATATCGTTATTCATATTAAAGTAAGAATTTCGAATGACGTAGGGTTTTATCGTTTCAGATCTCTTGAGGTTGAATCAATAAATCCATTGGCTTGCACATAACAAGCGCAATTGGCATGTGGATAAAAACTGTGAAAGAAAAGACTAAAAATGTTTTTTATGAACATTCTAAAATGTAAGAATTATCGCCAACATTGGGAATTAGCACAATAAAGATGGCGCTACTTTGCTCTCACACCTCAACCTTTCTTGTGGTGCGCAAGGAAAAAAATAATTGATTCAATATATTATTTAAGCGTTAATATACCTTAGTATTGAGCAGGTAGATGCTAATCAAAGTGAGTAATTTTTTTGGCAGGACATCTGATCAGATTAAAAATACTCAAAAAAAGCTCTAATTTTCAATAATTGAGAAGTATATTTTAATATTTTATTCTCTACTCTTTGTTTAAGTACTTCATACCTTTTAAAAAGATATCGGTAGCCAACATATTATGATTTTGTGGAAATATTGTGGTAAAGGAAATTCAAATTTTGTCCTTTAAGACAAGGCATAGGTTAAACAGCTCATTTTCTATTTCTGTGCAAAGCATAAAAAATTATCTACTTTCACGGTTACGACAGTAAAATTTTATAATCCAACAAATGATTAAAAATGTATTATAATATCATTAAATGCAAGGAACAGGCGCTATTGGAATTATGATTAAATAGCACATAAACCTTTTAAATTGATATACACATCCTTTATTATAATTGATTCCCTTGATAGAACAGTTTGTCCTTTTGGTGGAGCTAAGCGGGATCGAACCGCTGACCTCTTGCATGCCATGCAAGCGCTCTCCCAGCTGAGCTATAGCCCCTATAAAAACAAATTTTTCCAAAAGGACAGTATACAATTCCAACTTTTCTAGAACGATCAAAGTTGAAGATCAAGAAGAATTTACATTCAATGGAAAAGATGTCCTTTTTTATTTCTCTTAAGCATCGTCATCATTAGAAACACCGCCTCCGAGAATATTAGTAACGTCATCATCTTCATCGTCACCATCATGAGATAAAAATGTATCATCATCATCACCAAGATCTACATCACTATCTTCTAAATCAGGAAGATCGTCATCTTTAGAATCCTCATCATCCTCTTCAAGAAGCATAAAAGCAGATTTTTCAAGTGCTGTATCAAGCTCTTCAGTATCAACTTCTTCCTCATTGTTTGCTTCAGCTGCTGCAACTTCAAAGTAAGAACGCGGATAAGAAATTCCTGTATAGGGCGACACAATAGGATCGCGATTTAGATCGTAAAATTTTTTTCCTGTTTCTGGATCAACACGTTTAGTTCCAAGTTCTTGTTTTGCCATAAACCGTGCCTCTTTGATTAACTATTATTCCATTAAAAGATAAATTTTATGGTGCTTAATCGAAAAATAATACCTTTGTCAAAGATAAATACACTGTTCCACAGTGATTTTTTCATGACGTCTTTTAAAGCATGTGCTAAAGGATGCACAATTTCATAAAAGTTAGATAGAATTAAATAGAATTTCCATGCAAAAAGCAATCCCTATAACCACCTATAAATCGAGTAGTCTCTCTGGAAAAATTCAAATACCAGGAGATAAATCAATCTCTCACCGCTCTCTTATATTGGGAGGATTAGCAAGTGGTGAGACATATATTCATGGATTACTTGAAAGCGCTGATGTACTCAATACAGCTGCTGCTATGCAAGCTATGGGTGCCTGTATTATTAAAAAAGATGACTTCTGGATCATACGAGGAACAGGGAATGGTTGCCTTTTAGCAGCACAAAAACCTTTAGACTTTGGAAACGCTGGAACAGGTGCTCGTTTGGTTATGGGAATGGTTGGTCCGTATCATATGAAAACAACCTTTATTGGTGATGCTTCTCTCTCTAAACGTCCAATGGGACGTATCCTTGATCCACTGCGTCTCATGGGGGTTGAAATTGAGGCAACGCGCGACGATCATCTTCCTTTAACGCTTTATGGTCCGAAAATGGCTAATCCGATTCGTTACCGTGTTCCAATAGCTTCCTCCCAAATTAAATCAGCAATCCTGCTTGCGGGACTCAATACCGCTGGCATTACAACTGTTATTGAACCAGTTCTGACACGAGATCATACGGAAAAAATGTTAAAAGCATTCGGTGCGCAACTTGAAATAGAAAAAGATAACGAAGGTGCGCGTTTGATTCATCTTAATGGTCAACCCCATCTTACTGGACAAACGATTCATATTCCGGGGGATCCTTCTTCTGCTGCTTTTCCAATTATCGCAGCCCTTCTTGTAGAAGACTCTGATATCACCATTGAAAATGTTTTGATAAATAACTCTCGAATAGGACTTATCGAAACATTGTGGGAAATGGGTGCTCAAATTGAATTTTTGAACCGACGTCAAACAGGTGGAGAGGATGTTGCTGATCTACGGATAAAATCATCGGTCCTTAGAGGCGTTACGGTGCCCAAAGAACGTGCTCCATCGATGATAGATGAATATCCTGCTTTGGCAGTAGCAGCAGCCTTTGCAGAAGGCAAAACAGTAATGCTAGGAATTGAAGAGTTGCGTGTAAAAGAATCAGATCGACTGTCTGCTGTTGCTCAAGGACTCGAAATTAATTGCGTAGACTGTGAAGAAGGTCAAGATTTTCTTATTGTTTATGGAAAAGGTTCTGCCAAAGGTTTGGGTGGTGGACATGTCTCCACACATCTTGATCATCGAATTGCTATGTGTTTTCTCATTTTTGGGCTTGTATCAGAAAAACCTGTTACCATTGATGATAAACGAATGATCGCTACGAGCTTTCCAGAATTTATTCCTTTTATAAAACAACTTGGGGGAAAAATCGCTTGAAGCCTTTTGTTATCGCCATTGATGGACCTGCAGCCTCAGGCAAAGGAACCTTAGCACGCAAAATTGCTGCACATTATCGCCTTCGGCATCTCGATACTGGTCTTACTTATCGTAGTGTTGCTCATACGCTTTTACAACAAAATTTAGCTCTTAATGATGAAAAAAATGCTATTATTTATGCTAAAGAACTTGATTTTAATACCTTAAATCCTTCTCTTCTTTCTTCTCATGAACTTGGTGAAGCGGCTTCAAAAATAGCAATTAATCCTGCTGTACGCAAAATTCTTGTCGAAAAACAACGCAACTTTGCTAAAGTTTTGCCCGGCTGTGTGCTTGATGGGCGTGATATCGGAACTATTGTTTGTCCTGATGCCGATATCAAGTTTTATATTCTAGCCAATGTCCAAACACGCGCCAAACGTCGCTACCAAGAGATTTTAAAAAAAGGTGTTCAAGCAAATTATCATGAAATCCTAGCTCAACTTGAACAGCGCGACAGTCGCGATATAACGCGCAAACAAAGTCCATTAAAACCAGCAAAAAACGCCCACTTGCTTGATACGTCAGAATTGAGTATAGAAGCAACATTTGAAGTTGCATGCAGTTTTATTGATCCAATCATAAAAATGCATATAATTGGATAAATTCGTTAAGGTAACTTCCAGCCTAGCGCTAACTTTTTTTCCTTTATTCAAGGAAAAAGGCTAAGAAGTTGCTTATGTTAACACTAACCCAGCGCTCATACCTTATAATACAAGGTATATATTAGGAGTTCTTATGTCACAATACAATCCCACAACAGCGGATTTTGAAGCCCTTTTAACAGAATCTTTTCAAACTAATGATCTTAATGAAGGATCTGTTGTTAAAGGTCGTGTTATTGCAATCGAAAAAGACATGGCCATTATTGATGCTGGTCTTAAAGTCGAAGGACGTATTCCTCTCAAAGAATTTGGAGCTAAAGCAAAAGATGGTTCTTTGCAAGTTGGCGATGAAGTTGAGGTTTACATTGAACGCATTGAAAATGCGATGGGTGAAGCTGTTTTATCGCGTGAAAAAGCACGGCGCGAAGAAAGTTGGGTCCGTTTGGAGGAAAAATTCAATGCTGGTGCACGCGTTGATGGAGTGATCTTTAGCCAAGTAAAAGGTGGTTTTACAGTCGATCTTGATGGTGCCGTTGCTTTCTTGCCTCGCAGCCAAGTTGATATTCGTCCCATTCGTGATGTTTCACCCCTCATGCATAATTCACAGTCCTTTGAAATTTTGAAGATGGATCGTCGTCGTGGCAATATTGTGGTTTCACGTCGCACTGTCTTAGAAGAAAGTCGCGCTGAGCAACGTTCAGAAATCGTACAAAATCTTGAAGAAAACCAAATCGTTGAAGGTGTGGTGAAAAATATTACAGATTATGGTGCCTTTGTTGATCTTGGTGGGATTGATGGTCTCTTGCACGTTACAGATATGGCATGGCGGCGTGTTAATCACCCATCTGAGGTGCTCACAATTGGCCAAACGATTAAAGTTCAGATTATTCGCATTAATCAAGACACGCACCGTATTTCTCTTGGAATGAAACAGCTTGAAAGTGATCCTTGGGAAAGCATCAGTGTCCGGTATCCGATTGGTAAAAAAATTACGGGTGCTGTTACCAACATTACTGATTACGGTGGTTTTGTTGAAATTGAACCAGGAATCGAAGGGCTTATCCATGTTTCTGAAATGAGCTGGACAAAGAAAAATGTTCATCCTGGAAAAATTCTGTCTACATCACAAGAAGTAGAAGTGGTTGTTCTTGAGATTGATCCTTCTAAACGGCGTATTTCTCTTGGCTTAAAGCAAACATTTGAAAATCCATGGGAAGCTTTTGCCAATAAATTTCCTGTCAATTCGCAAATTGAAGGAGAGGTTAAAAATAAAACAGAATTTGGTCTGTTTATTGGGCTTGAAGGCGATGTTGACGGTATGGTTCATTTGTCTGATCTTGATTGGAACCGTCCTGGTGAACAAGTTATTGATACTTATAATAAAGGCGATATCGTTAAGGCTGTGGTCCTTGATGTTGACATTGAAAAAGAGCGCATTTCTCTTGGAATTAAGCAGCTTTCCAGCGATAAAGTTGGAGAAGCAGCTGCTTCTGGCGAATTGCGAAAAGGTGCTGTTGTAACATGCGAAGTGATTGCTGTTAACGACAATGACATTAGTGTGAAATTGATTGATCACAACCTTGAGACAACCATTCGGCGTGCTGATCTCGCGCGTGATCGTGATGAGCAACGTCCTGAGCGTTTCGCAATTGGGCAAAAGGTTGATGCTCGCATCACAGCATTTGATAAAAAAACACGTAAAATTTCAGTATCGATTAAAGCTTTAGAGATTGCAGAGGAAAAAGAAGCTGTTGCACAATATGGTTCTACAGATTCAGGTGCTTCTCTTGGTGATATTCTTGGTGCAGCTTTGAAAAAACAAGAACAAGATTAATCATCAATCATTAAAGTTAGTGTTATTATTAAGGTCACTCATTTTAGGAGTGACCTTTTTATTTTCTAAAGAAATTGTCTGCTTATTTTTAAATTATTGAAACAAAAATTATAAATGCTTGCAAATAAAAACAAAAAGTTTGTTTTTTGTCTAACAACGGTTCACTATTCAGATAAAATGCTTAAAATTTAAATAAAAAACGATGTAATTGAATAACAATGGGACATTATGACGTGCATAAGACCTTTCATAAAGTGCTTTTTTTCTCAAAAAGAGAAAAAAGACCATTTTATTAATACGGATTTTCCTCTTCGTGCAATTTATAAGGTACAGGAAGATCTTTATAACTTAGGGCATGATATAGCTTCTGGTAAAGAAATTTTACTCCCTGAATATGAAGGAGTAGAAGATTTTCGCAAGAGATTGAATGAAAATGCTAAACTTATTCTTCATGCCTTTCACACCAGTGATTTTGCTGCCCGAAATGATGAAACCATCGCACCTTCTGCTCAATGGCTCATTGATAATCATTACACCATTGATAAAACCATACAAAAGCTACGTCGTAATCTACCCAAGTCCTTCATAAAGCAACTTCCTCTTTCTACACACAAAGCGGGAATACCACGAATTTTTGCTTTAACTTGGCTTTATATTGCGCATACCGATAGCAGCTTTTCACAAGAAACACTCACTGCTATGACCAACGGATTTCAAGAAGTTTGTGCGCTCACAATTGGTGAATTGTGGGCTCTTCCTTCTGTTATGCAAATGCTGCTCATTGAAAATGTCCGTCGTCTTTCAGTCCGTATCGAAAAAGCGCGACATATGCGCCGTCTTGCTAGTCAAGTAGCTGATAAAATCTCTCTTGTAGAAAATAAAACAAATCTACACTCTCTTTTTACGCAGTATAAACCATTTACTGTTGATCCAACTTTTTCAGCACATTTATTCTATCGCCTGCGCAGTGCATCTGTCGATTCAACCGTAGCATTAACTTGGCTTGAAAAGCAATTGAAAAGCCAAGGCAGTAGCTTAGAGATTGCAACAGCTGATGAACATACCCGACAAGCAGCAGATGGTGTGACCATGGGAAATATTATCCGTGCTCTTAAAGCTATAGATGATGTTGATTGGACAGCATGGTTTGAAACAGTGAGTTGTGTCGATTCTATTTTGCGTAAAAATAGTGATTTTTCTGAAATTGATGCTCACTCACGCAATATTTATCGACAAGTCATTGAAAAAGTTTCACGCTTTTCGCCTCTTAGTGAACTGGAAGTTGCACATAAAGTTGTAGAAATGGCAAATTCCACTTCTAAAGATATGCCTCATCATTCTTGTGTGGGGTGGTACCTTGTTGATGATGGTCGTGGCATATTTGAAAAGGCTTGTGGATATATTCCGCACTTTCTCATAAAATGGACACGCGCTTCCTGTTGCTCAAAATTGAGAGTCATCGCCATTCCTGTCTCTTTTCTGACGCTTTCTCTTTTGCTGGTAATTTACGCCCTTTTACAAATATCTGGCATGACACAATGGATGTCTTTTTGCTTTACTGTATTGGCGCTTTTTCCTGCTATTGATGCTTCTTTTGCTTTATTTAACACTGTTGTTTCGTGGTTTGTCCCATCAAAACAACTCATTGGTTATGAATATAAAGAAGGTATTCCAAAACATGCACGGACAATGGTTGTTGTACCTACTTTGATGACATCACGCGCTAATGTTGATGAACAAGTGCGCAATCTTGAAGTGCACTATCTTTCCAATCCTAAAGGTGCCATTCATTTTGCGCTCATTACAGATTGGGTGGATGCTCCATTGAGAGAAACGCAAGATGATCTTGATTTATTGCACTATGCGCAAAAGAGTATTGATAAACTCAATAGTCGTTATCATCGTGATGAACTTCCGCTTTTTTTCCTTTTACATCGCCGACGCCTTTATAATGCAAGCGAAAAATGTTGGATGGGATGGGAACGAAAGCGAGGAAAACTTCATGAACTTAATCGGCTCTTAAGAGGCGATAAAAATACAAGCTTTTATCCTCCCAATCCACATCTTCCTATGGATTGCCGTTTTGTTATGACGCTGGATTGTGATACACGTCTTACTCCAGAGAGCGTCGCGAAACTTGTTGGAAAGCTTAACCATCCACTCAATCATCCCGTTTTTGATCCACAAAGTGGAAAGGTTGTAAAGGGCTATAGCATTTTACAACCACGCATTATTCCTTCTCTTACAACAGGAAAAAAAACATCAATTCTCCAACGGGTTTTTTCTATCAACCGTGGCATTGATCCTTATGTTTTTGCTGTTTCTGATACTTATCAAGATCTTTTAGGAGAAGGCACCTTTATCGGTAAAGGTCTTTATAATATTGATGCATTTGAACAAGCGCTTGATGGCAAAATTAAAGAAAATACTATTCTTAGCCATGATCTCTTAGAGGGAGGTTATGCTCGTACTGCTCTGGTAAGTAGCATAGAAGTTATTGAAGACTATCCAACCGCTTACAATATTGATGTTATGCGTTATCATCGTTGGGTCCGCGGTGATTGGCAGCTTTTGCCTTATCTTTTTTCCCACCGTCAAATAAGTTTCGTGACGCGTTGGAAAATGCAGGATAATTTACGTCGTTCTCTCACTCCACTTATGTGGTTAATCGCAGCATTTGCAGGATGGGCTTTTTTGTCTTTAAAGAGTGCAATCGTCTGGCAAATATTCTTGTTGTTTAGCTCCTTCATTTCACCCATTCTATGTGTATTAAAAACGCTTGTCTCATCTAATATAGATCATTCTTTGCGTGGACATTTTCAATTAATTGGGAACAAAATTGCTCTTACAAGCGCTGATATATTTCTTAAAACGACGTTTCTTGCTCATTCGGCGTATTTTATGACCGATGCGATTATTCGTACACTCTATCGTATGACGATTTCAAAACAGCATCTTCTTGAATGGAAAACTTCTGCCGCAACAAAATCAATGCCCAATAGTTTACGTTTCTATGTTTTTACAATGGCACCAGCATCGCTTATCGGTGTTCTTACTATAGCACTCCCTCTTTTTTCTGATAGTTTTGCAAGTTTGGTTGCTTTACCTTTTGGGATAGCATGGTTTTTTTCACCCTTTATTGCTTGGATTGTGAGTCAACCTTCAACCTTTCAAGATAGCCTTTATCTTTCTTCAAAAGATGAAAAAAAACTCCGCTCTATTGCACGGCGGACATGGCTTTATTATGCAACCTTTGTCAACGAACAAAACAACTATTTGCCTCCCGATAATTTTCAAGAAGATCCTGAACCTCTTGTTGCTCAACGTACATCGCCTACGAATATTGGCGTTTATCTCCTTTCTATTATTGCAGCACGTGATTTTGGCTGGATTGGTTTTGAAGAGACCATTACCCGTATTGAATGTACATTACGCTCTCTTACAAAAATGGAAAAGTTCCGTGGTCATCTCTATAATTGGTATGAAACGGATACACTCAGGCCTCTTTTGCCTACTTATGTATCAACCGTTGATTCGGGAAATCTTGCCGGTCATTTGGTAACACTCTCTTCTGCGTTAAGTGAATGGGCTGAAAAACCGCCTCTTTTTTTTCAAAGTGATCGAGAAGGCTTATCGGATGTTCTTGCTATTCTTGAAGAAACTGTCAGAGAAATTCCAGATCATCAACCCTGTTTACGCTCTTTACGCCAAAAAATCGAAGAAAACATCACTCGTTTTCATGATTCTGTCTTCACTTTTATAGAACAAGAAAATACGATCCCTTCTCACGTCATAAATCTTTCACTTGCAGCCCACGATATTGTGCACTTAGTCGATGAACTTGACCACAAAATTCAAACGATAGAATCTGCTCGTGCACTTTCTTGGGCTAAATGCCTTATCGACACCTGTAACGCTTATCATCATGATGCGACTGCTCATTGTGATACTGAAAAATTACGTAAAAAACTAAACAGGCTGGCTATAGTGGCACGGCAAATAGCCTTTGATATGAAATTTGATTTTTTAGAACAGCCTAAACGGCATCTCTTATCCATTGGATATCGTGTTCAAGAAAACAAACTCGATGAAAATTGTTATGACCTGCTTGCTTCAGAAGCACGTCTTGCAAGCTTTTTTGCCATCGCAAAAGGAGATATAAAACTTAAACATTGGTTTCGTCTTGGTCGACTTCTCGTACCCATAGGTGGGAAAGGTGCACTCCTATCATGGTCTGGATCAATGTTCGAATATCTTATGCCATCTCTCGTAATGCATGAACCTTTAGGGTCTCTCCTGGATCAAACAAATCGATTGATTATTCGTTGTCAAATACAATATGCCCATAAACGGGAATTACCATGGGGTATTTCAGAAGCCGCATTTAATGCTCGCGATCATTTAATGAATTACCAATACGCTCATTTTGGTGTTCCAAACCTCGGACTCCAACGTGGTCTTTCACGCAATGCTGTCATTGCTCCCTATGCCAGCCTTCTAGCGGCACAATATGTTCCTGCTTACGCTGTCGCTAATTTAAAACGACTTCGTGATCTTGGAGCTTTAGGAACATATGGTTATTATGACTCTGTTGATTTTACCCCTTCACGCGTGAAAACAGGGGAAAAATACGCCGTTGTACGCAATTATTATGCGCACCATCATGGCATGTCTATCCTTGCTCTTAACAATGTTATTTTTCAAGGGCGAATGCGTGATCGTTTTCACCGTGATCCCTTTATTGAGGCAACACAATTGCTCTTACAGGAAAGAGCGCCTCATCTCATTCCTATTATTCATACCAAAGCTGTTAATCGTATGCGCAATAAGTCTCAAGCATTTGATGCAGCCCCTTTGCGCATTATTACAAACCCGTTACTCAAACCACGAGCGACTTTACTTTTGTCTAATGGCTTTTATTCTACCATGTTAACAGCGAATGGTTCTGGTTACAGCCGTTGGCACGATTATGTGATTACGCGCTTTATTCCTGATGCAACAGAAGATCAACAAGGTACTTTATTCTTCTTGCGTGACACGCATAGTGGACGGTGGTGGTCTGTTACTGGTGAGCCAACACGTGTTATTGAAGAAGAAGCTGTCAGCATTTTTACAGATGAAAAGGCTGAATATACAAAAATGGTTGATGGTATTAAATCAACACTTGAATGTCTTATTACATCTGAAGGATGTGGCGAAGGGAGACGTATTCAATTGATGAATACGACAAATAAAGACCGATTCATTGAAGTGACTTCTTATGGTGAATTAGCGCTTGCCACGATGGATACAGATCAAGTTCATCCTGTTTTTTCCCGTATGTTTATAGAGACAGAAATTGCTGAAGAAGGTAAAACAATTTTTGCCAAAAGGCGCAAACGCTCGCCTAGTGATCCTGAAATCTATGTTGCCCATTTTGTTTCTAGTACAACAGATATTCTCCAAGAGACAGAAGCTGAAACAGATCGCTTTCTGTTTATTGGTCGGGGGCGATCCATTCATCGGCCCGCTGCATTTGACCAAAATGCTCGTTTCAGTAACAGTCAAGGTTGTGTTCTTGATCCTGTTATGTCATTGCGATGCCGTATAAAAATTTCAGCCCATGAAAAAGCAGAACTTATTTTTTGGACCTTTGCTGCTCATACAAAAGAAGCGCTAAATAATCATATTAAACATTATCGACAACCTGATATGTTTCAAAAAGAACTTTCAATGGCATGGACGCGCTCACAAGTCGCACTGTATCAGAGCGGAACCCAGCTTAAAGAAGCTATTATCTATCAAAAATATGCAACACCGCTTATCTATCCAGAAAGAACGTGGCGTCTTCCTTCTGAAATATTAGCAAAAACGCTAGGAAAACAGTCTGATCTTTGGCCCATGTCTATCTCAGGAGACAATCCACTCTGTCTTCTTAGATTAAATAACGAGGGAAATATAACCGTACTGCGCGAGCTCCTTAAAGCACACGAATATTGGTGTATGCGCGGACTCATTGTTGATTTGGTCATTCTTAATGAACAAACATTTTCTTATATACAAAGTACACAACGCGCTCTCGAGTGGGTCTGTGAAACTTATTATCACCACACGCAAAAAGCAGATGAACGCCAACATATTTTCATGCTTCGACGCGATCAAATGAGTGAACAGAGTTTTAAAACGCTTCTTGCATCAGCACGCATCGTTCTTGATGCCCAAAATGGCTCTTTATCTGAACAACTTAAACGACTTGATGAGAATGATTTTAATCTCACAATTCATAAAAATTATCAAGAATCTTATGATCAATTAGACTTGCCAAGATATAACGAAGGACAGCAATTTACAACACAAACTGAACAAAATCTTTTTTCTTCCATTGGTCTTATTAGCCAACAAAAACCATCCTCTTTTCTCCCAAATGGAGAAGATCTAAGATATTGGAATGGTTACGGTGGTTTTAATCAGCACAATCATTATGTAATACGTCTTCATGGACGTACCACCACACCACATCCGTGGATTAATGTCATTGCTAATCACAGATTTGGTTTTCATGTCTCTGCTGAAGGTGCAATTTTTACTTGGGCTAACAATAGCCGCGATTATCAACTAACTCCTTGGGCGAATGATCCAACGTCTAACCGGCCAGGAGAAGCTCTTTATCTGGTTGATCGCCAGTCTTTAAAACGTTTCTCACCCGTTTCTACTGTTGAATGTGACGAAAATATTGTCTATGAGGCTTGTCATGGGTTTGGATTCTCAACTTTTAAATCAACACATTCAGAAATCGCATTAGAACTGACTCATACACTTGATCCCGAAAAACCTATTCGCTTTTCACGTCTTATCCTTACGAATGAAGGGAAAAAACCACGTAGTTTACGCCTTTATAATTATGTTGAATGGGTTTTGGGAAATATCCGTACAAAATATGCCCCCTTTATTGTTTCCTCTTATGAGGCCAGATGGGGTGCACATTTTATTCAAAATCCCTATCACATCGAGAAATCTCAACAAGTTACATTTTTATCAGCATCCGAAATGCCAACCAGCACTACGACCAATCGCGCTGAATTTATTGGTGCAACGGGAACCGTAACACGTCCAAATGCGATCCGTAAAGCCGGTGCTCTTTCGAATACCATTGAAGCAGGATGTGATCCTTGTTCAGCATTCGCCTATGATATTGATCTTCAACCAGGGCAAACAAAAGAAATCATCTTCTATCTTGGCAGTGCTGAAAATAGGCAAGAAGCTGAAAAATTACTTAATCAAGTACGTGCAAGTGATTTTGAGATTCAGCTCACAAAACAAAAACAGCAATGGAGTGATTTTGTTTCTCCTTTCCAAGTCAAAACACCGGACGCTTCTTTTAATCTTATGGTCAACCATTGGCTTCCTTATCAAATCTACTCATGCCGCATCATGGCACGCGCAGGCTTTTACCAAGCTAGTGGTGCATTTGGTTTTCGTGACCAGTTACAAGATAGCCTGTCTTTGTTATTGCTGGAACCACAATTAGCACGTGAACAATTGTTAAATGCAGCAGCGCACCAATTTCTTGAAGGTGATGTGCAACATTGGTGGTTGCCTGACACAAATGCTGGTGTTCGTACATATATTTCTGATGATATCGTTTGGCTTGCATATGCAACAGCTCTTTATGTCAATACCACTGGCGATAATGCCTTTCTTGATACGCTGATTCCTTTTATTGAAGGTGATGTTCTCAAAAGTGGGCAACAGGATGCTTATTTTCAACCCACCCAATCCTCAAAGGTTGCAACAGTTTATGAACATTGTGCTTTAGCTTTAGACCTTGCCATTAAACGCTGCGGACCACATGGTCTCCCTCTTATTTTAGGTGGGGATTGGAATGATGGCATGAATTTGGTCGGTGTGGAAGGAAAAGGCGAAAGCATTTGGTTAGGATGGTTTCTTGGGCACACATTACAAGCATTTATCTCTTTAGCCAAAAAACGTGGTGACAATAGCCATATGCAAATATGGAGTACGTACCTTGAACATTTAACAAAATCCCTAGAGAAAAATGGTTGGGATGGTGCTTGGTATCGACGTGGTTATTTTGATGATGGAACGCCTCTGGGCTCTAAAGTCAATGATGAATGTCAAATTGATACCATTGCTCAATCTTGGGCTGTCATTTCTCAAATGGCATCGCTTGAACGCCAAAAACAAGCAATGACATCAATGCTGGAACATCTCTATGATAAAAAAGGTGGACTCATTCGCCTTTTTTGGCCGCCTTTTGATAAAAGTACGCTCGAGCCTGGTTACATAAAAGGTTATCCTCCAGGAATTCGAGAAAATGGTGGTCAATACACGCATGGTGCCATTTGGAGTATTTTTGCGTTGGCTGAAATGGAACAAAACGATAAAGCTTATGCTTTATTTTCTATGATAAACCCAATTACCCACGGACAAGATCCTGAAATTTATCGTGTTGAACCTTATGTGATGGCCGCAGATATTTATGCTGTTGAACCACGATGTGGTCAAGGCGGTTGGACTTGGTATACAGGTTCAGCCGGTTGGTTTTATCGCGCCGCAACACAAGCTATTCTTGGAATACAGCGTCAGGGAGACCTCTTGTTTTTGCAGCCACATTTACCCTCTATTTGGCCAAAATATGAAGCAACAATGAAGTTTTATGATGCCGTTTATAGCATTAAAGTAAAATGGGGACCTAAAAATATGCTCTATGTTAATAGCAAAGAATATACCGAATTTCATACAGGGATAAAGTTACAAAAAACAGGTCAGCATGAAATTATACGTATTGTCAAATATTAAAGATGAAAGATGAAAAAAGAGAGCAGACTTTTTTATTCTTGCCCAAAACTGTAGAGTTGTTATATTGCACCGCCTATATTAGCCGTGTTGGTGCATAATATTTTAGATTTTATGAAACTGAAAGAAAAAGGTTATGAATCATCCGGATATTGCTAGACGTGTTTACAATCATACTTGGAAACTTGATCCCATTATTCGTTCACTTCTCGATACGGATTTTTATAAGCTTCTTATGGTGCAGATGATTTGGGGGTTATATCCTAATGTTGATGTTACTTTTTCCCTCATAAATCGCTCTAAAACAATACGTCTTGCCGATGATATTGATGAGAGTGAATTACGTGCTCAACTTGATCATGCTCTTAGTTTGCACTTTACAAAAAAAGAAATGATTTGGCTTGCTGGTAATACATTTTATGGACGCAAACAAATTTTTGAACCGGATTTTCTTCAGTGGCTTGAGAATTTTCAACTCCCAGAATATGAACTAACCCGTAAAGATGGCCAATATATTCTTCATTTTTATGGTTCGTGGGCTCATAGCTCTATGTGGGAAATTCCAGCCCTTGCTATTATAAGTGAATTACGTTCACGTGCTGCTCTCAAAAAACTAGATCGTTTTGCTCTTGATGTACTTTATGCGCGTGCTAAAGCAAAAATGTGGAGTAAAGTTGAACGTCTCAAAAAATTGCCTGATATTAAAATATCTGACTTTGGGACAAGGCGCCGCCATTCTTTTTTATGGCAGCGCTGGTGTGTGGAAGCATTAAAAGAAGGGATTGGTAATTCTTTTACTGGAACTTCTAATGTTCTTCTTGCCATGGATACGGATTTAGAAGCTCTTGGAACCAATGCACACGAATTGCCCATGGTTATTGCGGCTCTCAGCAACAACGATGATGAATTACGCAGAGCTCCGTATCAAGTCTTGCAGGATTGGAACCGTTATTATGGTGGAAATCTTCTCATTGTTTTACCTGATACCTTTGGTACAGAAGCATTTTTACGCAATGCACCAGATTGGGTAGCTGATTGGACGGGTTTCAGACCCGATAGTGCGCCCCCTATTGAAGGTGGCGAACGTATTATTCAATGGTGGAAAGAAAAAGGAAAAGATCCATGCAAAAAACTTCTAATTTTTTCTGATGCTCTTGATGTCAATACAATTGAAAAAACCTATCATCATTTCCATGGTAAAGTGCGCATGAGTTTTGGATGGGGCACGGATCTTACCAATGACTTTACAGGCTGTGCACCTCAGGAAATCGAAACTCTTGATGCTCTTTCCCTTGTTTGTAAGGTGACCTATGCCAATGGTCGACCAGCCGTGAAACTTTCAGATAATCCTGAAAAAACGATCGGTGATTCAAAAGAAGTACAACGTTATATCAATTTTTTTGGTAATACAAAGCGAATTGCTAGACCTATAAAGACGTAGTTTTCGGCTCTTTAAAACAAGTATATTGCCTCAACATATTGTTTATAAGATTGATTTTTGTTCTGCCCTAAGGATGAGGATTCTTAACCTTTGCTGGTCTGAAATAGTTCGGCTGTTTTTTGAGCAGATTCTACTTAGTCTATCACGCATACGCTTCACTTACATAAGGATCAACAGATCAAACTTAAAAATATTCACTACGCATTAAAAAAATACTTAACGCGCTAGGGAAGTTTAGCCAAGGAGGCTTCCTTATATCATTTGTCATAAATAACAGTGTTATACAGCATAACAAGATACTATCATTTTGCATGTTGAATGAGCGTGCGCGAGTATCATAAGTTTTTCTCATTTCAATCCTGTTAAATCAAGCACACTAATCCCCTTGCATATATGAAGGTTTTCAAGTTTTAAGAGTTATTGTTGTAGTTTGACAGTAGGTTTTATACTAAGTGGAAAGAGGCGGGATTAAGTAGGAATACGTGGTAATTTGTTGTTTTATGTACAATTTTTACCATTAAATGCGCGTTTTATCAAAATAGATTTTGACACCTAAAATTACAAAAATTACCGAAAATCAGAAAAAAGTGCGTTTCCATAGTAAAAATGAGAAAAGGCTTTCAAAACCCTTTGAGAACACCTTTAAAACTCTTTGAAAAAAATAAATTGGTACAAAATCTAGTGTCAAAATATACAAAACCAGATGACAAGCTACAATTGCAACATTAGAAATTACTAAGGCAACATTGGAGGATGATAAATAGCATGGTGACTATCGGTATGCATTTTGCAAGGCAAGGATGATGGTGCTCAAATAGATTTTATACACTTTACAGGAGATTTTACTTTATCCATGTATGGTCTGCTATTATGAAATGAGTAAAGCGTTGAGAAATGTTTCATTAAAATAAATGTGTAAATAACATGATTTGGGAGACCTTTTGTTTTACGTGAGGGGCATGACTTCATTAAAAAACAGAGAATGCAATAATATTTTTATTTCGAATAAGCTTTATATCAAGACAGAGAAATTATTTATTCGCATATTATAATAAGAATGCGTGTATGTATAAACCATTTGAAAAATTCTGTTGTTTCTTATGAATTATTCTTAAGTTAAGAACAGATGTAACCTTAAAGATTGATATAATAGACCGGCTTCTTAACTGTATAAGTATAAAAATGAGGGTATTTAGTAAGCTTTGTATTATATCCTCATTAAGAGATATGAAAACAAACGAAATGTCTATCATATCAATGACTTTTCAATGATGTATATATAGAGATTCATACAAACATGCTTTACAAAAATAATGACTCTCTTCCATGAATGTGATTTCTCATTGTTTACCAAGTGAGAACATTTTGAGTGTTCGTAAACAATCTTCTTTGTTCATAAAAATTATTTCACAAACATATTATTAATTAATTGCGCTCAAAAAGCTTGCTATTTCATATGTATTTTGGATGTGGAGAGCTTATATTCAAAACTTAAAAGTCCTCATAGTTTTTACAAATAAGTCGAATCTAAAAAGAGTATCTCATAAAGCCTTTTTTATCATTAAGAAGATGGACGTGTTACAATATAAATGGCAATCAGCAATAATATAACCGCAACAAGTAAGGAAATCCATAAAGGAGGGTGTAGCATTACGAAAAAGGATAAAAATCCTCCTGTCATACTCATCATTGCAAAAACTTTAACGAATGGAGAGATTGCTTTTTTTTCTTCCCATCGCTTAATAGGGGGACCAAAAATACGATGATTATTCAACCATTGATGAAAACGTGGAGAAGAACGCGTAAAACACCATGAGGCAACCAATAAAAAAGGCACCGTTGGCATAATAGGTAATACGACACCGATAATACCTAATATAACCATCGCCCACCCTGCTATATAATAGCAGATACGTAAAGGGTGCGATATCTTCGAATCTTTTTTCATTCTCTCGTACTATTTTCCTCTACGCAAAACCCTATACAAAAACATTGTATCTGTTTTTTTCTGTTTACATGTCTGAGTGCACAATTACGCTCTACCCCTTCATGCGTAAGTGTCTTTGCTGTTATAAGTTCCTTGAAAATACCGAATAGCTTACACAATATGATAATCATTTTAAATGATTTCAAGAAAAGAGGAGAGATTTTAGAAAAACAAAAAAATAAAAAGGCTGCAGAAGAAATCAATGCAGCCTCTTAATTAAGAATGCAGTGTTGGGGGGGAGAAAATGTACTGCACTCATCTGCTAGATATTAGGAGGAAAAACAACCTAGCACCCCAGACTCTAATTAAAATAAAAATGAGAAACAATATATAAAAATGCATGGCTGATATGCATGAATTTTAACACTTTCAAGTTTCTTGAACTGTGTTTCGACGAAAGAAAATCATCATGAAAATAGCCATAAAAATCAACGTCAAGATCAACACAATTGTGGAAGCAGAATCAGAGCCGATAAATAAGCTGAGATAAATCCCTAAAAAACCAGAAAAAGCTGCAACAAGTATCGCGATCATTAACATAAAAGAAAACCGCTTTGTGACAAGATAGGCAATTGCTCCTGGTGCTATCAGTAAAGAAATAACGAGCACGATACCGACAGCTTTCAAAGCTGCAACAATTGTAAGAGAAATCATCGTTAGAAGGGTATAGTGGAGTAGAGATATTGGTAACCCCATTGCACGTCCTTGAACTGTGTCAAAAATATACAGCATAAAGTCGCGCCATTTTGCTGCTAAAATAAAAGTGACAACAGCAGAAATGATTGCCGTCTGCGTTATATCAAGCCAGTTAACACCCAAGAGATTACCAAATAGAATATGATTCAAATCTAAGCTACTATAAATAGATGTGGCTAAAACAAGCCCTAAACCAAACATTGAAGAAAAGACCACGCCCATCACCGTATCCTGTTTGATACGGCTATTGCTCCCTAAAAAACCCGTTAATAGTGCACACACCATTCCTGCAACAAAAGCACCGCAAGTAATCAAAGTCATTGTAATATTCTCTGGACGCATATGCTGAAACCAAGCAAATGGCAAAGAAGTTAAAAATGCGATTACCCATGGTGTTGTCATATAACCAATAACAACACCTGGAAAAACTGCATGAGAAATGGCATCGCCTAACAGCGCCCATCCTTTCAAAATAAGAAAACAGGAAAGCATCGCCATGGGAATAGAAAGAATCATGACAATAAGCATACCCTTAAGCATAAAAGAAAACTGAAACGGAAGCAGTAATTGATCAATCATGATAATATTACACCCTTTTTTGCTGCATTTATGCGTAAGCGCGCGGCAATAAACCCATGTTTAGGAGCAAAAATAAAAGCTAAAACAAATAAAGATGCTTGAAAAAGCACAACAACCCCCCCCGTTTGTGCATTCAAAAAATAACTCACATAAACACCCAAGATACTTGTGAAGGTTCCAATTACAACTGCAATAACCAAGATGTTCACGAAACGATCACTTAAAAGATAGGCCGTTGCCCCAGGTGTCACAACAAGACAAATGACTAAGAACGCTCCAACGGTTTGCATCGCAGCAACGGTACAAGCGGCAAGCAATGTGAAAAAGAGAATTTTTAAAAACTTTACGTTTAATCCAATGGCATGCGCATGCGTTTCATCAAATAACGAAACAAGAAGATCTTTCCATTTCAAAAGCAATATAAGCAACGAAACAAAGCCGATAAAAGCCAATTGTAGAATATCTGTTGAACTAACTGCTAAAATATTTCCCAAAACAATCGTATCAATATTAACAGCCATTGGTTTTAATGATTTGAGAAACAACCCAAAAGCAAAAAAGGAAGAAAAAATGAGCCCAATAATGGTATCTTCTTTAAGTTTTGTCCGGTGGTTAAAAAAGAGCATTGCTGCTGCTGCAAGACCACCAGAAAAAAAAGCGCCAAGTGAAAAAGGTAACCCTAAAAGGTAAGCTCCTGCTACACCAGGAACAATCGAATGGGAAAGTGCATCACCAATCAATGACCAACCTTTTAACATCAAAAAAGCCGAAAGAAAGGCACAAACACACCCAACTAACCCAGAAACCCACATTGCATTCACCATATATTGATAGCTCAGTGGCTCAAGCAACCAAGAAATCATGCAACGTGCTCCACTCTTTCAATATCTTCACAAACGGCAGACTGCTTTCTTCCCATGAAAACATCATTTTTTTTTGTGGTTTGAAGATCAAAAATATGGTGGTGCAAAGACCCTCCAAACGTTTTCTCCAGATTTTCCTTTGTAAAGATTTTTTCTGTTAACCCAGAAGCTAAAACAGTACCTTTTATTAAAACTGTATGATCACAAAACTCGCGAACAGAACCCAAATTGTGAGTTGAAACCAAGATCACGGCTCCTTCTTTACGAAGATCTTGTAACAAAGCAATGATTTTATCTTCTGTTGTAACATCAACCCCTGTAAACGGCTCATCTAATAAAATAGCTTTTGCTTTCTGTGCAAGAGCGCGCGCTAGGAAAACACGCTTTTTCTGTCCACCAGAAAGTTCTCCAATTTGGCGCTTGGCAAAAGCCAACATATCAACGCGTTCTAAGGCAATACGAACGGCTTCATAATCTTGTGTACGGGCATAGCGAAAGAAATTCATATGACCATACCGCCCCATCAATACAACATCTTCAACCAAGACAGGAAAATTCCAATCAACATCTTCACTTTGAGGAACATAAGCAATGAGGTTTTTTTTCAAAGCTATATCAACAGGTAAATCAAACATGCGAATTTTTCCCTTTGAGGGGCGTACAAACCCCATAATCGCTTTAAATAACGTTGACTTACCGGATCCATTAACACCAACCAATGCCGTAATAGAACCCTTTGGACTTTCAAAATTCACTTCGCGTAAAGCTGTATGTCCATTACGATATGTTACCGTTACTCCTTGGGCAAATATTCCACATTCCGTCATTGGCTTTTTACTCCCTCTACTAAAGCATTGCTAATACGCCCACTCGTGACACGTAATAAATCAATATAAGTGGGTACCTCACCATTTTTCTCACTTAAAGAATCAACATAAAGAACACCACCGTATTTAGCCCCTGTTTCTCTGGCAACCTGCTTAGCAGGCGCAGGGGAAATAGTGCTTTCAGAAAAAACTGCATGAATATTGTATTTGCGAACCATATCAATAACATGCTTGACCTGCTGTGGTGTTCCTTGTTGGTCAGCATTGATGGGCCATAAATAAAGTTCTTTTAGATCAAAATCACGCGCCAAATAGCTAAAAGCCCCCTCACTTGTCACAAGCCAACGTTTTTCTTGCGGTACAGCTTCTAATTCAGCCCTAATTGGATCAATCGTTGCACGAATTTTCTGTTTATAAATTTCAGCATTCTGTTTATAAATTTCAGCATGTTCAGGATCATATTTTACAAAAGCATCGCGAATATTATCAACGTAAATCAAAGCAGAGGTCGGTGACATCCACGCATGAGGATTAGGTTTACCGCTAAAGGGGCCCTCACCAATTTTAATGGGTACAATACCTTTTGAAACAACAACACTTGGAACATCCTTGATATTTTGAAAAAACTTTTCAAACCAAAGCTCTAACTCTAAACCATTCCACAATACAAGGTTAGCTCCCTGAGCACGCATAAGATCGCGTGGGGTGGGTTGGTATTCATGAATTTCCGCACCTGGTTTTGTAATGGATTCAACATCAGCGGCATCACCTGCTACATTGCGTGCCATATCAGCAATGATAGTGAATGTCGTAACAGCTTTAAATTTACCAGCACACAAAGCAAAATTGGGTGTAAAAAAAATAACACTTCCAAAAACTATGGTGAAAAACGTTCTTACGTTCATTGGTTTTCTCTTTCCTTTATATGCCTTCTTTTTATTGCAAATAATTTGCATTATCATTTAGCAATAGCAGTTATCTTTTACATTTGCAATGAAGGATTAAGAGAAAAAATAACTTTTCAAAATGTTTAAAAACAGTTTTTTCATATTGAAAAAATTGATGATTTAAGCAGCTTGTTTTGGTAAGGAGGTCCCCTTTCAAGAAGCTCTATAGCTCTTGAATGCCAAACAAAAAGGGAGCACTCAAAGATGCTCCCACTTCATGTAAAATATCTCATAAAAAATGAGAATACTCAGTAGCGTAAATATGCACCTGTCATTTTGGTAACATTATCCACGATCTTTGAGGCAAGCTTTTCTAAATCTTCATCCGTTAGAGTCCGTTCTATGGGCTGAATAGTTACTTCAATTGCAACAGATTTTTTATCTTCACCAAAGCTTAAATCTTCGAAAACATCAAAAACTTGCACTGAATGAATAAGTTTTTTATCGGCTCCACTTGCCGCCCGAATAATAAGAGAAGAGGCAACAGTTTTATCCGCTATAAAGGCAAAATCACGCCGCACCATTTGAAAAGGTGAGAGTTTCAAAGGAGGACGGCTTTTGGTCGTTTTTTTCTTTGATTCTGGAATTCGGTCTAGAAAAATTTCAAAGCCGCATAAAGGTCCACTGACATCTAACTTTTCTAATGTAGCAGGATGAAAAACACCAAAAAAACCAAGAATAATCTTTGATCCAAGTTTTATGACACCTGAACGACCAGGATGATACCAATCTGGTGCTCCAACTTCAATCTGCACTTTCCCAATATCCATATCACATGCTTCTAAAATAGCTAAAGCATCTGCTTTGGCATCAAAAACATCAACGACGGTTGCATTTCCATTCCAAAAGCGCCCAGCACCTTTAAATTGCTCTGTTCCGCGACGAATCCCACTAACAACACGGTGTTGTTTATCAGGGGTGTCACCCTCATAAATACTGGAAACTTCAAACAAAGCAAGATCGGAAAAACCACGATCAGCATTTCTTTGTGCCGCCATAATCAAACCAGGTAAAAGGGAAGGACGCATCATTGACATATCAGCAGCAATAGGATTAACCAATTTAAGCTCTTCTTGACCTCCTCCAAAAGCAAGAGCTTGATTTTCAGAAATAAAAGACCATGTTACCGCTTCTTTCATACCGCGTTGCACTAAAGCCAAACGTGTAGCACGTGAACGAATTTGTGCGCATGTTACAATCTGATCTTTTTCTTCTACGAAGTTTTCCAAAGGAATAGGTTTAATTTTATCTAACCCATAAATTCTCATGATCTCTTCCACCAAATCGGCTTTACCCATAATATCAGGGCGCCATGATGGTACTTTTACCGTAACGACATCTCCTTTTCCTTCAACAAAAAATCCAAGTTTTGTTAAAATAGAGATGATTTTTTCAGGCTCTATTTCCAAATTTGTTAAACGTTTAATTTCAGAAAAAGGAAAAGCGATCTGTTTGATTTCTTGTTGCTGATAGCCAACGATCCTCTTCTTAGATACTTCACCACCACAAAGATGCAAGACCAATTCTGTTGCAATCTCAAGCCCTGTTTCTATAAAAGCCGGATCAACACCTCGTTCAAATCGATAACGTGCATCACTGATAAGACCTAATGCTCTTCCTGTTTGTGCAATGCTTTGCGCATCCCAAAGCGCCGATTCAATAATAACGCGATGTGTTGTTTCATCACAACTCGTTCTTTCTCCGCCCATGATACCGGCAATCGAAACAACTCCCTCGTCATCTGCAATGACACAATTCTTAGCGCCCAAATGATAGATTTTTCCGTTCAGTGCTTGAAGCTGTTCTCCCTCACGCGCACAACGTACACACAAATTACCTTTAATTTTATCTGCATCAAAAACATGGAGTGGACGACCAAGGTCAAAACTGATGTAATTGGTCATATCAACAAGCGCATTAATCGGTCTCAAACCAATTGCATTCAAACGCTGTTGCATCCACTGTGGTGATTCGCCATTTTGAACATTGCGTACTTCACGCCAAGCAAAACCTAAACATAATGATAAATCTTGCGAAAAATCTAATGAAACATTGAGAGGTGTTTCAAAGGAAGGCTCAAATTTTGGTAAAGACAATTCTTTTAATTGTCCGATTCCTGTAGCGGCAAGATCACGGGCAATACCACGAACACCTGTGCAATCGGAACGATTAGGGGTCAAACCAATATCAATGACCGGATCATCTAAACCAGCATAAGCTGCAAATGAATCTCCAATAGGACTATCTTCTGGAAGTTCAATAATCCCATCATGCTCATTCGATAATTCAAGCTCTGCTTGTGAACACATCATCCCAAAACTTTCAACACCACGGATTTTTCCTACAGATAATGTTACATCAAGTCCTGGAATATAAGTACCTGGTAGTGCCAGAACACCAATAAGACCTGCACGCGCATTTGGTGCTCCACAGACAACTTGAACAGGTGTGGAAGTCCCTGTATTGACGGACAGAATCTGGAGTTTATCTGCATCAGGATGCTTTATTGCTGTTAAAACTTTTGCAATCACAAAACCTTTTAAAGAAGATCGATCATCAACGGAGTCAACTTCAAGACCGATAGCTGTTAGTTTCTCACAAATTTCATCCAAAGATGCATTTGTCTCTAAGTGATCTTTTAACCACGACAATGTAAATTTCATTTTAAAACCTCACATGAAAGCGATGACTAAGATCACACATTATCTATTAGGAAAAAAAGCAGGCATATCAAAGAAACGAAAGCCATAGTGGTCTAACCAACGCAGATCAGCATCAAAAAAAGCCCGCAAATCAGGCATACCGTATTTCAACATGGCAATACGATCAATGCCCATTCCCCATGCAAAGCCTTGATATTCATCGGGATCTAAGCCAACATTTTTCAACACATGAGGGTGCACCATTCCGCATCCTAAAATTTCCAACCAATCCTGCCCTTCTCCGAACTTTACGTCTGAACCAGAACGATCACATTGAATATCCACTTCCATAGATGGCTCGGTAAAAGGGAAAAAAGAGGGACGAAAACGCATTTTTACAGAGGGAACTTCAAAAAATTCTTTACAAAAGGTTTCATGTAGCCACATCATATGGGCAATGGTGGAGGTTTTATCGATGACAAGACCTTCTACCTGATGGAACATGGGAGAATGTGTTGCATCCGAATCCATGCGGTAAGTTTTTCCAGGAATAATGATCCGTATCGGTGCTTTTTGTCTTTCTAGTGTGCGAATTTGTACAGGTGATGTATGGGTCCGCAATAATTTTCGTTCTCCCATTTTATCAACATCAAAAAAGAAGGTATCATGCATTTCGCGTGCTGGATGCCCTTCAGGAAAATTCAATGCCGTAAAATTATAATAGTCTGTTTCAATATCAGGTCCCTCTGCAAGAGAAAAACCCAACTTCGTATAAATGGCAATAATTTCCTCAATCACTTGTGAAATAGGATGAATGCGTCCCCGTTCTATAGGTGAAGAGCGAATAGGCAAGGTAACATCAACTGTTTCACGAGAAAGACGGGCATCCATTGCCTGTCTTTTCAGAAGATCACGCTTTTGCGCCCATAATTCTAAAATACGATTTTTTAATCCATTAAGAACTGGTCCAACTTTATGACGCTCGCCAGCATCCATTTTTCCTAATTCTTTTAATTTTTCAGAGATACTACCTTTTTTACCCAATGCTGCAATACGCACTTCTTCAAGAGCTTTTTCATCACCTGCTGCCTCTAAGGCTAAACAAATTTCTTGTTCCAGACGCTCAATATCATTCATATTTTTGCCTATTTTTTAATAAAGAAAAACCCGCACTTGCAATAGCCAGCACGGGACCTCAAATAAATGAATGCTTTAAGAGAACACGACTGGCTTATTTGACAGCGCCTTCGAAAGCATTAGGTGTCGTATCTTTTAAATATTCTAAAGCTTTTTTTGCCGAGGCAACTAAAGCAGAAAATGCTTCCGCCTCGTGGATTGCTATATCTGAAAGAACTTTACGATCAACTTCAATACCAGCTTTTGATAAGCCATCAATAAAACGTCCATAAGTTAAACCTTCTGCACGAACAGCCGCATTAATCCTCTGAATCCACAAAGCACGGAAAGTACGTTTTCTATTTTTGCGATCACGATAAGCGTATTGCTTTGAACGATCAACCGCTGCTTTAGCTGCACGAATGGTATTTTTACGACGACCGTAAAAACCTTCAGCCTGTTTAAGAACTTTTTTGTGCTTAGCGTGTGCTGTCACACCTCTTTTCACACGAGCCATATTATAATCTCCTCAAAATCAAAAGCGTAAGGTTTAAATACCATTCGGCAAATAATGCTGAATGACTTTTTTAGCATCTTGTTCACACAAAACCATTGTTCCACGTGCATCGCGAATAAATTTATTCGAACGCTTAATCATGCCGTGGCGCTTACCGGCAGCTGCTACTTTAATTTTGCCTGACGCAGTGATTTTAAACCGCTTTTTAGCGGATGATTTGGTCTTCATCTTGGGCATTTTGCTACTCCGTACATTAATTTATTCAATCAAAAAATTTATTCACTCAAGCGGACCAACGCTTGAACAAGCATTTAAACAGCCACGGCATGCCCTGCCGGGCGGCTCTTAAAGACGTTTTCATAAGCTAGTATACACAAAATTGCAAGACCGTATTACAAAAAAATCGGCGCTCCATTGCCTTGAAGCTCAACTAAAGGTGCTGGAATTGCATTTGTTTTGATGGCTGCTTTACATAAATCGGCAATAATGCATTGCGTACATTGTGGTTTACGGGCTTGACAAATATAGCGACCATGTAAAATCAGCCAATGATGTGCATGGCGAATATAATGAACCGGTATAATCTTTAATAATTTTTTCTCAACAATTTCTGGTGTTTTGCCAAGCGCTAAACCAAGACGATTGCTTAAGCGAAAAATATGTGTATCTACTGCCAATGTAGGTTGACCAAAAGCAACATTCAAGACCACATTAGCCGTTTTGCGCCCTACTCCAGGAAGGGCCATGAGTGCTTCACGCGTATCGGGTACTTGACCGCCATAATAATCAATTAAATAGTTGCAAAGCGCATAAACATTACGTGCTTTTGCACGCCAAAGACCAATTGAACGGATATGATGTGCTATTTCTTCTTCTCCTAATGCAACCATTTTTTCCGGTTGATCAGCAAGGCGAAATAATTCTTTTGTCGCTTTATTAACGCTTACATCTGTCGCTTGAGCCGAAAGCACAACGGCAACCAAAAGCGTAAAAATATTTGTATAGATAAGATCACTCTTAGGCGCTGGGCGTTGCACAGAAAAACGGCGAAATATTTCTGCAATTTCATTTTCATTATATAATATACCAGATAAATTTCGCACTTTTGACAATTTTATGGTACGTTGAGGCATTGAACTCTCTTAAATCTTCTCTCTTGAAGTTATCATTCACGCTCGCCATATGAGAGAAATGCAGCGAACACTTTTATAGAGTATGGTCAAGTAAAGCCGTTTTAAAGAGGATACTCATGAATGACACATGTGACGCCTTTCTCCAATCCCTTTCTTTTAGGGTTTGAAACCGTAGAAAAAATATTGCAACGTATCGGTAAAGCTGATGAGGCTTACCCAGCCTATAACATTGAACGTTTGCATAAAAATGATGATGCAAATCATATCCGGATAACTTTGGCTGTTGCTGGATTTAAGATTAACCATCTTAATATTTTGCTTGATGATAATCAATTGGTTATTCATGGTAAACAAACAGACAACCAAAATCATCAATATTTATATCGCGGTATAGCTGCGCGACAATTCCAGCGAACCTTTGTTCTCGCGGAAGGGATGCATGTTACAAATGCGGAGTTGAAAAATGGTCTTTTATCAATTAATCTGTATCAACCAAAATTAAAAAAAGAAATAAAACAGATTCCAATTAAAGTCAGTAGTGGTGAGTCATAAAAGTTAAGGCGTAAAGGAACAGTGAAATGGGAGAACATAAACAAAACTTGTCGTTTCAGAACACATCCTACTCTGATGCGGGACAGATTGCCTATTTAAAAAAAGTTTGTACAGATGATCTGGCTAAAAACTTTCCAGATCTTCCACCGATGACCCCAGGCATTACGATATGGGCTCTCTTTGGTGAAACAGGTTATCCTATCATTTTATCCGATGAGCGTTCTATCGCTCTTGCTGGAGCCAATGAGCATGAACTACAAATTGTAACTCTGCACTAGATTACCTTACGAGAAAAAGCTGTACTCTTTTATAAATTCTATCTGTTTTTTCGTAAAGGGTGTAATGTGGGTTATAATTAGATTAAGTATTGATTTATATTCATAATTAATTTTTTACAACTGGAATGAGAGTCCCGAATATCATAAGGTTCTCTCATTTGAGATCTTCTTATATTGAAACAATTAAAGTCACTTGCTTGATGTCATAAGCAGGGAGAGCCATGTGGATAAAAACACTTGAAGAAAGGAATAAAAATATCTCTTTTTAATTGTCTCAATTACCAAAGACATTCACAATATGGGGATGAAAAAATGTATGATGGTGTCAGTTTTCTTCTTCATAAGTGTGAAGATGTCCCTTATAGATTTATATTATTCACGAGGGCTGTTATACCATTCATGGGCGCTATCGTGAAATGGGCTCGAGTTACATTGAAAGATGTCTCTTTAAAATGAGTACATAAAGGCTATACAAGTGTATTTTGTTTGGTGTGTTTTGTTCTTCCTGAGGGGAGTAGCTCTATTGAAGAGTGTAAAAACAAAAGCATGAGATAATGCGTCATAATTATTTAAAAGATATTTCTATGAATGCGTTTGAAAGGTGTAAAGCTGAATTGTAAGGAGATGATAGATTTTTACCACGATGCCTTTATATTCTTTCCAAATGAGGCTGTCTTCTTGTTCCAGAAATTACGCAAACAAATAGATGCAATATACTGACCAAATCTGGCATACAAAAATCTGGAACAGTTCGTTCCACACTGAAGCGTTTTGATATTTGTCTCAAACGTGGACTTGCACAGGGATTAGATGTTGATTAACAGGTAAGAAAAAAACAAAGGCTTTATGAAAAAGTTTATACAGGGCTTTTAATTTTGTGCTTCAAATGCCTCAGTACGAGGTATTTTGCTCTTTTGAATATTAAAGCTCTTGTTTTTATAATGAAGTTACAGCACAACAAGCAAAATGGAATTATTTGAGGGGAAAAAAATAATGCCTTCTTACCGTTCAAGAATATCAACCCACGGGCGTAATATGGCAGGAGCCCGCGGACTTTGGCGTGCAACAGGGATGAAAGATACTGATTTTGGTAAACCCATTATTGCGATTGCGAATTCTTTTACACAATTTGTACCAGGGCATGTCCATTTAAAAGATCTTGGGCAATTAGTCGCACAACAGATAGCTGTTGCCGGTGGTGTTGCGAAAGAATTTAATACCATTGCTGTAGATGATGGAATTGCGATGGGGCACGATGGAATGCTCTATTCTTTGCCCTCACGTGAAATCATTGCTGATTCTGTAGAGTATATGGTTAATGCACATTGTGCGGATGCACTTGTCTGTATTTCTAATTGTGACAAAATTACGCCTGGTATGTTAATGGCTGCTTTACGGTTGAATATTCCGACAATCTTTGTTTCTGGCGGTCCTATGGAAGCAGGTAAGATTAAATGGAAGGATCAAGATCTAAGGGTTGATTTGGTCGATGCCATGGTCGCAGCAGCTTCAGAACAAAATTCAGAAGAAGAAGTTGCTGAAATGGAGCGTGCAGCTTGTCCTACATGTGGTTCTTGTTCAGGAATGTTTACGGCCAACTCCATGAATTGCTTAACGGAAGCATTGGGGCTTTCTCTTCCTGGAAATGGATCAATGTTAGCAACACATGCAGATCGGCGGATGCTTTTCGAAGAAGCTGGAAAACAGATTGTTGCATTGGTTAAGCGTTATTATGAAAATGATGATGAAACAGTTTTGCCACGCTCTATTGCTTCACGCAAGGCTTTTGAAAATGCAATGACCGTTGATATTGCCATGGGGGGATCAACCAATACAGTACTGCATCTTTTAGCCGCGGCGCAAGAAGGTGAGGTGGATTTTACCATGACGGATATTGATCATCTTTCACGTCGTGTTCCTGTTTTATGTAAGGTTGCTCCTGCTGTTGCAAATGTACATATGGAAGATGTTCATCGCGCTGGTGGTATTATGGGGCTTTTAGGCGAACTGGATGCGGCGGGACTCATTGATACATCAACTTATACGGTTCATGCAAAAACAATGAAAGAAGCTCTTTACCGCTGGGATGTAAAGCAAACTAATGAGCCAACAGTTCGTGCATTTTATCGTGCTGCTCCAGGTGGTATTCCGACACAAACAGCTTTTAGCCAATCTTGTCGCTATGAGACCCTTGATCTTGATCGTGAAAAAGGTGTGATTCGCAATAGAGAACATGCATATTCACAAGATGGAGGATTGGCAGTTCTTTATGGAAATCTTGCAAAAGATGGCTGTATTGTAAAAACAGCAGGCGTTGATCAATCAATTTTAACTTTTAAAGGTCCGGCAAGAATTTTTGAAAGCCAAGATTCAGCTGTTTCAGCTATATTAACTGATAAGATTAAAACAGGTGAAATTGTTTTAATCCGTTATGAAGGTCCACGTGGTGGACCTGGAATGCAAGAAATGCTTTATCCAACGAGTTATCTCAAATCTAAAGGATTAGGCAAGGTTTGTGCACTTGTTACGGATGGACGTTTTTCAGGAGGAAGTTCAGGGCTTTCGATAGGACATATTTCACCAGAAGCTGCGGAAGGAGGAGAAATTGCGTTAGTGGAAGAAGGGGATATCATAGAAATTGATATTCCAAATCGTAGAATTCATATGTTGGTGGATGACGTTGAGATGAAGCAGCGCCGTGCTAAGATGGAAGCAAAAGGAAAAGGCGCTTGGCAACCGATTGAGAAGCGTCAGCGTAAAGTTTCAAAGGCTCTCAAAGCTTATGCAGCGATGACTACATCTGCTTCAAAAGGTGCAGTACGTAATATTTGATGAGTTGAATAGAGACAGTACTCTGATTTTTTGCATCTTTTGCACGATATTCTAAGCTAATTATTTTATGAGTTTATGAACTTATCAGAATATTTCGAGTCATGGATGAGTATGATTAAAAAGCTATCAATACAACTAAAAGCAGCTGCGGATTGCTTATTTTAGCAGCTATGTAAGACAGATAAAGATATATACAGTATCATTACTTTTCATATCATATTCCAATCTTATACGAAATTACAATTTCCTGTTCTCATATTTATGGAAGATATTTATTGTACTGGTGGCATTATCTTGTTGTACCGTAAAACACTGTCATTTAGGACTGTGATATACGGCATCCTCCTTAAATATTAAGTGTTTCTTAGTGCGTGGTGAATATTCTTAGACTTGTTTGTAAAGCTTTTAGTTTAAGTGAATCACATGACTAGGAAATCAAGATAAATTCCTTAGAATCTGGATTGTTTGCAGACTTGATTCGAATGAAAATCTTTATCCTTTGAGATGTAAGAAGGAGTTTAAGGATATTTAGGAAAATAAAATGCTGCTGTGATATATCTGATTATATGTTCCATATGAAAACAGTAAAAGAGCTCTTTATAGCTTAAAATGTGAAGAAAATACGAGACCCATTATCCATGAATTTATTATGCAAAATGGGATGGTATCCCAACACCAACAGCTTTAAACTAGAAATGTTGCTATGATAACAATAATATCGATCGTGAAAAAGCATAATTCACTAAATATGGCGTATTTGCAAGGTGGAGGAGATTTCATGACAATCTTTACAAAAAACGACTATCTTGTAAAAATAGTCGATCTTGACCAATTTTTTGTATAAGAGCCAATATTAATCTAAGGGAATATGAAATATAATGCATATGGTTTTGCTTCTATAGGCAATTATACTTACAAATATATTATGTAGAAAAGCGATGGGAATACGATAAATAACTGTTTATGCTGTGGTATATCAAAAATGGTTACGTTATCTCCTATTAAGAAGGTTTTTTAATAAAAAATAACATCTGTTTTCTATAAAGGGTTACTCTTTTCAAGCTGTTTGAGGTGGTAAATTGCTTCTAAAGCTTGTTTAGGAGAGAGTTCATCGGGATGAATATTTTTTAAAGCTTCGTGAAGTATACAATGTTTGTTTTTTGCTTCATTGACGGGAGATGTTGCTTTAAGAGAAAAGAGTGGTAAATCATCAATGAGTTTATGTCCTTTTCCAGCCATTTCGCCTTGTTCTAATTGATGGAGTACATCTGTTGCTCGTGTAATAACGGCTGGGGGAAGTCCAGCAAGCTTTGCGACTTGTACACCATAGGAACGGTCAGCGGCTCCTGGTGTGACCTCATGAAGAAAAACTACATCACCATCCCAATTTTTGACTTTCATGGTTACATTATGCAGTCTGTCAAGTTTTTCGGTAAGTGCAGTCATTTCATGAAAATGGGTAGCAAGAATAGCACGACAATGGTTAACTTCATGGAGATATTCAACAGCAGCCCAAGCAATAGAAAGTCCATCAAAGGTTGATGTTCCACGTCCTATTTCATCAAGAATAACAAGGGAATGGTGGCTAGCATGATTGAGAATCGTTGCTGTTTCAACCATTTCCATCATAAAGGTTGAGCGCCCCCGTGCAAGATCATCGGAAGCCCCAACGCGACTAAATAGGCGATCAACGACACCAATATGTGCTGAAGTTGCTGGAACGAAGGATCCCATTTGCGCCATAATAGCAATAAGAGCATTTTGCCGCAAAAAAGTTGATTTTCCTCCCATATTAGGCCCTGTCAACAGCCAGATTGCTGCATATTGCTGATTTTCTTGCACAGAGAGATCACAATTATTGGCAATAAAAGGTTCTGCTGCTTGTTTGCGGAGTGCTTGCTCGACGACAGGATGGCGTCCTGCTGTAATATGAAAGGTAAGTGAAAGATCAATTTTAGGGCGGCAATATCCTTGTTCTTCAGCAAGATATGCTAAAGCGACAGAGACATCTAAAATAGCAAGTGCTTCAGAGGCTTTACGAATAAAATCAACTTGTTCGGTAATTTCCTGAACGAGAATATCAAAAATCTCTAGTTCAAGTGTCAATGCGTGATTGGCAGCATGGGCAATACGGCTTTCAAGGTCAGCGAGCTCTGTTGTCGTAAAACGCATAGCGTTTGCCATTGTTTGCCGATGAATAAAACGTGCTTTAGCTTGTGGATTATTTGTAAGGGAAGATGCTTGTGTGCTGGTTACTTCAATGAAATAACCTAGAATATTATTATGCTTTATTTTAAGCGTCTTAATATCTGTTTCGTGGGCATATTGCGCTTGAAGTTCAGCAATGACACGGCGAGATTCATCACGTAAAGCACGCATTTCATCGAGCTCTTTATGATAATTAGAACGAATAAAACCACCATCACGTTTAAGGAGTGGGAGATCATCAGCTAATGCCTGTTCTAAATGAAAGTATAACGCTGTGGGTAAGTTTGAGAACACCTGTTGTACATCACTTATTTCTTGAGGCAGAAGCTCATTATCAAGAAGTTGATGCAATTCACGAATGATTTCAAAGCCGCGCTGGATTGTCGCCATATCACGGGGACCTCCTCGTCCAAGAGCCAAACGTGAAACGGCGCGGGGCATATCTGGTCCCCCCTTTAAAATAAGCTTTATCGCTTCTGCAAGAGAAGGATTACGTAGAAAAAAATCGATAGAATCCAAACGCGTATCAATAGCCGAAGGAGTGGTGAGGGGAGCAATAAGGCGGTCAATAAGAAGGCGTGATCCTCCTCCTGTTACAGTGCGATCAATAGCTTTTAATAAACTTCCATCCCGTTGACCTGATGTCGTACGAATAAGTTCAAGGCTTAATCTGGTTGCGGCATCAATAAAAAGAGTCGCACTTTCATTTTGGCGCTCAGGCTGCATGAGGGGAGGGCGATGCGTGATTTGTGTTTTTTCGATATAACGAATAGCAGCTACAATTGCAGAGAGTTCGGAACGTGAATAATCGGCAACGCCTTCAAGAGTTGAGAGTTTAAAATAATTGCAAATATCGCGTTCAGCGGTGAGTGCATCAAAGAGACAAGCAGGTTGAGGTGAAACGATACGATCAAGAATACTAAAAAGTGACTTGTGAGATTTATCATGAAAAAATGAATCAGCAACAATGATTTCTTGTGGATCAACACGCATAATATCTGCTAAAAGTTTTTCTTGGCGGCTTTCTGTTACACGAAATATGCCTGTTGAGATATCAATCCAAGAAAGAGCAAATTCCTCTCCATCGCTAGTTTTTATACGGGAAAGTGTCATCAAATAATTTGCGCGTGTTGGATCAAGGAGTTTTTCTTCTGTTATCGTTCCAGGTGTTACAAGGCGAACAACATCACGCCGAACAACAGATTTTGAGCCACGTTTTTTTGCTTCAGCAGGATCTTCTATTTGTTCACAAACAGCAACTCGGTAACCACAAGCAATCAGTTTTTGTAAATAATCATCAGCAGCATGAACGGGAACACCGCACATAGGAATATCTTGTCCTAAATGTTTTCCGCGTGCTGTGAGTGTGATTCCTAAAGCCTGAGCAGCTTCAATCGCATCATTAAAAAATAATTCATAAAAATCCCCCATTCGGTAAAAGAGAAGGGAATCATGATGGACGGCTTTGATTTCTATGTACTGCTCCATCATAGGTGTAAGACGTTCTTGAGAGGAAGCAGATGAGGAGGCAGGCTGTGGAATTAAATTATTTTTATGATTGTTTTTTTTATCCATTTGTACGAGGCCTGTTTCCTTTAAGTGAAGTTTTTACTCTTTTTTATTTACTTCAATATCTATTTATCTCTAAATTGCAACGCATCATCAGATTTGCTAAGGCAAGAATAGCGATTTCTAATATATGAATCAGATTTAATGACTATACGCATTATCAAGCAAAATTTACACTGTTTTTGGAGAAAATAAAGTGAGATGAAAAAGAGTGAGCAAGATCAGAAAATATCTCAAACTGTTTACAGTGCGAGCGAAAGAGAAGCTCTAGATTTTCATAGTCGTGGTCGACCAGGAAAGCTTGAGATTGTTGCAACAAAGTCTATGGCAACACAGCATGATTTAGCACTTGCTTATTCACCAGGTGTTGCCGTTCCAGTTAAGGCAATTGCTCAAAATCCAGCGCTAGCTTATGATTATACAGCAAAAGGCAATCTTGTTGCTGTTATTTCAAATGGTACAGCTATTTTAGGGTTAGGCAATTTAGGTGCACTTGCTTCTAAGCCGGTCATGGAAGGAAAAGCAGTGCTGTTTAAGCGTTTTGCGGATATTGATTCCATTGATTTAGAAATTGATATAAACGATACAGAAAGTTTTATCAATTTGGTGCGCCATTTAGAACCTTCTTTTGGTGGAATTAATCTTGAAGACATTAAGGCGCCAGAGTGCTTTATGATTGAAAGCCGCCTACGCGAGGTAATGAATATACCTGTTTTTCACGACGATCAACATGGTACAGCAATTATTGTTGCTGCTGGTGTTCTCAACGCTTTGACTTTAACAGGGCGCGATATGCAAAATACGCGGTTAGTCTGTAATGGTGCTGGTTCTGCAGGAATTGCTTGTATTGAACTGATTAAAGCGATGGGCTTTCGTTCCGAAAATATCATATTATGTGATACAAAGGGTGTGGTCTATGAAGGCCGCAAAGAGGGAATGAATCAGTGGAAATCTGCGCATGCTATTCAAACAGATAAACGTACGCTTATGGAAGCAATGGAAGGTGCAGATATATTTTTTGGGGTTTCTGCTAAAGGTGCTCTTACTCCTGAAATGGTAAGATCCATGGCACCCCAGCCGATCATTTTTGCTATGGCTAATCCCGATCCAGAAATTACGCCGGAAGAGGTTATGCAAGTGCGTCATGATGCCATTATCGCAACAGGACGTTCCGATTATCCAAATCAGATTAATAATGTTCTCTGTTTTCCTTATATATTTCGTGGTGCGCTTGATGTGCGTGCAAGAGTTATTAATGAAGACATGAAGATTGCTGCGGCAAAGGCTCTTGCTAATTTAGCGCATGAAGAAGTGCCTGACAGCGTTGCAGAAGCTTATCATGGAAAGCGATTAAAATTTGGTCCTAATTATATCATCCCTGTTCCTTTTGATCCGCGTTTATTTACGGTTGTTTCAATAGCGGTAGCAAAAGCAGCAATGGAAAGCGGTGTTGCGCAAAAGAACATAGATGATTTAGAGGCCTATGAGCGCGATTTGAATGCGAGACGTGATCCTACTTCCTCGATGATGCGTGGGGTTTATAACCATGTTCGTCAAGCGCCAAAACAAATTGTCTTTGCAGAAGGTGAAGAAGAGCAAGTTATGCGGGCAGCCGTTTCCTATGTCCATCAAAAATTAGGACAAGCGATTTTGGTTGGTCGTGAAGAGCAAGTAAGAGAAGCGGCTGTTATCGCTGGAATTGATCTGGAGCGTGAAGGTATTTCTATTATGAATGCTAAGCTTTCTTGCCGTACAGATGCTTATGCGAATTATCTTTATAAAAAGATGCAGCGTCAAGGCTGGCTGTTGCGTGATTGTCATCATCGTATCAATAATGATCGCAATTATTTTGCTGCGTGTATGGTGGCACTAGGAGATGCTGATGCAATGGTTACAGGGGTGACACGCAATTATGAAACAGCGTTAATCGATATACGTCGTGCAATTGATGAAAAACCAAAAGAACGATTGATTGGTATTTCAATGGCTATTTGCCGTGGACGAATTGTGTTTATTACGGATACAGCCGTTTATGAAAATCCTAATGCTGAAGAACTTGCGGATATAGCGGAACAAGCAGCTTCATTTGTGCGAGGATTTGGATATCAACCACGGGTAGCATTTTTAGCATTTTCTACATTTGCTTATATGAAAGGGCAGACGACGCAGCAAATTCAGGATGCGATTAATATTTTGCATGAACGCAAAGTTGATTTTGAGTTTGATGGAGAAATGAGTGCTGATGTGGCACTCAATTCCAAATTGATGCAGCAATATCCATTTATGGGATTAACGGAGCCCGCTAACATTTTGGTTATGCCTGGATATCACGCGTCTTCCATTGCAAGCAAAATGTTACAAGAACTTGGTGAAGCAACCATCATTGGTCCTATTTTAATTGGATTGGAAAAATCTGTCCAAATTGTACCATTTAGTGGAAGCGATACAGATGTTGTCAATATTGCAATGCTTGCGGCTTATCATGCCGCAAAAGTCGTCTAAAGGAAAAAAGCCCCTACTATACCAAGAATATATCAAGGGGCTTTTTAATAACAAAAGAATAAACTTTTTAAGAGGGCTGTATTTGACTGTCTTTTTGTTCTTCAGAAAGACGCTTTTGGAAGAGTGCTGCAAAATCAATAGGATCAATCCACAAAGGTGGAAAGCCACCGTTTTGAGTAGCATCAGATATAATTTGGCGAGCAAATGGAAATAAAAGACGGGGACATTCAATAAAGACCAGAGGCATAACATGTTCTTGTGGAATGTTTTTAAGGTGAAAAACACCACCGTAAATCAATTCTACATGAAATAAGGTTTCAGTTTCATCATTGGCTTTGACGGAGAGAGACAAAACGACATCATAATTGTCATCACCAATTGGGTTAGCATTGACGTTAATATTGATATCAATTTGTGGTGATTTTTCACGTGCACGCAATGAACGAGGAGCACCTGGATTTTCGAATGATAAATCTTTTAAATATTGAGTTAATACAGCAAAAACCGGCTCTCCACCACTGTTATTCATTTCACCTTCGGCCATACGACGAACCTCTCTTATTATAATATGTATAATTTATTTTAGATCTAAAGACCAGATTGGTTATCACGCCTTGCAAAAGGTTGCAAGAAATGCGCTCTTTATCTTGAATATTTTTTTAGTTTGTTGCAGATTTTTTAGGCATTTCAATGGTTATCATCATTTTTGCGCCATGGAGATTCTGTCGTATCATGAATTGTGTAATCTTCTGCTTTAAGATCAATTATTTTTTCAGAGTCATTTTTTCTTTTAGTATTGGGATTCATTTTGTTTTTTAATGATATAAAGAAATGCCAAGCAACAGAGCGAATTGGTTTAATAAGAAGTAATATTCCCAAGAAATCACTTACAAAGCCGGGAAGAATAAGTAAAATTGCACTAAAGATGATGAAAGCATCATTAATAATATTATTCTCTAATGTGCGTCCTTGGACAAGTTCAGTTTGTATATTTTTTAAAAGGCTAATCCCTTGAATTCGCAATAAAACAACCCCAACTATGGTTGTGAGAATAACCAAACTCAAAGTTGCCAAAATACCAATTTCTTGACCAACAAAGATAAAACCAGCAATCTCGATTAAAAGAATGCAAAGAAAGATAACAACAAAAAAACGAGGATTTATAGAATAAAGTTTTATCACATGAAAATTTCCTTCTGGATGAGTAGGGGGAGAAATTCTTAAGAGCACTCCGTTTAAATACAAAATCTATAAAAATATTTGAATGATAAGATTCCTTATTTTACATATTTATTGATAAATGGTATTGACTGCAATGTTTATTAGAGACTTAAGCTTTGGAGATTGACAGCGCCTATGGAATTTGACGTTATACTTGTCATAGCTCTTGTTGTTATGGTTGTTATTTTTGTGCAACTCCGTAATGTATTAGGGAAACGAATTGGGTTTGAAAAGCCACCCTTTGATCCTTATTCACGTCGTTCTAAAAAACAGGTTGAAGCAGAAACGGCTGATAATATTGTTTCGTTCCCTCATCAGAAAAATTCACAAAAAGACGACTTTAGTGAAATTGATAAAATTTCACCGGAGGGGAGTCTTTTGAATAAAAATTTGCGGGAATTGCATAGAATTGATTCTCATTTTTCTCCTCAACTTTTTATAAAAGGTGCGCAAATTGCTTATGAAATGATTGTAACAGCTTTTGCCAAAGGTGATCGCAATCAGCTTAAAAGCTTGCTTTGTCAGGATGTTTTTGAGAGTTTTTGTACGGCTATTGAGCAACGAGAAAAAAATAAAGAAAGAATAGAATTCACTTTTGTTGGAATTAATAAGATCGAATTTATTGCGGCGGCAATACAAGAAAAGGATGAACTTTTAACGATACGTATTGTCAGTGAGATGATTTCTGTTACTTATAATGAACAGGGCGAGCGTATAGACGGTGATCCTGATGCTATTGTAGAAATCAGAGATATTTGGACTTTTGTTCGCAATAGTTTATCGTCAGATCCCAACTGGAAGCTTTTTGCTACAGAAAATGAAAATTAAAATACTTTTTGTTTTTCTTCCATAAGCATTCAATGATTTATGAGAAATTAAAATGTCCTCAAGTAAATGGAGACAAAAAAGAGATTTATTGGCTTCACAAGATCGCCTTTTATGGGAGATGGTGTGTCGTACGATAACACCGCTTCACGGTAAGATGCTCTCTTCTACTTCAGAAATTATTGCAAATATTAATGATAAAAATCAACCTGTAACTCAAATCTCCTCATTGTCTCAGGAAAATCAACAACCCTCGACAATTATTAAAAGAGAAAAGAGGGCAGTTACACAAGCACAAAAGATTCATTTCTTCGATCATGTTGCATATCGTAAAATTTCCCAAGGTCGTTATCCTCTTGAGGCGCGTCTTGATCTTCATGGTTATATGCAGGAAGAAGCTTATTTTTTCTTAAAAAAATTTCTACAATCCTCTCAGCAGAGAGGATTGCGTTATGTCCTTGTGATTACAGGAAAAGGACGATCCGTTGGGAGTGATGGAGCTTTGTATAGATTTGTTCCGTATTGGTTATCAACACCAGCTTTTCGATATTATGTCCACGCGTTTGAGCAAGCAGCACGTCAGCATGGCGGAGAAGGTGCGCTTTATGTTTGGTTGCGCCGTTTTATGTCGGGAGAAGGAATGTGATGTCATTATGGTCGTTTCAGGTTTAATATTTATTTATACTTATAATTTATTGTTTTCGTATATTTCGTAAGAGCCTTGAATACAATATTCCCTTCGTTATAATTTTTTATAAAGAATTATAAAGATATTATTTTACATTCTACGTATTGCTTCACGCTTTTGTTTATAGCATTCGTTAACGGGGCACATCCCTCACACAAAACAGAACGACATTGAATTGAATATATCCACAGGCTTGTTTTAAAGAAACATCTTTCAACGCTCTCAAGCTTATTTTGCGACAGTATCCGTGAAGAGTATAATGATAAATCCATGAAGCACCCCCCCTATCTTTATGCTTAGTAAAAGAGTAAGCTGGCATCATCATACACTTTACCATCTCCCAATGTTGCAACAACCCTTTAAGTCCTTGGTATTTTAAAGCGTTTATACAGAGGCATGCTTTTCTGTAAGTGTTTTTACTCTCCGCAGTTCTCATCTCGCGCGTGACGCCTAAACGAAAGATTTTGATCGATTCAATATAAGAGGACTTAAAATGAGAGAGATATAGATGGATCTCATTCAGGTTGCAAAGCGATAAATTATTTTTATAAACCACAGCATTACTCTATTAAATACACGAAGAATAAAAACATGAGAAATTGAGAACTGTATTATTCAAAAGACATTGCTATGGATAGTGTTAACAGCAGTACAACTAAATTAAAGAGAATCGTGAAAATAAACAAGAATATAACTTTACAACACATAGCTGCGCAGTAGCATCAAAAGATACAGTTTCGTTGAATAATTTCATGAAGAAATTTTTTCATTCATTAAAAGCTCCATCAAATTTCGTTCTCATAATAATTCGATAATTAAAATTTAATAACGAAGCGCAGAAGACGTAAAATACGAGATTCAATTGAGGATATTACACTCTTATCCGACGTCTTTCAGATATTGGTTGAAATGCTAGCTTAGCATGAAAGGCACAATAGGGGCTACTTTCATCAGAATCTGCACCACAAAAATGAAAATCTGCTGATAATGGATCGCCAACCGGCCATCTACATGTATTTTCACTCAATTGTAGAAGATTAAGTTGACGTGATATAGGCACCACTACATTGGATTTTGTGGACATATCAACTTCTTTTACATCTTCCACTACAAATTCTGTCTTTAAAGCTGTTTCTTCAATACTTACAGATGATGTGTTTACTGGCGATACCGTGGATGTGTTGCGACGCACACGTGGAGATGATGGGCTGCTGCTTCCCACGGGAGTTTTTTGCGCACGCGTGCTTCCTTGAGCTGTCTTACCACGTCCTGGTAACTTTAATCGATGTACTTTGCCGATGACTGCATTTCTGCTGACCCCACCTAATTGAGCAGCAATTTGACTTGCACTTAACCCTTCACTCCAAAGCTTTTTAAGAAGCTCAACGCGTTCACATGTCCAACCCATACCAGCACTCCATTCCGATTACGTCACTAAGATGCTCTCCCCCGTTGCATCTTCAAATGTTTAAATAATGTTTTCATTACGCTGAATGAAAGAACTTTACACTCTAAACGAGCATAAGAAAATCATCCAGCCTGTGGACTTACAAATCAAAACACATCATCTTGCTTATTATATTGTAAATTACAATATGCACTCACTCTATGACAAGAGTCTTTACCTCTTGAAGAGTTTATTTAGAATGTTTTCCCCAACTTGCAAATCAATCATAGGTTAAACTTTCACTTTTGTTTAAGGCTTTTCCCCAAAATGCTTATTTGTAGAACCTTCATTGACTTTTTTTCAATTGGTGTAATGATCTATTCTATAGGTGTAATCACTAATCGTAATGAAATGTTGAAAGCACCGTAACGAAATGTACCATGCTGTTTTATTTGTAGTGTTGCTTTGTATATATATTGAAAAGGTTAAAATATAAAGGGAATTATGATGGATGCTGTCTCTATACAACCACTTTATGAATGCTTCGCACGACGAAATTTGCATTTTGAACAGGGGCATGGTGTATGGCTTATTTCCGATAAAGGAGAACATTATCTTGATTTCACATCTGGCATTGCTGTTAATGCATTAGGGTATTCACATCCAAAATTGGTTGATACGCTCAAAATACAAGCTGAAAAACTTTGGCATGTTTCTAATATTTTTCAATCTCCTGAACAAGCATCTCTTGCCACGCGGCTTTGTGCAAATAGTTTTGCGGATAAGGTTTTTTTCTGCAATTCAGGTACTGAAGCATTGGAGTGCGCATTCAAAACGGCACGTCATTATTACTATGCTGCTGGTCATTCAGAACGCATTGAAATAATTACTTTTGAAGGGGCATTTCATGGACGTACACTTGCAGCACTTGCTGCGACTGGGCATGAAAAATATCTTGAAGGCTTTGGACCTAAAGCTGGTGGATTTATTCAAGTACCTTTTTGTGATGAAATCGCTTTGTGTAATGCTATTAATAAAAATACCGCCGCTATTCTTATTGAACCTATTCAAGGAGAAGGAGGAATACGAACGGTCCCTCATGAATATTTAAGATTTTTGCGCAAAATATGCGATGATAATGGTCTATTATTGATTTTAGATGAAGTCCAAACGGGTATAGGACGAACAGGAAAGCTTTTTGCTTATGAATGGAGTGATGTCACACCTGATATTCTTACCCTCGCAAAAGGATTAGGAGGGGGATTTCCATTAGGCGCTTGCCTTGCAACGGATAAAGTTGCAAAAAGCATGACACTTGGGACACATGGTTCAACCTTTGGAGGAAATCTTCTTGGAATGGCTGTAGGAAATAGTGTTCTTGATATTTTGTTAGAGCCAAGTTTTCTCAACCATGTTCAGCGCATGGGGGATAAACTAAAAAGTGGACTTTTGCATATTCTCAATATCTATCCTGATATTATCCGCGCAGTTCCGGGGATGGGGCTAATGTTGGGTATTCAATGTGTTGTGTCTTCAAATCTTGTCGTTAATGCTTTAGAAAATGAACATCTCTTAAGTGTTGCTGCCAACAACAATGTTGTGCGCTTATTGCCTCCTCTTATCATTAGGGAAGAAGAAATAGATGAAAGTTTGCATCGTATTGAAAAAGCAATAGCTTATCTTTCGCAAGTAAACAAAGAAAGACAAATATCACACACATGACAAATGCTCTTCGTCATTTCACGGACTTATCCATTTTAACGCCAGCAATAGCACGCGCACTGATCGATTATGCGAAGATCCTTAAAGCATCTTTTAAAGCAGGAAAAGGTTCAAAACCTTTTATAGGTAAAACACTTGCGATGATTTTTGAAAAACCATCCACACGAACCCGTATTTCATTCGATATCAGTATGCGCCAGCTTGGCGGAGATACAATCATGCTCACGGGTTCAGAGATGCAGCTTGGTCACAGTGAAACTATAGCTGATACGGCTCGTGTTTTATCTCGTTTTGTGGATATCGTGATATTACGAACAACAAAACATCAACGTATGCTCGAATTGGCACAATATGCACAAATTCCTGTCATTAATGCCCTTACAGATGATACACATCCTTGCCAAATTCTAGCAGATATATTAACCTATGAGGAGCATCGGGGGCCTATTTCTGGTAAAATATTTGCGTGGATGGGGGATGGTAATAATGTACTCCATTCCTTAATTGAAGCTGCAGCTCTTTTTGATTTTCATTTGCGTATTGCTACTCCAAAGGGCAGTGAGCCACAGGAAAAATTTATCCATTGGGCACGTGAACGAGGAGCACATCTTACACTAACCCATAATCCCCAAAAAGCAGCTCAAGATGCTGATTGTATTATGACCGATACATGGGTCTCCATGGGACAAGAATTTCGTGCTCGCAGTCGTTCTACTTTTCAGCCTTATCAAGTCAATGAATCTCTCATGAAATTAGCAAAATCTGATGCTCTTTTTATGCATTGTCTTCCTGCTCATCGCGGTGAAGAAGTTGTTGATTCTGTGATTGATGGACCGCACTCCGTTGTTTTCGATGAGGCTGAAAATCGTCTTCATGTTCAAAAAGCAATTCTTTCTTGGTGTTTACAAGATGCGTTTTTCTCTCCACAATAGCCTCCCTACAACAAATTATATAAAAAAGGCAAAGCTATGAGTGAACAAGCTAAAGATGAAGCCTCTCTCAACAACAACTTCTTGCGTGAAGATGATAGTGTTATTCCCTTTCAAGTTGAAGAACTTGATATCCGTGGACGTGCCGTACAACTTGGGGAAACTTTAAATTCTATTCTTAACAGACATCAATATCCTGAACCGGTTTCTTATCTTCTAGCAGAAGCTTTACTTTTAACGGTTCTGCTTGGAACTTCTCTAAAACTTACGGGAAAATTTATTCTACAAACCCATTCCGATGGACCTGTTAATATGTTGGTGTGCGATTTTTCGCCTCCTTCCAGTTTACGTGGATACGCTCGTTTTGATAAGGAACAGCTAAAACAAGCCATAGACAATGGTCAAACTTCTTCAGAAACACTTTTAGGAAAAGGCACTTTAGCCTTCACCATTGATCAAGGTCCCCATATGCAACCCTATCAAGGGATAGTTGCATTAGATGGATCAAATTTACAAGAAGCTTCTCGTATTTATTTTGATCAGTCAGAACAAATTCCTACCGATATCCGTCTGGCTGTTGCTATATTAATTAATCGTGACCAACAAGGAAAACCGCAGAAAAGCTGGCGAGCTGGAGGTATTTTGATCCAACTTTTACCCCAAGAATCGTCTCATCATAAAATAGATGCCCCTCATCAAAAGCGAGAAGAAACGAAAACCCATACCCAATTGGATAACCAATGGCAGGAATCTAAAATACTCATGGAAACGATTGAAAGTTCAGAATTAACAGATCCCCAAGTCGGTAGTAAACAGCTCTTGTTCCGCCTTTTTCATGAACAAGGTGTTAGAGTTTTTAATCCTTTTTCTCTTGTCGATCAATGTTCTTGTTCACACGAAAAAATTAAAGGAATCCTAGAAGGTTTTTCTATTGATGAACGCAATAAAATGGTTAAAAATAAATATATTTCAGTCACATGTGAATTTTGCTCAAAAACATATTGTTTTACACCGCAAGAATTTTTAGAAGAAAAAACATAATCAAATATTTTTCATAAAAAATGATGATTGCAACAAAAGCCTATTTTATTTGCGTTATAAAAGTTTACGCATAAGCTCATATGAACTTCTAGAATATTTCTTGTCTTAGAGTTTTTTAATGTATACGAGTGATCTTTCTGTTGAAATCAGTAATCACGTTATAGAGTGCTTAAAAAAGAGTTCTCTGTAAAATATATTTTCTCCTCTCGAAAAAGCTTCTTTTATACTTTTTACATCTCAAAAGTTTATTTCTTACAATGAATTCTTTTATAATGTTCATTGATAGATTGATTATGTATTCATAACTTATCTTCTCTGTTAAATGAGACTTTTTGATTGTAGTCATATTTTCTTACTCGAATTTATCTTATTAAGAGTCAAAAAAGCTCATTAGTTATAATCATAAGAGAAATTATCGATAGAATAAGAATGTATAGACTCAATATGGACTTTATAGAGTCTATTACGAACAGATAGTATAATGGGAATAAATATAACAATGACGCTGCGAAGGAACGGGTTTGTTATTTTATAAAAAAGATGAGAATAGTGGTGAAGTCCCCTCATAACAATGTGCATTTTAGATAAAAATGCGAAGACAAAATACTATATGACTTTGAAAATAATAGTTGGTTGCTGTCACTAATCTAACGATGGTTCTACAGCAATATTGTTTTTGTCCAAGTAATCAAAAATAAAGCTCCCAAACAGATATTTCTTTACACATGTTTTTGAATCAACAATGGTAATGCTCTTGTAAAATTTTTCTAAGAAGAATGATGGTCCGTATAAATAAAATAGCATACATAGCATGATAAAACGTTATGTTTTTACAAACCTGCATTATTTTATTTTTCTTCTGTCATAATCGCTTGTTCAATTTTTGGTAGAATTTTTTTTTGATAAATTTGCCATGTTAAGGGACCAACATGTTTGGCAATAATAATGCTCTCTTTATTCAAGAGAAAGGTTTCTGGGGGGCCATATATTCCCCAATCAATGGCTGTATATCCTGAAACATCAAAGCCAATAAATTTAAAAGGATTACCAAAACTGTTTAAAAAACGCAGGGCATTTGTTTTATTATCTTTATAATTAATACCAATCAGATCAAAACGTTTATCTTGTGCAATTTGCATAAGAATAGGATGTTCTTCGCGACAGGGCAGACACCAAGAGCCCCAAAAATTGACCAATGTGACACGTCCTTTAAACTGTTTTGAATTGAGATAACTTTCTTTATCAAGAAGAGGAAGATGAATATTGGGAGCAGGTTTTTCAGCCAATGCGTTTGCGAGAAGAGAAGAATCTTGAAGGTGTTTTTTATCCATAAAGTTGAAAAAAAACACCATGAGAAGAAGAAAAAGAACAAATGGTCCAAAAAAAACAAGTAGAACAGGCAAAGATATATTTTTTTTAAGTTTGGAGGGATGTTTTTCATTATACTTTTCTTTTTGTGACAGCTCTTTTTTGTTTAGTTGTTGGAGAATTTTTTTTTGGTATAGAGCTTTGCAAAGAATATATCCAATAAGACATAAGAGAGATATTGCAGAAAGCACATAGCTTAAAACAACAATTTGCTCGTGTTTAAGGGTGCTAAGGAAAAAATCAATTTTCTGAGATAGATTTCCTAAAAGTCCGCTGTGGATGCCATTTAGGTCGAGCATGATGAAGCGTCCTGTTGTTGTGCACGACGGGATTTTTTAATCTGAAGTATTCGGATATAATGACTATTGATTTCATTTCGCATAGCCATCAAATAAAGCACAATAAACATAAAGATAAAACAAAAGAGCATTGTTATAAGGGGCCATAACATAGCATTGTCGATTGTTGATCCTCCAGCACGTAACAATGATGCTGGTTGATGCAATGTATTCCACCAATTAACGGAAAATTTAATAACAGGGATATTAACAAATCCAACAAGTGTAAGAATTGCAGTAGCACGAGCGGCTTTTATTTGGTTGTCAAAAGCACGCCCAAGCAGGATAATGGAGAGATAGATAAAAAGCAGAATTAAAACTGATGTTAACCGTGCATCCCAGACCCACCATGTTCCCCATGTAGGTCGCCCCCAAAGCGCTCCTGTCATGAGAGCCAAGGCGGTAAAAATTGCCCCTATAGGCGCTCCACATTTAAGTGCTACATCAGCAAGATGATATTTCCAAATCAGATTTCCTAATGCCGCTGCACTCATCGTTACATAACAGAATGTAGACAACCACGCAAAGGGAACATGAAGGTACATAATCTTAACAGTAATGCCTTGTTGATAGTCATCAGGAGAATGCATCACCAGCATAAGCCCTAAGATAAGGAAACACAATGTTATGCCGGCCAACCAAGGTAAGACGATACTGCTTATTTTCATGAAAAGGGTGAAACTTGCAGGGAGTGACCTGATTTTATATGTACGAGATAGTTCATTCATAAAATTCATAATAGGCAGAGTTTTGCTATGCGGCAATCATCTTTTATTATTCTGATAAAAGTTTAAGCGTTATTGCAGCAACAAAAGAGCTAAAGAGACTCAAAAGAAGTGAAAAAGCACTGAGAAGAGCTAGGGAAGTAAGAAAAGAGGTATTTGGGTTTATTGGGGCTGTAGCAGCCGAAACACCAAAAATCATAATTGGAATGATCCACGGCAAGATAATGATAAAAATAAGCAAAGTACTGTGCAACAATGAGGTTGCGAGTGCAGCGCCTATAGCACCAATAAAAATAATAGCTGGTGTTCCGCATAAAAGGGTGAGTATTGTTGTAAAAGTTATTGTTACATCTAAATGGAGCATGAGGGCTAAAATAGGTGTGGCAAAAATAAGAGGAAGCATCGTTCCTACCCAATGGGCAAAACATTTGGTAAAGACAATTAGAGTAAAACTTTGTCTTTGTCCTGAAAGGATAAATTGGTCGAGATTACCATCATCGCGATCGATTTGGAAAAGTTTGTTCAGATTGAGAAGCCCTGCAAGAAGGGCTCCAAACCACAATATACCTGGTCCTATTTGTGCAAGAATTTTGGGGTCTGGCCCAATGGCAAAGGGGGTTATGACAACAACAGCGATAAAAAACAATAATCCTGTTAGTGAAGAGGCTTGTAGCACTAATAATAGTTTAAGATCACGCCAGAACAGTGCTTTCATTTTATTCTCTCCTAGAGAGGTAAAAATTTTTCCAGAGCGATTTTATGGTTTTCTGGAATGCCTATGGAATTATGAGTTGCAGCGATAATCATACCACCTTGATTGAGATGACGCTGGAAAATACGAGCAAGGAGTTTTTGAGCATGGTTATCAAGCCCAGATATTGGTTCATCTAAAATCCAAAGAGGACGATAGGAGAGCAAAAGGCGAGCAATAGCTACGCGTCTTTGTTGTCCAGTTGACAGAGCGTTAAAGGGTAAATGTTCAAGGTTAGAAAGACCAATATCGGCAAGAGCTTCATGCGCAAAACGTAAATGTTGACCGTAAAAATCTGCCCAAAATTGCAAATTATCAATGACAGATAAAAGAGGTTTCATAGCATTTTGAGGACCAAGATAATGACAGGCAGTTGCAACAGGGTATATTTGATCATGGTCTTTAAGTATTATATGACCTTCAGCAGCTTCAAGAAGACCGACAATGATTCGGAGTAATGTAGACTTTCCGATACCATTAGGACCGGTGATTGTCATAAGTTGCTGTGAAAATAAACAAAAAGAAAGACCTTTAAACAGAATTTCTTCGTTTCTGTAAGCGGCTAAATCTTTGCCTGATAACACCATGTGATTGCCTATTTTGTTTTTATTTTCATATTCTTTATTGTATTATAGAATAAAAAACACATTTTTTATGCAATTGTACCTAGAATAGTTCTAGAAATAGTTCTATAAAGGATACCTTACATCAATATCTGGTGTAAAATGGTTTCTGGCGCTGATTTCCGCATTTGCCTATGAGAGGTGGAGGGGAAATGGATAGCGGAGGTAATTGCGTCTGCGCTCAAGCTGCGACCTTGACTCGTAGTTTGTGTTGTTCATTCCTGGAAATTGGGTGGTTATAGTATTGAGGGTGGACAGTCATGACTCAAATTGATAGCTTTAATTGTCGCAGAGTATTAAATGTTGGTGGCAAAGAATATATTTATTATAGTTTGATCGAAGCGGAGAAGAACGGACTTGAAGGTGTTTCTCGTTTACCGTTTTCGATGAAAGTTATTCTCGAAAATTTATTGCGATTTGAAGATGGTCGCACAGTTAAAAAAGAGGATATCCTCAATGTTGCTAAGTGGTTAAACGACAAAGGGAGTGCCGGGGCAGAAATTGCTTACCGTCCTGCGCGTGTTCTTATGCAGGATTTTACAGGTGTTCCAGCAGTTGTTGATCTTTCTGCAATGCGTGATGCTATGGTTAAACTTGGTGGTAACGCTGAAAAAATCAATCCTCTCATTCCCGTTGATCTCATCATTGATCACTCAGTTATTGTTGATGCTTTTGGCACTTCCATGGCTTTTAAGGAAAACGTCGAGCATGAATATGAACGCAATGGTGAACGCTATCGTTTCCTTAAATGGGGGCAGCAAGCCTTTCAAAATTTTCGTGTTGTTCCTCCAGGAACAGGGATTTGTCATCAGGTTAACCTAGAATATTTAGCACAATGTGTATGGATGAAGAATGAAGAGGGGTGTGAGACGATTTATCCTGACACCTGTGTGGGAACTGATTCGCATACGACTATGGTAAATGGTTTAGGGGTTTTAGGTTGGGGTGTTGGTGGTATTGAAGCAGAAGCAGCAATGTTAGGCCAACCTGTTTCTATGTTGTTACCTGAAGTGATTGGTTTTCGTCTAACAGGTAAACTTAAGGAAGGTGTAACAGCCACCGATCTCGTATTGACGGTGACTCAAATGCTACGTCGGAAGGGTGTTGTCGGTAAATTTGTTGAGTTTTTTGGTCCTGGTTTGGAGCATATGACACTTGCTGATCGGGCAACGATTGGAAATATGGCACCTGAATATGGAGCAACGTGTGGTTTTTTCCCAATTGATAAGGAGACAGTGCGTTATCTCAATATGACAGGGCGTGATGAACATCGGATTGCCTTAGTGGAGGCTTACACCAAAGCACAAGGGATGTGGCATGATGAAATGGTAGCTCATCCCATTTTTAGTGATACAATTGAATTAGATATGGGAACTGTTGTCTCTTCTATGGCTGGTCCTAAACGTCCTGAAGGACGTATTGCATTGGAAAACGTTGGGCAGGGTTTTGAGAAGGCATTGGTCGAAGACTATAAGAAGACTTCTGGACAAGATAAAGATAAGCGTTATCAGGTCGAGGGTGAAGAATATACGCTTGGTCACGGTGATGTGGTGATCGCTGCGATTACGTCGTGTACGAATACATCGAATCCAAGTGTTCTTATTGCAGCGGGTCTTTTGGCACGAAATGCTGTGGCAAAGGGGCTCAAGAGTAAACCATGGGTAAAAACTTCTCTTGCACCTGGTTCACAAGTCGTTGAAGCTTACCTTCAAAATTCGGGTCTGCAAAAAGATTTAGATGCACTGGGATTTAACTTAGTAGGATTTGGGTGCACAACATGTATTGGGAATTCTGGTCCTTTGCATCCAGCTATTTCCAAAACGATTAATGACAATGGTATAATTGCATCTGCGGTTCTTTCAGGAAATCGTAATTTTGAAGGGCGTGTTTCCCCTGATGTGCAAGCGAATTATTTAGCTTCACCACCGTTAGTTGTTGCACATGCGCTCATCGGGACGGTGTGTAAGGATTTAACCAAGGAGCCTCTTGGTGAAGATTCAAATGGCCAACCCATTTATTTGAGAGATATTTGGCCAACTTCTCAAGAAATACAGGAGTTTATCGAAAAAAATGTCACGCGTAAGGTTTTTGCCGAAAAGTATGCAGATGTTTTTAAGGGAGATGAAAATTGGCAAAAAGTTCAGATTCCTACGGGTTCTACCTATTCTTGGGATGAGCGATCCACCTATGTACGCAATCCACCTTATTTCGATGATATGCAGAAAACACCTGATATCTTACCAGATATTAGAGATGCACGGATTTTAGGTTTATTTGGTGATAAAATCACGACGGATCATATTTCTCCTGCTGGTTCTATTAAAGCAGCTTCTCCTGCCGGAAAATATTTAATGGATCATGGTGTTAAAGTAGCTGATTTTAACCAGTATGGAACGCGTCGTGGGAATCATGAAGTTATGGTGCGTGGGACCTTTGCCAATATTCGCATTCGTAATTTTATGTTAGGGGAAAATGGTCGAGAAGGAGGTTATACGGTTCATTATCCGTCAGCGGTAGAACAAACCATTTACGATGCAGCAATGGCGTATAAACAAGAAGGTATTCCGCTCGTTGTTTTTGCAGGTGTTGAATATGGTAATGGATCATCACGCGATTGGGCTGCCAAGGGGACCAATCTTCTTGGTGTCAAAGCGGTGATTGTGCAATCTTTTGAAAGGATACATCGTTCTAATCTTGTTGGTATGGGCATTGTCCCTTTTGTCTTTGAGGAGGGGCTAAGTTGGAAATCTTTAGGCTTAAAGGGAGATGAAAAGGTGACAATTGAAGGGATTCATAACTTGAAACCTCGTCAAAAGACTGTAGCGAAAATTACTTTTTCTGATGGTACGGTAAAAACCGTTCCATTATTATGCCGTGTTGATACTGAAGATGAGCTAGATTATTTGCATCATGGTGGAATTTTGCAATATGTCTTGCGTAAGTTAGCCGTTTAAATTCTTTTGTTTGTTAAGGAATATCTATTATTAGGCTATAAAGTTGCGGATCAAAGAGTTTGGCTTCGTTTTTTTTATGACTATCTTTGAAAATCTAATTGACGTTAGCTTTGGGATTGCGTTATAAACCACACGAGTTATAGGCAGCTTTATAGTTTTGCTTGGGTTGGATTTATTTATATTGGTAGAGTTGTTATTGAGACTCATTTTACCAAGGTGTTGAAAGAGAGATTATATTTATGGCGAATACACCTTCTGCTCGAAAAGCGGTGCGCAAGGTTGCGGCGCGCACACAGGTTAATAAGGCCCGCCGTTCACGCGTTCGTACTTTTATACGTAAGTTTGATGATGCTTTGGCGGGTGGCGATAAGGCATCTGCGGAGATTGCATTTAAGAATTTTGAGCCTGAAATTATGCGTGCAGTTTCTAAAGGGGTTTTTCATAAAAATGCTGCTGCGAGGAAAGTATCGCGTTTAGCTAAACGGTTGAAGGCTCTCAGCGTTTAAACTTTTTCTCCTTTAATTGAGAAAAAAGCCAGTATCCATGAGGATGCTGGCTTTTTGTTTATTATTTCAAAAAGTTTCTATTGAAATAAGAATCGATAATGATTCTCCACTTGAAAAAGGAGAGAAAGTTTATAGAGGGGGGTATGGTTATCCACAAGCTTTGTGGATTTTTACAGAGTCTTTTTTGTCAAGCATTTTATTTTTTTTTTTTAAATCTGAAGAGATTCTTTAATTATTGGTAAATTTAGAGAAAAAAAATGAATTGAATCAATATTTTTTTCAGTCCTCATTAATATAAGCATTTTTTTTGGGTTTTTTGATTTTATTTTGACCTCTTGCATTTTACCTCTGCTGTTTTGTATGGTTCTTATGAAGACTAAAAAGCATGAAGGGGTCACATCAGCGTATTATTCTGTACTTTGTTGAATACAAGATGTTTTGATTTAGGCTTTTCTAAACTTTTGTGTTGGAGAGGTTTTCTGACGGTTTTTTAGTTTTCTTAATGGATATGTTTACCATTTTAGAAGGGTGGGTCATATCATGAGTGCAAGTAAATCTTATTGGTCATCTTTGTTAGTGGGGTTGTGATGAGGCTATCCTAGGGGAGGGTGAGTAATCTTATTTGGGGTAGGGCGTTTTGCCTTCGCTAGATTTATTTTAGCTGTTTGGCAGGACAAAATTTTATTTTTATCAGGATGGAAGATGGTGGATAAATTGAACTCTAAAGCTAGTTCCTTTAAAAGGGTTTCGGTAAATATCCTGTCGGCAGAGAACATAATAAAGAATAGGATGACGGAGAGTGATAAGAATGTTTGTAGAAGTGCTCCTATAGGGCATTCTATTGTTTCAGAGGAGGAAAGTGCAGCGGCTTTTATACGTGTTATGGCGCAATTAAAGGTACAGGTTGGTGTTGAGGCTTATACCAGTTGGTTTGGGCGCGTGAAGCTTGCTGAATATAGTCATACTCTTGTAAAGCTTTCTGTTCCTACTGCTTTTTTACGTTCATGGATTAATAATCACTATGGTTCTCTTTTGACTCATTTATGGAAACAAGAGAATTCAGCAATTCTTCGTGTTGAAGTTATTGTTCGTGGTATGGAACGCGTTTCAAGAGATGTCGTTTGTAAAAGAAGTGTTCCTTCTGTTGTACTAGAGGAGCAGGCGACTTCATCTTTTGTTGAAAGTTGCGCAGAGCATTCAGTTAAGAGTTCTCAAACGGGAGTTTTTGGATCTCCACTTGATTCTCGTTATACTTTTGAAAGTTTTGTTGAGGGGGCTTCTAATCGTGTTGCTTTAGCGGCTGCGCGTTCTATTGCGGAGGGGCATAAAAGTGCTTTACGTTTTAATCCTCTTTTTATTCACGCATCTGTTGGCTTAGGAAAAACACATTTGCTTCAAGCGATTGCTGCTTCTGCATTGAAGCGTTTAACGTCTGCGCGCGTTATTTATTTAACTGCTGAATATTTTATGTGGCGTTTTGCAACAGCTATTCGTGATAATGATGCTCTTTCTTTTAAAGAACAGCTTCGTGATATCGACCTTTTAATTATTGATGATATGCAGTTTTTACAGGGTAAGTCGATACAACATGAGTTTTGCCATTTGCTTAATATGTTGCTTGATAGTGCAAAACAGGTTGTTGTCGCTGCAGATCGTCCACCAGCAGAATTAGAATCGCTTGATCTTCGCGTTCGCTCTCGTCTTCAGGGAGGGGTGGCCCTTGAAATTGAAGCACCAGATTATGAAATGCGTTTGCAAATGTTGCGCCAGCGGTTGAAGGTGGCACAACAAGATGATGGCATGGTATCAATTTCTGATGATATCTTGGAATATATTGCGAAAACGGTTTTAGGGTCGGGGCGTGATATTGAAGGTGCATTTAATCAGCTCTTGTTTCGTCAATCTTTTGAGTCTGATTTATCTTTAGAGCGGATTGATGAGTTATTAGGTCACTTGACACGTCCTGGTGAACCTAAGCGTATTCGGATTGAAGAAATTCAGCGTACGGTAGCACGCCATTATAATGTTTCTAAACAGGACTTGTTATCTAATCGTCGAACACGTACGGTTGTGAAGCCACGGCAAGTTGCAATGTATTTAGCAAAAGTATTAACTCCTCGCTCGTTACCAGAAATTGGGCGCCGTTTTGGTGGGCGTGATCATACAACAGTTTTACACGCTGTGCGTAAAATTGAAGATTTGGTTTGTGGTGATCAGACCTTGGCTAAGGAACTTGAATTGCTTAAGCGGTTGATTGGAGAACAGGCTGTATAGTGTTTATCGTTTCTTTCCTTGGAGAGACTTTAAAGAATTTAATGAAAAGATTTATTTTTTCTTATGCAGGAGTGACTTGCCATTTTAAGAGAGGTTTAATAAACTCTAGCAGGCGATTCTTAAAGAGGGTCTATTCTTTAAGTCTAAAGAATTCTTATAGTTTTTAGTAAATCATACGGGGCTTTTATGCGTATTACAGTTGATCGCAGTCAATTTCTCAAGTCTCTTGGTCGGGTTCACCGTGTGGTAGAGCGCCGTAATACTGTTCCTATTTTATCGAATGTGTTGATTGATGCAGAAAATGGCCGTGTACAGTTAAAAGCAACAGACCTTGATTTAGAGGTTATGGAATCTTTTGCAGTTAATGTTAAACAAGCTGGAGCAACAACTGTTCCAGCACATTTGCTTTATGATATCATTCGAAAACTTCCTGATAGCAATGAAGTTGTATTATCCGTCGATGAGAATCAAGCAGGTACAATGTCCGTGGTTTCGGGTTGTGCACATTTTCAGCTTCAATGTCTTCCGAAGTCAGACTTTCCAGAGTCGCTTCCTGGGCAGTTTGGTTATCGTTTTTCTTTATCGGCATCAGGCTTAAAACATTTACTTGATTGTACACAATTTGCTATTTCTACTGAAGAAACCCGTTATTATCTTAATGGTATTTATTTCCATATTATTAATGATGATGTTTTGAAATTGCGTTTGGTTGCAACTGATGGTCATCGTTTGGCACAAGTTGAGATGGAAGCTCCTTCGGGTGTTGAGGGAATGCCTGGTGTTATTGTTCCCCGTAAAGCTGTAGGAGAATTGCAAAAACTTCTTTCAGAAGAAAATGATAGTGATGTGTGTATAGAGCTTTCAGAGACAAAAATTCGTTTTTCTATAGGCTCTGTGATTTTTACATCAAAATTAATTGATGGAACATTTCCAGATTATCAACGTGTTATCCCTCTTGGAAATGATAAAGAATTAATTGTTAATAGGCAGGACTTTTCTTCTGCCGTTGATCGTGTTTCAACGATTTCAAGTGATCGGGGGCGTGCAGTTAAATTAACGATTGAGCATGGACAGTTAAGGCTTGTTGTTAATAGCCCAGATTCGGGCAGTGCAGAAGATCAATTATCAGTAACTTATGCATCTGAACCGCTTGAGATAGGGTTTAATTCACGTTATCTTTTGGATATTGCTGGGCAGCTTTCAAGCGATGAGATGGTTTTTATGTTGGCTGAGGCTGGAGCACCCGCTCTGATTCGTGATAATGATGATGTGGATGTGCTCTATGTACTGATGCCTATTCGCGTTTAGGGGCGGTTGTTTTGCAATGTATGGCCAGTCATGTGCACAAAGTGGCAGTGAGGCAGCTGAAGCTTTTACGTTATCGCAATTATTCTTTTTTCAATATTCATTTTTCTGGTCAGCATGTGGTTTTTACTGGCCATAATGGTGCTGGTAAGACGAATCTTTTAGAGGCGTTATCTTTTCTTTCTCCTGGCCGTGGTTTGCGGCGCGCTGTTTATTCTGACGTTAGCTTTGTAGATGGTGGTGGAGGATTTGTTGTATTTGCGCGTCTTGAATGCGCTCTTTATGGTGAAGTAAAGATTGGTACAGCTTTCGAGGTTAGTGATAACAGTCGAAAGGTCCATATTAATGGTGTGAATGAGTCGAGTGATTGCCTAACAGATTATTGTCATATTAGTGTCCTAACACCGTCTATGGATGGTCTTTTTACAGGTCCTTCACTTGAGCGCCGTAGTTTTTTGGATCGTATGGTTTTGGCGATTGATCCCTTGCATAGGCGCCGCATAGCCGATTATGATAGAGCTATGCGCGCACGTAATCGTTTGTTTTTAGATGGAAATGAAGATTGTGCTTGGTTTGATGCTTTAGAAAAGCAGATGGCAGAACTGGCGACAGCTATTTCTGCGGCGCGTGTTGATGTTATTCGTCTTTTAAATGACATGTTTACACAAATGCCATCACAGATACCTTTTCCACGAGCTTTTTTGCAAATTGATGGTTTTTTGGAAACAGCTCTTAGTGAAATATCAGCAACTGAAGTTGAAGAACAATTTTGTGATCGATTACGGCATAATCGCGCAATGGATCGTGCTGCTGGTCGGACGTTAGAAGGACCACATCGTGCAGATTTGCAGGTTTTTTATGCTGATAAAAATAGAGCAGCAACATCTTGTTCAACAGGTGAACAAAAAGCGCTGCTGACAGGTTTAGTTTTGTGTCATGCACGTCTAACAGGTATGATATCGGAAAGATCTCCCATTCTTCTTCTTGATGAAATGGCTGCCCATCTTGATTCGCATCGACGTGCTGCTCTATTTGATATTCTTGATGATTTAGCTGTACAAACATTTATGACAGGAACAGATCGTCTTTTATTCGATGACTTAAAAGGACGCGCAGAATTCTTTGAGATTAAGGATGGAGCTTTATTGCCATAAAAACATGCTAAATATTTTTTTAATAAGTGATAGGTCTGAAAGAAAAGGCTTGCTATGTCAGAGATAATAACAATTTTAAATGGTCCTAATTTAAATTTTCTAGGTCAACGTGAGCCAGAAATTTATGGAACTGAAACTCTAGAAGATATTGAAAAAAGATGCAGAGAATGGGCAAAAAAAAATGATATTATAATAAATTTTTATCAAAGTAACTGTGAAGGGCAATTAGTAGCATGGATACAAGAAGCAATAGAGGCAAGTTCTGGATTGATCATTAATCCAGCGGCTTACAGTCATACATCTGTTGCACTTCTTGATGCCCTAAAAATGTTTTCAGGGCCGAAAGTAGAAGTTCATTTATCTCATATTTATCAGCGTGAAGCTTTTCGTCACCATTCTTATACATCTGCAGGTGTAGACGCTGTCATAACTGGGTGTGGAGGTGATGGATATTGGTTTGCACTTGAGTATATTGCAAAACAATTAAGCAAAACAATTAAATTGTGATAGATAAAGAGTAGGCGTTTAATAAGAGTAATATAGGCATTGAATTCTCTTGATAATTATTTTCAAATCTGTACAATGTGAGGTATATATTTATGACAATTTTTAGTGCGTATGACGGGGGTAAATAAAGGTGAAAAGCTTTGTTAGACAATTAGAAATGCTTGTGATTTTAGGGGGAGCACTGCTTTTGTCTGGTTGTAAAATTGATGTTATACAGCCATCAGGTTATGTTGCACGTCAACAGCTCATTTTGATCGTTGTTTGTGTGGTGGTGATGCTTTGTATTGTCATCCCAGTTATGGTGAGTGTGGTATTTTTAGCTATAAAATATCGTGCATCGAATATGAAAGCGGACTATTCTCCTGATTGGGCGCATTCAAATAAAATTGAAGCATTGATGTGGGGTATTCCAGTTTTAATTGTAATGGTTTTAGGTTCATTAACAGCTTATTATACCTATAAGCTTGAACCTACAAATCCTCTTCCAGTGGAAGTTGTGGGTGAAGGAAAGCCATTACAGATTGATGCTGTTGCTCTTGATTGGAAATGGCTTTTTATTTATCCTGAATATGGTGTTGCATCGATTAATGAGATTTATGCGCCTGAAGGACGTCAAGTTTTATTGCAATTAACGTCAGAGAATTCTGTCAATGCTTTTTGGGTTCCCAAATTGGGTACAGTTCTTTACGCTATGCCGCAGATGAATGCTAAGTTGCATTTGGTCGCTGAAGAGCAAGGAGTATTCAAAGGAGCCTCAGCAAATTACAGTGGTGATGGTTTTTCGAGTATGCGGTTTAAGTGGCATTCTGTGTCTTTGCAGGATTTTGAGGATTGGATTGTAAAAGCTCGGGCTAATGGTCGAGTACTTGATCGTGCATCTTATCGTCAACTTTCTATTGCGCCTCGTATGGGTGATATTGCTGCGAAGGAAAAAGATGCTGAAGTTCGTTATTTTGCACCTGTTGAGAAGCGGCTTTACTATCGTGTTGTTAATCGATGTGTCGATGAAAAGACGGTATGTAATGAAGATTTAATGAAACGTGCTGCTGCTCAGACGCTGTGGGGTGCACTATGTTCAGTATTTGATCCTGATGTTATTTAACAGAGTCAATAAAGTAAAGAGCCCTTTTAACAAAGGTTTCTTTTAAACTTGAATTTCATTTGAAATGGGTTGAGAAATGTTTGGAAGACTTACAGATCCTACGGCAGGTGCTTTTCATGCGCTTGCACATGAACCGATCGTTTTGTATACATGTATTGCGATTGTTTTGGTTGGTTTAATTGCTGTTATTGCTTTAACAGCACTTGGGTGGTGGGGAATTCTATGGCGAAATTGGATTACAACGGTTGACCATAAACGCATAGGTATTATGTACATCGTTCTTGGAATTATTATGCTTGTTCGCGGTTTTGCGGACGCACTTATGATGCGAACGCATCAAGCTTTAGCTCTTGGGAGTGAAACAGCGGGTTATTTGCCCCCTGAGCATTTTGATCAAATTTTTTCGGCGCATGGTACGATCATGATTTTTTTCATGGCCACGCCTATTTTATTTGGTCTTTTTAATTATCTTATACCGCTTCAAATTGGTGCGCGTGATGTTGCTTTTCCCTTTGCAAATAATCTAGGTTTTTGGATTACGGCTGCGGGGGCAATATTAATTAACATATCCCTAGGTGTTGGTAATTTTGGTCGTGGTGGTTGGCTGATGTACCCACCTTTTACAGAATTGCAAACGAGTCCAGATACAGGGGTAGATTATTATTTATGGTCACTTCAGCTTTCTGGTATTGCAACAACAATGGGATCAGTAAATTTTATTGCAACGATGATTAAAATGCGTGCTCCTGGAATGACAATGATGAGAATGCCTATTTTCTGTTGGAGTGCTTTTGTCAGCAATGTTCTTATTTTAGTTATTTACCCTGTCTTGGCTGTAGCATTTGCACTCTTGGCATGCGATCGTTATTTGGGCATGAATTTCTTTTCTAATGTTGGTGGCGGAAATCCGATGGTATGGATTAACTATGTTTGGGTTTTTGGTCATCCTGAGGTTTATGTTTTGGTTGTTCCTGCTTTTGGAATTGTTTCTGAAGTTGTGTCAACTTTTTCTTCAAAGCGCCTCTTTGGTTATACTTCGATGGTATGGGCCATGTTGGTTATTTTGATTCTTTCGCTTCTTGTTTGGGGACATCATTTTTTCACAATGGGTGGCGGTGAAGCTGTAAATACTTTCTTTGGTATTGCGACAATGATCATCGCAGTTCCAACAGGTGTAAAAGTCTTTAATTGGCTGCTTACGATGTATAAAGGTCGAATTCGCTTTGAGCCTCCAATGCTTTGGTGCATGGGCATGATCTTTACATTTGTTGGTGGTGGATTAACCGGTGTTTTATTATCTATTGTCCCTGCTGATTGGCAGTTTCATAATTCGCTCTTTTTGATAGCACATTTCCATCATACAATTATTGGAGGTGTGGTTTTTGCGTACTTAGCGGGGATTGCATTTTGGTTTCCAAAAGTTTTTGGTTATAAACCAAATCGCATACTAGGTATTGCATCTTTTTGGTGTTGGTTTATTGGTTTTTACCTTGCCTTTTTCCCCGTTTATGCGCTTGGTTTAATGGGGGCGACGCGTCGTCTTCAACATTACATGGAACCTAGTTGGCAGCCGATGTTTATTATTGCTGCATTAGGTGCTTGTATTATCTTACTTGGTATTCTTTGTTTTGTGTTACAGGTTGTTTTGGCGATTTGGTACGGTATTAAGCATAAAGGTCACTTACCGGTAACATTAAATGATTCTTGGGGTGATGCACGTACACTTGAATGGTTTACCTCTTCACCGCCTCCTTCCTATAATTTTGCCCTCCTTCCAAAGATACAGTCTGATGACGCTTATTGGAATATGAAGAAAAGTGGTTATCAACGGCCGACAAGTGGATTTACAAAAATTCATATGCCATCAAATACATCTGCTGGAATTATTGCGGGATTCTTCTCATTAGTTGTTGGTTTTGCACTTGTTTGGCATATTTGGTGGCTTGTTGCGGTTGGACTGGTTGGTTTTATTGCAACGCTTGTGTGTCATTCATTAACAGGTGATCATCATGGTTACTATATTCCAGCTGAAGAAGTGCAAAAAACTGAAGATGCCTTTACGGCTGTTCTTAAAGAACAAGGAGTGACAGTATGAGTGCTGTAACAATGAATAACGCGAGTACTATAGATGAACTTCACCACGATAGTAGCTCGGTAATGACGTTTGGTTTTTGGGTCTATATTCTTTCAGACTTAATCCTGTTTTCGACATTGTTTTCAAGTTTTGCTGTATTTTCTGCTTCTTATGGCGGTGGTAAAGCGGGCAATGAGTTTATAGATTTAAAGTTTGTTTTGGTTGAGACTGCTTTCTTGTTGTTTTCATCCGTCACTTATGGCTTTGCAATGGTACAAGCACATAAAAATAACATCAGTGGTGTGCGTTTATGGATGGCTATTACCTTTGTATTGGGGTGTTGCTTCATTGGTATGGAACTTTACGAATTTCATGAACTTTTGAGTGAGGTTTTTTATTTCGATCCAAATGCTTATGCGGGTATTGATCCTGCAACAGGTTTACAGCTTTTTGGACGGGAAATTCTCTCTGCTTATTGGTCAGCATTTTTTGCTTTGGTTGGCACCCATGGACTTCATGTAAGTGTTGGTCTTCTTTGGATGGTTGTGATGTTTTTTCATCTTCGTCGTAATGGTTTGGATCAGAACAATAAAACACGTTTAGCATGCCTTTCCATTTTTTGGCATTTACTTGATATTGTATGGATTGGTGTTTTCACCATGGTTTATCTATTAGGAGCGTTGTGATGAGCGTGCAAAATGAAACACATGGTCCCAGTACTGGTTCCTATTTGGTTGGTTTTATTCTGGCTGTATTTTTCACTTTGGGTTCTTTTGTTCCTGTGATGTATGGAATGATGGAAAGTTGGGCAGTTAGTACAAAGGTTGCGTATCTTATTGGGATGGCGATTATTCAGATTATAGTACAAATTGTTTTCTTTTTGCACTTGAATTCTGGTCCAGACGCCAAGTGGAATTTAAGCGCGTTATGGTTTGCTGCTATTTGCGTTTTTGTTATTATTGGGGGAACTTGGTGGGCTATTTCTCATTTAAATTATAATATGATGGGTGGTTCAGGACGTGTTATTGAACCGGAAATATCAAGTAGAGATGATTCTTCAGTGTCTGAGCAGTTATCAAGCAAAGATATATCCGTAAGAAAACAGCCAGAAAAGATACAGGGTTCAGAAATGCCCATTGGGCAGGATCTAAGTACGCAAACTCCTGTAGATCAAGCACCTGGTTCAGAAATACCCATGGGGCAGGGTCTAAGTACGCAAACTCCTGTAGATCAAGCACCTGGTTCAGAAGTACCCATGGGGCAAGGTCTAAGTACACAAACTCCTGTAGATCAAGCGCCTGGTTCAGAAATACCCATGGGGCAAGGTCTAAGTACGCAAACTCCTGTAGATCAAGCGCCTGGTTCAGAAATACCCATGGATCAAGATCCAAATACACAGTTTCCTGTGGAGTAGTTGTTAGAAATATCTATGGAGCTGATGCGGCATGTATCAGCTCGTAGAAGAAATTCGTAGGATATAAAGAAGGGAAAAAATACAAGATATCAGTGGATATGAGTATCATTATTTTGAATATACTTTTAATTTAAAAGAGAAAGTCCGTGGGGTATTTAGTCAAGCTTTAATTTTTGAGACAAATAGCTATTTGTAGAATATACAAAAAGTGATGTTTGTAAAATTTACTACAAAGAAAGAGAATGTGAGAAACAAGTTTTTATGTTGTGTGAGATAAAAAAACACGAAGCAGTAATGTTTTTAGATTTACAGAATTTATATTAAAGATAGCATTAAAGTTATTTGTAATAATAATATGCAATTGAAATCAAAAATTTAGAGAATAATCAGAAAACTTAATGAAAACCGTTGCAATGACAGTTATTGGTGCTGGTTCTTTTGGTACTGCATTAGCGATAGCTCTTGCCCGTAATGGTCATAATGTTTTACTTTGGGGATATAGTCCTCAACATATCAAAGAATTACAGGAACAACGTTGTAATCAAGTATATTTACCCGATATTCGATTTCCTGACAATTTATTACTTGAAGCTTCGCTTGAAACTGCAATAACGGCGAGTCACAATATATTAATCGCAGTTCCAAGCCATGTATTTCATCAAGTTTTGTGTAATATTCAGCCTTATTTAGATCAGCATTCACGTGTTATTTGGGCTACAAAAGGTTTAGAACATGGTACTGGACGTTTTTTACAAGAGGTTGCTCGTGAGATTTTAGGTGAAAAAATTCCTTTAGCTGTTTTTTCTGGACCAACTTTTGCTCAAGAACTAGCTATTGGTTGGCCTACTGCAATGACGATAGCAGCTTCTGATGTTGAGTTTGGTAAAGAATTGCAGCAACTTTTTTATTGTGACAAAAGTTTTAGAGTTTATAAAAGTTCAGATATGATTGGTGTTCAATTAGGGGGAGCAGTCAAAAATGTTATTGCTATTGGTGCAGGAATATCAGATGGCATAGGTTTTGGGGCAAATGCACGAATAGCTCTTATCACACGAGGACTAGCTGAAATCAGTCGTTTAGGGGGGGCTATGGGTGCTGAGCTTTCCACATTTATGGGAATGACAGGCTTAGGTGATCTGGTTTTGACATGTACTGATAATCAGTCACGTAATCGTCGTTTTGGAATACTTCTTGGTAAAGGAATAGATATAAAAGAAGCGGAAAAACAAATTGGTCAGGTTGTGGAAGGATACTTAAATACCAAGGAAGTACATACGTTGGCGCAGCGTATTGGGGTAGAAATGCCCATTGTAGAACAAATTTATCAAATTCTCTATTGTGGTAAAAACATAACTGAAGCGGCAAATACATTACTAAGTCGCGCCCTCAAGGACGAAATACAATGATATCCTGTTTTTTAATAATTCAAATCGTAAAAAATAGAAACATGCTATGATAGACATATAAAATAGATTGTATTGATGGTTGTATAAGGTAGTCATATTCCAGCAAATTATAGATTCATATCATTCGATTCTTTATGAAACATGGCTGAAATATAAAAGTTTTTGCTTTTATCTAAGAGCTATCTCTTTGAAGATAAATTATCGTTTCCACTTACACATGTTTATGTAATGTAATGAACAAGATATTTTTATTGTCTCTTAAATTCATCTCACAATGATATTTGCAAACAGAATAATACAAGACTCATTAGGTAGAAGCATCTTATTTATGTAACGTATAAGTTAAGAATATCGGGGCAGGGATATTGTGAATCTCTGTTTTTGTAATTCTTTAAAACAAGAAGACAATCTAATTTGGGAAGAAGATGAAATTTTAAAGCTGAAAATCAGTTCCCATTTCTACAATCATTTTTAAATTCAATTTTACGCTATCTAAAGCAATATCTTTTAAATAATGGAGATTATCTCACACCTTTATTTTCTCATTTTTTAATGAAAGCATTTCTCTGATGTGTCAGGTAAAATAGAACGCCCAAAAAAACACGATAGCTGTTGTATATTCACGCGCTTGTTTTAAAGAGACCTCTCTTAAAACTTCCAAGTCCACTTCGCGACGGTAACCGTGAATAGTGTAACGATAAAGCTATTGTGCACATCCCCATCTTTACGTTTATGAAGGAGGAAGCCGAGCATCATTACACCCCCCAATGTTGAGACAGCTCTAAGCACTTGAAGCTGTTCAGTAGAAATATTTAAGTCTTTTATTTTCTCACATGTCAATTCTGTTTTTTATATGCAAGAAATGATTTTTGGAATTATAACTTTGAAAGTCTAAGGTTGAAAAAAATATTATTGTACTTGTTTGTGGCTGTCATTTACACTGAAAAATAATGTGATTATAAAGATAAAAAATTGATTTATATAAATAATTCATTTTATTTTTGTATTGAGTTAATTAAAAATATGTGTTTGCTTGTCACAAGCGGGTTAGTATGTGGATAAAAATTATTAAAGATACTTCTAATGAATCATCTCAAGTGTCAAGGGTTGTTTCAATATTAGAACATGGCAAGTAAAATGACGGTGTCGGTTTGTCATCTGTATAAACATTAAAATGGTGGTAAAAAAAGGATTTTATGTACTTCACAGGGATTTTTTATACGTTCTACAGGTACCATTGTGAAATGGAATGGCGTGCATTGAGAGATATCTTTAAAAAATGCATGAAGGAGAAACAGCTATAGTGTTTTTGGGTGTTCTATTTTACCTGACACATCAGAGAAATGCTTTCATTAAAGAACAAGAAAAATAAAGGTGTGAGGTAAAGCGTAACCTCCATTATTAAAAAAACATTGATGTACATGCTTTTAAAATCGTAAAGCCTCATTAAAGAATAATAGTAAGATTAATGATTGATTTCTTTACGCCTTCATATTCGTCCTAAATTAGATTGTATTTGCGTTTCAAGAATAAATCAAACGGTAGGAATATTTTTTTCAATTTGCTACACAAAAGCTGAAACTAAGGATTTTAATAATTCTCTAATCTCTGTTTCAAACTACGGTAGCATGAGGGCTGGATATTGATTTATAAGCAACGACAAAAGCGTATGCTTTAGTAAGGTAAATAACGTCATAAAATACACACTTTATCAACCATGGATTGAAGAAATACTCCGGCTTTTTATAAAATATTTTGCGAAACAAGGCATCGTACATCTGGTTTTGTATTGACTTATTCTTACAAACATTTGCACATATGCCTTACGTCATATTATTATAAGTCAATACACTATTATATAGCTGAGAAAGTACTCAATACCCGATTAAAGCACTATGGACATGATTTATTTTCTTTTTTAGTGCAATGAAATAAATTTTATTCTTCTTGGGAATCGTCACTTTTTTTCAGTTCTTCAAGTATTGGCATAGACATGATGTTATAGCCTGAATCAACATAATGGATTTCACCTGTAACACCTGATGATAAGTCAGAGAGTAGATAAAGAGCAGATTTTCCAATTTCATGAATATTTACGGTACGCCGTAATGGGGCATTACGGCGTTGATGTGAAAATATTGCCCGCGCAGCTGCAATACCATTACCTGCTAAAGTTCTAACAGGACCAGCGGAAATCGCATTGACACGGATATTTTGAGGACCAAAGTCCGCTGCTAAATAACGTACCATAGCTTCTAAAGCTGCTTTAGCAACACCCATGATGTTATAATTAGGCACAACTTGCTGTGAAGCACCGTAGGTAAGAGTTAAAAGTGTTCCTCCATTGGGCATAAGCTTACCCGCGCGCTGGGCAATTTCAGTAAAGGAATAAGCTGAAATAACCATCGTGCGTTGAAAGTTTTCACGTGTTGTAACATCAACGTAACGCCCTTTTAGCTGAGTTTTATCTGAAAAACCAATGGCATGGACAATAAAATCAATTGTTTTCCATTCTTTTTCAAGTTGCTCAAAGACGTAATCAATATTTTCACTTTTTTCAACGTCACACTCTAGCACTAATTTGCACCCAAGTTTATCTGCTAGGGGATGAACACGTTTTCCAAAAGCATTTCCTTGATAAGTCAACGCTAATTCCGCTCCTGCTTGTGCGAGCTGACAGGCAATGCCCCAAGCAATTGAATGGTCATTCGCAATTCCCATAATAAGGCCGCGTTTGCCCTCCATCAAACCTTTCATATTATTCTCCGTAAGACCGTACTTTTTTCAATTACTAAGAGCTTTTGTTTATACATAACGTTGGAAAACAAGCGTTGCATTGGTACCGCCAAAGCCAAAAGTATTCGACAATACGGTATTCAGTTGTTGATGATCACGTCGTTCACGAACGATTGGCATATCAGCAAAAGCTGGATCAAGTTCTTCAATATGGGCACTTTCACAAATAAAATTATGATTCATCATTAACAATGTATAGATTGCTTCGTGAACACCTGCTGCTCCCAAGGAATGTCCTGTTAGAGACTTGGTAGCAGAAATGGGGGGGCATTGATCACCTGCTCCAAAGACACGACGGATAGCTTCTATCTCAGGAGGATCACCAACAGGAGTTGCTGTCGCATGGGGATTGATATAATCAATTTTATTATTGACTGTTGCAAGAGCCATGCGCATGCACCGCTCCGCTCCCTCTCCTGATGGGGCAACCATATCATGTCCATCGGATGTCGCACCGTATCCAACGATTTCTCCGTAGATTTTTGCACCACGTGCTTTAGCAAGTTCTAAATCTTCAAGGACTAAAACGCCAGCCCCTCCAGCAATGACAAAACCATCACGATTAACATCATAAGCACGTGAAGCTTTGTGAGGAATGTCATTATATCTGCTGGACATAGCGCCCATGGCATCGAATAAAACAGATAGTGTCCAATCCAAATCTTCGCAGCCACCGGCAAAGATGCGCTTTTGTTTACCATATTGAATCATTTCGTAAGCATTACCAATACAATGATTGGAGGTAGCACAAGCTGAAGAGATTGAATAATTGATTCCCTTTATTTTAAAGAAAGTTGCTAATGTTGCAGATGCTGTAGAACTCATCGCTTTAGGGACAACAAAAGGTCCAACACGTTTTGGACCTTTTTGGCGTGTAATGTCAGCAGCTTCTACGATTGAATGTGTTGAAGCACCTCCAGAACCCATAATAATACCCGTGTGTTCGTTCGATACTTCATGCGGTTCTAGACCCGCATCAGCAATCGCCTGATCCATGGCGATGTGATTCCATGCTGTTCCACGCCCATGAAAACGTAGAGCACGTCGATCTACGAGTTCTTCTATATTAATATCGGGTTTGCCATAAACTCTACTACGAAAGCCTAATTCGGCATATTGAGGTGCGTAAGAAATTCCGGATTTTGCTTCACGTAAACTGGTTAAAACAGCTCTAGGGTTATTTCCAATCGCGGAGACAATTCCCATTCCGGTTACAACAACTCGACGCATTCATACCTCCTCGTTCCATACAGAATAGTGAAAAGTTCTTTCTGACGGAAATAACGTTCAATCTTCTTTGAATAAAGCAACGCGTAAATCATTCGCCTTATAAATAGTCTCTCCATCTGCTTTTAGCCACCCATCAGCTATTCCTAAGACTAAATTTCCACGTCGAATACGCTTAAAATCTATTTCATATTCAAGAATTTTGGTTTGTGGAGTTACCATCCCTGATAACTTTACTTCACCTGTTGATATTGCTCTTCCTTTTCCTGGTTCGCCTAGCCAACCAAGAAAAAAACCTGTTAATTGCCACATACCATCCAGTCCGAGACATCCTGGCATGACGGGATCGCCTATAAAGTGACAATTAAAGAACCACATGTCTGGTGTAATGTCAAATTCGGCGCGAACCATTCCTTTATCGTATTTACCATCAGTTTCACTAATTTGAGTGATTCGATGAATCATCAACATTGGCGGTGCTGGCAATTGCGCATTACCTCTACCAAACATTTCGCCGCGAGCGCAGCTTAGAAGCTCTTCATATGTGTAGCGAGACTTTTGTTCAGCCATTGTTACTCCATTTATTTGCATATATCTTTAATTTCTGCGCTTTTCCCAACCTACTTTTAGAGCAAATTTTAAAGAGAGGGAAATGATTTTATATCATTTTTAATGACAAAAGCCTTTTTTTATGTATTCTACATAGGTAATTATTTAAAAATGGAATACAAGATTACACCATACTATTCCCATTTTTTTGTATTTTGATCTTATTTAGCAGGAATGTATTTGGGTTTGTAATATGTCAGTGAGTGCAGACAATTTAGATATGAATGAAGAGCAACAGTGCACAAAAGAGTGTGGAAAAATGGTGCAATATTATTCCATTTCTATGTTAGAAAAACGTTTGCGTCAAAATGGTCTGCGTCCAACACGTCAGCGGTTGGAACTTGCACATATGATTTTTTCTCAAGGAAATCGTCATATTACTGCTGAAGAGCTCTATGAGGAAGCGGTGAGGGCAGGTGTACCTGTATCTTTAGCAACGGTTTATAATACGCTTCATCAATTTACGGAAGCGGGATTATTACGGATTATTGCCGTAGAAGGCTCAAAAACTTGGTTTGATACCAATACCTCTGATCACTACCATTTTTATATAGAAGGTGAAAATCGTATTCTTGATATTCCTTACAATTTGGAAGAATCTCCCATTATTAGAAATTTGCCTAAGCCACCAGAAGGTATGGAAATTTCACATGTTGATTTAATCGTGCGATTGAAACCAAAAAATCGATCTTGTGATAGGCAGTGAGGATATTCAATAAGGAATAAAATTAAACTTATTGAGTTTGAGTATTCACCAGCCTTTTACTTTTTCATCAGGATAGATTCCCCATAACTGTGGTTGTTGAAGCCATCCGCGCGTATTATTAATATTTAGTTCGCACCATTGTCCATCACATTGGCGGATATTACCAATGACATTAGGTTCTACTTCTGCCACAAGTTCTGCGTTGTCGGTGGGGTTTTTTCGTAGCATCAGTCTTTTAGTTTTATCTTTTTGCCATGGAATAGTTATAGCAGTTCGCTTTCCCGATAAAAGTGATTGATACACCCATCCCTCATCGCCTTCGGCATCACGAATTTTGCGCCATTGATCATATTCTTGAATGATTTCAATAGGTAATCCCTTCTTTTTGTAGGTAAAAATGATAGAATAGTTGCTTCCTGGTCCGACGCGTACATTAACGCTGGTGGGTTTAATCGAAGCAAATCGCGGAAGTGGTAAACCACTGGGCCCTAAATTTTGATTAAATGTTTGTGCATGCAACAAATGAGGTGAACCTAATACAATGACTGTTGCTATTAAGATACATGATGCGAGTATTGAAACGCGAAACCAACGAGAATTTTGCACACCGAACTCCTTTATTTCATCATATATTGGAAATTTAAAATCTGAAAGATAAGACTGGAAACTGATAAAAAGTATGACACACTGCTCGTTAAAGAGATCTAAACGATGAGAAAATTGCTACAAAAATATCAAAATAAGGAAAACAAAAGCTTATATTTCTTAGTGCGTATCTTTTTTATGAGGGGATAGATATAAATAAACATTGGATTTTTATGTAGCTGTACGCGTGATAAAACAGTAAAGTATTACTGGAGCCTTAGCAGTTTTTGTACAGGAAATTAGGGCTAAAGTATTGCATCTCTTTTCTGAGTTTGTTTCTCGAAGTAAAAGTGCATGTATGCATACTATGAACAAAGAGCTGTTCAGAAAGGGATTATTGTGTGGCTTGAAAAGAAGTTTTGAATGAACAAAATAATACGATAAATAAAACATTTAAGCGTAAAAATATGAGCGACATTATAGAGTAGATTGATATATGAAGGGCTAATTTAAACAGGACACTTTTTCGTGATAATTCATTTATAAAATTTGCTACACTCTAATCTTATGCCATGATAATGCTTATCCGTATGGTAGATAAGCTGGCTCCATCGTTCTATTTACCAGCTTTCAATGTTATGCAGTTCCTATTATTTATGGTGTTCATAAGAAGCATTTTTGTTTTTTCTTAAATAGCTTTTATTCTATTTGCATACGAATCCCGCTTATGATGTACAAGAAGATAATCTTGATTGATTCAATATGAGAAGGCATTGAGAAACTGTACGTTATTCAGAATTATTAATTAATATGAAAAACAATTACTTATAATAACAAATCACTGCGTTAAAAACTTTAACTCGTTATTTAAATTGTAAAAATATTTCCATCAACAATGGTAATAAAAGGCACATTCATCCATCTTAAAATACAGTGTTTTCTCTGTTTATTGTCAAATTTCTTTTTCTCTAACTCAGTATAGAAGAAAGTTGAAAGAAATAGAAGGGCTTATTCGATACAATTATGAGGGTAATTACATAAGTGATGAATAGAAGAAATTTATCAAGAAAAAAGAATTTATAGTTCAGTGGTTGAAATTCGTCATCCTTTAGAGAGACAGAATCAAGAGATATAAAAAGTTATGGAATTATATCGTTTCGTTACATAACTGAAGGGAAAGAGGATTATGAATTTGATATTATATTTTACACACAATCGCATATTGCGATAGTTATTTTTGTTTTGTAATCAGACCTAGGATGATCGAAAGATGTAGAATATTTAATGACAAAAAAGAAGTTCATCATGAAATTTGTACATAAGAAGCAGTGATGTAAGAGATATCCAGAAGGAGAAAATTATAGTGAAAAGTGATAATAAAACACCTCACACTCAATTCACATAGGAAAAAGTCGCTTAAATATCTAAAGTGTAGTTTGTTATCTATTTTTAAAATATAAGAGTGAAATAAAAACCACCTTTATGATAGAAATCTTATTATTTTCAAATAACTAACATATTAGATAACATTGTACACAAAAACCCACACACAAGCAATTTATTGCAATCGCCTATGAAGAAAAATTTTCTAGTAGCTTATTACCTATTGGTTATGCAGTTATATAATATCATAAAGTATATTACTTTACCGCAACAGTTCGTCCGTTACTAACAAAACCTTCTCTTTGTGCACGCTTACGAGCAAGCTTACGTGTACGACGAATAGCTTCAGCTTTTTCACGAGCACGCTTCTCAGATGGCTTCTCATAATAACTACGCATTTTCATTTCACGGAAGATACCTTCACGCTGCATCTTTTTTTTCAACGCACGGAGCGCTTGGTCAACATTATTATCACGAACGAGTACTTGCACTATCTATCCTGCTTTTTTCAGTGTCATAAATGATAGGAAAAAACCTACGTCCTTTTAAAGGCATATCCAAAAGGACAAGCACTTATATCATATAAATAAGACATTTGTCTATATCGCTTTTTAAAATTCTATTTTTTTTACAATAAAACGCTTTTTATAATGAATGATAGAATTTACGGTTATAAATTTATGAAAGTCCTTGTATTTGATCATTTTCGTCAAGATGAATTTTTTCAGCCGCGGGATAATGGGGTAGTCCCGGCATGGTCATAACATCTCCACAAATGACAACAATAAAACCGGCTCCCGCACAGAGACGAACTTCTCGTATGGGAATTTCAAAATCAACAGGAGCGCCGTATTGCTTGGGATCAGAAGAAAAAGAATAAGGTGTTTTTGCCATACAAATAGGGTAGACGCCAAACCCCTCTTTTTCCCAAGATTCAAGTTGTTTGAGAATAGGGGCTGAGATGATGGCGCCACGTCCACCGTATAGCTTTGTTATAATACAATTAATTTTTTGAACGAGTGGAATATCATCTTGATAGAGAACTTTAAAATCAGAATCGTGCTTTTCAATCAAGGTAACGAGTTCTTGTGCAAGTTCTATAGCGCCTTTTCCACCTTGTTCCCAATGCTTACAGATAATAGCTTTGTGTCCAGTTGTTGCAACTATTTTTTGTAATGTTTTTATTTCAGCATCGCTATCGCTGTCAAAATGATTGATAGCCACAACACAAGGAATACCGTAGTGCTTCATATTTTTTATGTGTCGTAAAAGATTGGCAGCTCCTTTTTCTAAAGCGGTAATATTTTCTTCTGTCAGGTTATTTTTATCCAGACCACCGTTCATTTTTAATGCACGAATAGTTGCGACGATCACTGTAGCATTTGGTACAATACCTGCTTGCCTACATTTGATATTGAAGAACTTTTCTGCTCCAAGATCTGCTCCAAACCCTGCTTCTGTGACAACATAATCCGCAAGTTTTAAAGCAGTTTTTGTTGCTATAACTGAATTGCAACCATGAGCAATGTTGGCAAAAGGTCCTCCATGAATGAGAACAGGATTATTTTCAATTGTCTGTACGAGATTGGGTTGTATAGCATCTTTGAGAAGAACTGCCATTGCACCTTCCGCATTGAGATCAGCAACGGTGATGGGCGTTTTATCATAACGATAAGCAACAATAATTTTTTTGAGTCTTTGTGTAAGGTTTTCTAAATTTTCAGAGAGACAAAGAAGCGCCATAATTTCTGATGCAACAGTAATATCAAAACCTGTTTGACGTGGAAAACCATTTGTTATGCCCCCCAATGAAATGACAATATCGCGCAATGCACGGTCATTCATATCAAGAACGCGTTTCCAAACAATGCGACGTGGATCAATGTTTAGAGTATTTCCCCAATAAAGATGATTATCTATCATTGCGGCAAGAAGATTATGAGCAGCTGTAATAGCATGAAAATCACCGGTAAAATGTAAATTAAGGTCATCCATTGGAATGACTTGCGCATAACCACCACCAGCAGCACCACCTTTTACACCAAAACAGGGACCTAAAGACGGTTCTCTCAAGGTAGCTATTGTTTTTTTACCAATAAGATTAAGAGCATCACTTAGTCCAACTGTTGTTGTTGTTTTGCCTTCTCCGGCAGGTGTGGGATTGATAGCTGTGACAAGGATAAGTTTACCGTCTGGATTTTTATTAAGCGATTTTATGTATTCAGAAGAAATTTTAGCTTTATCATGGCCATAGGGAATGAGATTTTCATGTGAGATACCAATTTTTTGTGCAATTTCAACAATATGTTGCTTTTTAGCAGTGCGAGCAATTTCAATATCAGTTTTAGGCATGGAAAAATTCTTTAAACTTATCTTTTATTAATATTCGAGATCTGTACCCCATGGGTTAATTAGAAAAATTCATAGAGAACAGAAAATATTAAGATATCATAGAAGTCGATGATATGCCATGCAAGAGATAATGCTAAAGAAGCACAAGAAGAGTTTTATTGTTTTTTAGGAAAAAGAATCACTTTGCTTTTAAGCAGTAAAAATACGTTTAATTCAATTAAAAATATTGCAGAAAGAAGCTGTGGTTTGCAACAAAATGCTGATGATATTAATGGATACCATAAGTGTTTTATAGTGGTACGTTTGAGAAGTAGTTTATTTATTCTTTCCAATAACACACTGAAAAAGTTTTACATGGTGGTAACCCGGAATTTATGGCGGCACATTTGAAGTCCCTCTTAAGATGGGACTGCTAGGAATAAAATATCCAGCAACATCCAGTTATGGAACAGTTAGAAATAAGAACGTAAAAAATTACCTAACTGATTAGAGAGTATAATCCGGAAGAGACCAAAAACAAGCGCATAGATTGAAAAAAGAAAACAACAATACACGCTACTCATGCAATCGCTACGATTATTAGCTAATAAAAGCCCTTAGGGCTGAATTGAAGGACTCATAACATCTTATTCTAGCAAAATGGCTAAAGAAACGACTCACAACAGAATGAAATAACAAAAAAACAAAGATAGGTAAAAATAAATCACAAAATAAAGAATTTAAAAAGTCTGCTTTATAAGTAAGATATTGATAGATGGCGCACCCGAAGAGATTCGAACTCCTGACCCCCAGATTCGTAGTCTGGTGCTCTATCCAGCTGAGCTACGGGTGCATATATTTCAATTTTTTACATTGTCTAAGACAAAGGGTTCCTAATCGTTTCATTAAAGAAATGCAAGTGAAACTTGGATAGTAATAAAAAAATCTCTCTTTTTTATGAGATATTTTAAAAATATTATGGCTTCAGTTGGTTTTGATATGAACATTTTTTTGTTGTGACCATACAAAGCAATATGAACGATAGTTAACTTGACGTTTTTATAGATGAAAGATAATCAAGCAGAGATGAGATCTGTTTTTTGCGGTGGGGGTAAGACACACACACCCGCTGTTGGGTTTTTGTGTAAAACGCCGATATTACTGTTGAAAACTATTTCAGATAAACATGACACAGCAAGGGCGGATGTATGGCGTTATTAAAAAAGAGCTTTCCATTAGTGTTTTTAATCGTTGTTTTAACGGTTACTTATTGGGCTGGAAAAAAGAGTGCAGAACAACCCATTTCTATGGTGGATAAAACAAAAGTATCAGATAAAACTTCAAATGGAAAAATGGGAAGGCCACCGGTAAATGTTGTCGTTGATCTTGTAAAAATTCAAGATTTTTATGAACAACTTAACGTTTTAGGGAGTGGAAAAGCTCTTGCAGAAGTTGAGCTTACCCCTTTATCCTCAGGTGTTATTGATAAGCTTTTTGTATCAGCAGGTACAAAAGTACAAGCCGATGATGTGATTGCAAAGCTTGATTCTAAAAAAGAAGAAATAGCGGCTGCAAAAGCAAAAGTGCAACGTGATAACAATGCGTTAACGCTTTCGCGCATTCTTAAATTACGCGCCAGCAATACAGCAACGGAAGTTCAAGAAATTATGGCACGCTTAGAGTTGGATAACGCAAATTTAGTTTTGCGTAATGCTGAATTAGATCTCGATCGGCGAACAATTCGAGCACCGATTCCTGGAGTTGTTGGTATTTTGCCCGTTGATGCGGGGAATAACGTGACCCTTAATACTGTAATAGGCCGTATTGAGAATAGAGAACGTATTTTGGTCGATATATGGGCCCCTGAACGATATGTGTCGCGCATCCATAAAGGAGATGAGGTAACGGCAACGTTAGTCGCGCAGCCAGATATGTCTTTTGTTGGTCATATTTATGCGATTGATAATATCGTTGATCCAGAAAGTCGCACACTTCATGTTCAGGTTGAAATCAATAATGAAAAAGATACGCTCATGTCTGGTATGTCCTTTTCTGTTGCCTTGCAATTTCATGGTGGTTCTTTTCCTGTCGTTAATCCTCTTGCAGTTCAATGGAATAGTAAAGGGTCATTCGTTTGGCGTGTGAGAGAAGGGAAAGTAGAGGCTATACCCGTATCAATTATTCAGCATAAAGCAGATCAAGTTTTCGTAAAAGCACCCCTAGAAAATGGTGATCAAGTTGTCATTCAAGGGGTGCAAATGCTTTATCCAGGAAGTAAAGTAACGATTGATGATCCAAAGTCTCATCAACAGCAATTACCAGCAGTTTACGGAACGGATATACAATGAGCCAAGAATTGAGCACAAAACAGCCTACGTCAAAGGTGGAGCAAGGTGGTCTCATTACCTTATTTATTCGCAGACCGGTTTTTACTTTTGTTTTAAATGCTATGATCATCATTGCAGGATTTGCAGCATGGTTAAATGTTGATGTAAGAGAATTACCCGATGTTGATACTCCCGTAACGACGGTTGTGACGGTGTTTTCTGGTGCGTCGGCAGAAACAATTGATCGTGAAGTTACAAAAGTTATAGAAGATGCCGTTTCTCGTGTTTCAGGTGTTAAGACGATTTCTTCAACGTCTTCTTTTGGGCGCTCCCGTGTACAGATTAATTTTAATGTTGGTGTTGATTTGAATGTTGCGGCATCTGATATTCGTGATGCTCTCTCCCGTATTACCTATTCTTTACCGAAAGATGCGGATTCGCCTTTGATTATTAAAGCAGATTCGAATGCTGCTGCCATGATGTATTTGGTTGTGACGTCACCAACAATGAGTGTTGATGATTTAACCACGATTGTAAACGATCAGATTGTTGATGCAATTTCTGCTGTTGATGGTGTTGGTGATGTACAGGTCGATAGTGCTCGCACAAAGATTTTTCAGATTGATATAGATCAAGCAAAACTTGCAAGTTATGGATTAACTGTAGCAGATATTTCACGTGTTCTTGCTGATATGACAACAGATGTGCCAGTAGGGTCATTACGCAATTCTAAGCAAACTTTAGTTGTACGTGCTACTGCACGTTTAACAACACCAGAATCTTTTGAACAAGTTGTTTTAAAGCCTCATGTGCATCTTGGTGATGTTGCGCATGTTACTTTATCGCCGGATATAGAAACAGTTATTCTTCGTATCAATGGAAAGACAGGTATTGGATTAGGTATCGTGCGTAAAGCACAATCCAACACTCTTAATATTTCTGAAGGTGTGAGAGCCGTTGTTGATAATCTCAAAAGTATTGTTCCTTCTTCTGTACATATAGACGTTATTAATGACGATGCAATTTTTATTAAAAGCGCTCTTCATGAGGTTGAAGTTGCGTTGGTCATTGCTATTTTGAGCGTTATCTTGGTCATTTTTCTTTTTCTCAGAGACATTCGTGTAACGCTGATACCTGCTGTATCTCTTCCTGTCGCTTTGATTGGTACCATTGCGGCTATTTATCTTGTAGGGTTTTCATTGAATATTCTCACATTTTTAGGACTTGTTTTAGCAACAGGGCTTGTTGTGGATGATGCCATTGTTGTTCTTGAGAATATTGTTCGGTGGCGCAACATGGGATTAGGTTCCAGAGCAGCAGCGGTGATAGGAACACGTGAAGTATTTTTTGCTGTTTTAGCAACAACACTGACATTAGTGGCTGTGTTTGTTCCTATTTCCTTTCTTCCTGGGCAAGTTGGAGGGCTTTTTAGAGAATTCGGTTTTGTTTTGGCAATTTCTATTTTGCTTTCTTCAGTTGTTGCCTTAACGCTTTGTCCCATGTTGGCTTCACGTTTTCTCAAAGAACATATTGAGGATAAAGAGGAAGAGTCCCATCATTTTGCTTTTTTATATAAATTAGGTACTTTTTTTCATAAGGCATATACTTACAGTTTGCATAAGTGTTTAGAAAAGCCTTGGGCTGTTGTTTTTGCTTCACTTATTTTTGGGGGTCTTTGTGTTGGAGGCTATACGAAGCTACAACAGGAATTAACGCCAGCAGAAGACAGAGCTGTGATCTTTTTGGTTATTAATGGACCACAAGGTATTTCAACACAATATTTGAACGAGCAAATAGAGCAAATTGAAGCAAGTCTACAGCCATTACGTGATGCAGGAGAGATTGCTAACAGTTACTCTATCGCGGGTGCTGGCGGTTCACCCAATACTGCTTTTTTGATTTTATTGCTTTCATCTTGGGATAAACGTTTACGTAGTCAGCAAGAAATCGTGAAAGATATTAATGCAAAGGTTAAACAGTTTCCCGCAGTTTTTGTATTTGCTGCGCAGGGAAATTCTTTGGGTGTGAGAGGAACTGGGCAAGGGTTGCAATTTGCAATTCTTGGCAATGATTATACAACATTACAACCCATTGCTGATAAGCTGGTGAGTGCTTTACAAGATGATCCGCGTTTTATTCGCCCACGCCTTACTGTTGATGCAACACAACCGCAATTTTTTATTGAAATCAATCGAAAAAAAGCCTCCGATTTAGGGATTGATATCGCCAATTTGGGCGATACATTACAAACAATGTTGGATGGTAAAAAGATTGGTTCCATTAACGTGGATGATCATTCTTACGATGTTAAATTGATATCGCGTACAAATTCTATGAAGAGTCCTAGCGATTTAGAAAATATTTTTTTAAAAACCAAAGACAATCGATATGTTCCTTTATCTGTTATTGCGCGTTTACATGAAAAAGCTATTGCTCCTCAATTAAAACGGGAAAAACGCATGAATGCTGTTGTTTTAAGCGCAAATCTTGCTCCAGATATCGCTTTAGGGGAAGCTTACCAAACTGTACAGAAAATTGCTTCTCCTTTGTTATCAAAAGGAACCTATTTGGTTCCCTTAGGGGAAGCCGAAACGCTTAATGAAACATCTTCCAATTTTATGATTGTTTTTGGCATTGCCTTTTTGATTATTTTATTGATTTTGGCTGCTCAGTTTGAAAGCTTTATTTCAGGATTCATTATCATGGCCACTGTCCCATTAGGGATTGGTTGTGCTGTAATTGCTATGCTATTAAGTGGTGTGAGTCTTAATATTTACAGCCAAATTGGATTAATTTTGTTAATTGGTGTTATGGCAAAAAATGGTATTCTCATTGTTGAATTTGCAGATCAATTACGTGATCAGGGAAGAAGCGTGCGTGAAGCCGTAGAAGAAGCAGCAAACATTCGCCTTCGTCCAGTTTGTATGACAATGATTTGTGCCATTTTAGGAGGTATTCCTTTGGTTTTAGCCAAAGGTGCTGGCGCAGAAGCTCGTATAGCTTTAGGTTGGGTTATCGTTGGTGGCTTAGGTTTAGCAACTATTTTTACGCTTTATGTTACACCGGTTGTTTATCTTTTTTTAGGGCGTTTTATAAGACCAAAAGCAGAAGAAGATTTACGTTTAACAAAAGAACTCAATCAAGTTAAATGATGTATATGATAGAAAAGATTTGAAAGTTTATTCTTGTAAAAATATCATTTTCGGATCTTATCCTTTATATTTTGTATATTCCTTCATTTTTATGTGAGCAGTGAAAATAGCGAGTAATAAAAGAGATACTTTCTGCTTTGTTATTGTTTGGGCATAGATTTCATTATCAATAACCATATAGGATAAGCTTATGGGAGATAGCTTTTCGATTCGAAATGAAATGGCTTTTGAAGCCACATTAAAAGCTTTAAGAAACCATGCCGCAAAGGATGGGGTCTATGATATTCGTCGGCATTTTGTAGAAGATGAACAGCGTTTTTCCCATTTTTCCCTCAGACTTGATGATCTTCTTTTCGATTTTTCAAAATGTGGTGTGACATTTAAAACATTGCAACTTCTAGATGATTTAGCGGTTGCAGCAGATGTGTTAGGCCGGCGTGATGCAATGTTTTCTGGTAAGGCGATTAATACAACTGAAAAACGCTCAGTTCTTCATATTGCATTACGTTTACCTGCTGATGAAATTTTCATGTTGGATGGTCATAATCTTATTCGCGATATTCAAGACGTCCTTGAAGATATGGAAAGATTTTCTGAAAAGGTGCGTGATGGAAGCTATAAGGGAAGCAGTGGCGAGAGAATAAGTGATATTGTCAATATTGGTATTGGTGGTTCTGATCTTGGTCCTGCAATGGTCACATACGCTTTAAAACCTTATCATGATGGTCCACAGTGTCATTTTGTTTCGAATGCTGACAGTGCCCATATTTCTGATACTCTCTCTATTTTGAATCCAGCAACAACGCTGTTTGTCATTGCTTCTAAAACTTTTACAACGGCTGAAACAATGGTAAATGCTCAAGTTGCACGTCAGTGGATTTGTTCACATTTAGGAGAAAAAGCCGTTTGTACGCATTTTGTTGCTGTTTCAAGTGCGCTTGATAAAGTGGCAGAATTTGGCATAGATTCCACAAGCGTTTTTAAATTTTGGAATTGGGTTGGAGGACGTTATTCAATTTGGTCAGCCATTGGACTTGTTGTTATGTTTGCAATAGGTGGTGGAAATTTTCGCAAATTTCTCAACGGTGCTTTGCAAATGGACCAACATTTTAAAACTATGCCTTTGCATAAAAATATTCCTATTCGTTTTGCTCTTTTAGGATTTTGGCATCGTGTTATTTGTGGTTATTCATCACGTTCGATCATTCCTTATGCACAGCGTTTAATACATTTTCCAGCTTATTTACAACAGCTTGATATGGAATCAAATGGTAAGCAAGTCTCGCTGGATGGAAAACCATTAAGTTTTTCAAGTGGTCCAATTGTTTGGGGGGATTCAGGAACAAATAGTCAACATGCTTTTTTTCAGCTTCTGCATCAAGGAACAGATATTATTCCTGTAGAATTTATTTTATTTATAAAAGGGCATGAGAAAAATTTACATTCTATGTATGAGATGTTGCTAGCAAACGGTTTAGCACAATCAAAAGCATTGATGAAGGGGCGTAGTATTGAAGATGCTCGGCATATCTTGATAAAAAATGGAGTTGGTGAGGGTGAGGCAGATCATCTAGCACTTCATAGAAGTTTTAAAGGAAACCGTCCTAGCATTACGTTGGTTCAAGATTTATTAACACCTTTTGCACTCGGTCGTCTTATTGCACTTTATGAACATCGTACTTTTGTTGAAGGGATTTTAATGAATATTAATTCATTTGATCAATGGGGGGTTGAACTTGGTAAAGAATTAGCAAACGAGTTACTACCAATTCTTCGTGGAGAAAGTAAAGCGGATAATCGCGATAGTTCAACATTAGGGTTGCTAGCACATATTCAAGCAAGACGTGCAAAATAAATATAATTTGACAGTAGGTTTTGCACTAACTAAGCAAAAGTAGAATGAGAGAGAAATATGAGATAATTCTTTAATTTTACTATGCGTTCTCTTATTATCTGAACTAGATTTATGTAACAGAAAATAAAAAAAGTGCAAAAATTGTAAAAAGGAGAATTTATTCGCAAAAACGATAAAGACCTTCGAGAGGTCTTTGAAGACCCTTTGAGCCCCCCTTAAAATCCTTCGAAAAAAATAAAATGGTACAAAATCTGCTGACAAGCTACAACCGGCAAACTACGATTAAAGACATTTTAATAATATCGTTTTATAAATTAATGGCGGAGAGAGAGGGATTTGAACCCCCGATAGAGTTGCCCCTATGCCGCATTTCGAGTGCGGTGCTTTCAACCACTCAGCCATCTCTCCATAATAAAGTGAAACAAAAATCGGCACTATTTGAGTGTATAAGGGGTAGATAACCTTCAATTGTTTTTGGTACAACCTTTTTTTCTTTTTTATGGGACTTTATTGACAGAGAATAGAAATTCCTTCATATATACAAAATATAAGCGTGGGGAAATCTGCGCATATTTGTGTTGAAGAAGGTTTTATCCTTCTTTGAGATTTATTACGACTGATAAAAAGCAGCCTATTTTCCCTTATTTCAAGGCAGAAATTAAATAAGAGCTGGAGTGAACGGAAGGATAAAAAATGTTCGCAGTCATTAAAACTGGTGGTAAGCAATACCGCATTGTTGCTAATCAAGTGGTAAAAGTTGAAAAAGTTAGTGGAAATGCGGGTGATGTTGTTGAATTCAATGACATATTAATGGTTGGGCAAGAAGGTAATGCGGTTATTGGTACCCCTGTCGTTGCTGATGCATTGGTGACAGCTGAGATTTTAGAACAGGCACGTGGGCGCAAGGTTATCGCATTTAAGAAGCGCCGTCGTCAAAATTCTAAACGCACGCGTGGCCATCGTCAAGAATTTACGAGGCTTCGTGTTTTAGAAATTTTAATGGGTGGTTCAAAACCTAAAAAAGTTGCTGCAAAACCGATAAAAGAAGAAGCAACTACACCACAAGAAACAAAAGCTGCTGCTTCTATTGAGAAGACGGCTAAAAAAACGGTCGAAAAAAAGACTGCGCCGCAGAAGAAAGCGTCTGTAGCATCAAAGAGTAAGAAAGATTAAAGGAGAGCGTCTATGGCACATAAAAAAGCTGGTGGTTCCTCGCGTAATGGTCGTGATTCAGAATCGAAACGTCTAGGCGTTAAAAAATTTGGTGGTGAAACCGTTATTGCCGGAAATATTATTATTCGCCAGCGTGGTACACGTTGGCATCCTGGTAACAATGTTGGTATTGGAAAAGATCATACGCTTTTTGCATTATCAAATGGAAAGGTTTCTTTTCAACGCAAAGCGGGTAATCGTTCCTACGTTTCAGTCATTCCTATGCTGGAGGCAGCAGAGTAATCTGTAACACTCTCTAGCAATCAACAGGATTTCATTGAATTATAGTTGTGGTTTTATAAGTATTAAAAGGGAAAGATAGAGTCTTATCTTTCCCTTTTTGCGTTGGTACTATAATAAATGTAGAAGATATACGAAAAAGGTAGAATTGAGGAAATGGCTTTTCTCAATGAGGGAAAAAGTTTGTGCGATGTTATGTTAGTATTTAGTCCTGAACATATTGATATTATGATAGAATTTGTTGATAAATTTCTGTATAATAATAGTGAGAGAGACTTTCTTTTTATGCATGAAGAAGTGTCTAGTGATTTCTTATAAGAGAAGCAGTTTGTTTTCAGAAAATTATGAGAAATTTAATGAGAGCATTCTTTATGTAATCATTTTGATAAAGATGGGTCTTTTTATCGGCATTGTGGTATTGATGAGTTGTCATACTGTTTTTAGGTGGTAGTGTGGATAGGTGTGGCTATTCATTTAAAAAGACATAGGGATAAAAAATCCATAAGAAGGCAGCCAAAACTACTTTGAAAGTGACGTGCATTAAGGAATTTTCGGTAAATCAAGAGTGAAATTATATTTTTAAGGAGGACGGTGTTTAAAGATATAAAAATAACCAACGTGCAATCAGCGCCCTTCAAGAATATTTTTTCTGATTTCACTATTATTGTGTATTGTTGAAAATAAATAAGCATAAGAGCTAGAGCTAAGGCAATAATTGCTTTTCATTTTTTACTTTATTTATCTTATTTGTAGAGTTTTTCTTTATTTTAGTAATTGATGATGGTGCTTGGGGGGATGTTCGTACTTTGCAAATGTGCGACAGAGAGTATTGTGTATTTGCGATATTGATTGAAGTAAAGGTGTAGCTTAAAATATATAAATATTATATATCGAGGGTTTGATATCATAAGATGGGCAGCACGGAATTTTAAAGATGATAAGTTGCATGGAGCAATTTGTAATTATGTAATGAATTTATAAAGAGGGATAATAGGTTAAATAAACTTTGTGGAATCAATCAAAATATTAGCTGAAGTTACGGATGATTGGGAAGGATGCTTTCTTGTAGGAAAAATAATGAAAAGTTATGTTGAATAACTTAGGATAATGAGAGCGTTTCGAAAACATAGTTTTTCAGGTGATTGGTTATGTAGAAAATGGGGTTTTGTCTTTGTAAAGTAAAAGAGTAAGAGGCAGATTTGCTTATAATGGTTTTAAGCACTTCGCTAGATAATAATATCCAATTGTTTTATCGGTTATATTGAGGTATTTAAGCACCTCACTTAGCTATATTCCGTAAAATATAAATAAAGCTGTGGTGGTATTTATAGCTTGTATTTTGGGAAATGCAGCTTTGAAAAGGAATGTGTCAGAGATATTGGTGTTCAAATGTGAGGCAATTTGAATTCATGATGAGATATGAGAAAGCAGAAGCAATGAATGTAGATTTTGCTGATGGTGAAATCTTGTCTATAAGATCTGTACAACTTGCAGCTGCTTTTGATCATAAAAATGATGCAATTTATGCTGCTGCTGAATTGCTTGTGCAGGTTGGTGCAGTTGATAAGTGTTATCTGGCAAGCATGCTTGCACGTGAAGAAACAACCAATACTTGGCTTGGAAATGGTATAGCCATTCCTCATGGTATGGCTGAAAATCGTGATTTAATTATCAAGGATGCTGTTGCTGTTATACAGGTTCCTGCTGGTGTTGAGTGGCAGGATGGCAAGAAAGCATATTTGGTTATTGCCATTGCAGCGTGTCCAGATCGCTATAGAGAAATTTGTAAAAAATTGACGTCTCTTTTATTTGATAAAAAACAGCTTGAAGTACTTGCAACCACTATGGACAAACAACAAATTGTTACAACTTTGTTTGACCAAAATATGAAGATAGAAAAAACTTTTATTGGTGACCTTTCTGTGTGTCAGGAATGGACTTTAGATTATCCAAGTGGTCTTCATGCACGACCAGCTTCTCTTTGGGTTGATTTTGCGAAAAAGGCTCAAAGTTCCATCAGAGTTCGCCATGGTCAATATACCGTTGAAATGAAAAATTTGGTTGGTTTATTGCAATTAGGAGCAAAAAACGGTGATGTTCTGATTTTTTCTACAGATGCTTCAGAAGGAGCACAACTTCTCAATGATGCCATTGCTATTGCAAAAAAAGTGAGTATTAGTGAAAAATGCCTGATGAGAGCAATGGAATCTCAAACAAAGGCTTTTCATGGTTGGTATCCACGCTCTATGCAAAAAGGCATTTCTGGTGTTGGAGCGAGTTCAGGATTAGCATTTGGTAAGATTTTTGTTTTAAGGCAAAATGATATTTCCATAATAGACCAGCCAATTGATTTTGCAGCTGGTGCAGCATGTCTTGAAAATGCTCTTACAAAAACAAAACATAAAATGGCATCTGTAATTTCTGATATTACAGTGCGTATGGGAGCAGATTCTGCTGCAATTTTTTCTGCGCAAATGGTTTTGCTTGACGATGAAAATTTAATAGCTCAAGCTTGTCGTTTTATAGCGGAAGGTCATGGTGTCGCTTGGTCTTGGGATAGAGCGGTTCGTCAATTTTCAGATATGTTTTTTAAGGTAGATAATCCTTTGTTAGCAGCACGTGCTGTTAATTTAGTTGATGTTGGTCGACGTGTTTTAGGTGAAATCAATCCATCCTATAGATCGTTCTTTTTAAATGATATTCCACATGGTGTAATTCTGGTTACAAATGACCTTTCTCCTTCTGATGTAGCACAACTTGATTGTACAAGGGTAAAAGGATTAGCAACAGCATGGGGAGGTCCATTATCTCATACAGCTATTTTGGCTCGTACTCTTGGTATTCCAATGGTTGTTGCTACAGGTGATGATATTTTAGCGATTCAGTCTGATATTCAGGCTATTATTGATGGCGATAACGGGTTTATTTACCTTGATCCTACGCTTGAAGACGTTGAAGATGCTCAAAGGCATATTGATACTGTTGCGCAAAAACGTGTCAGTGAAATAAGTGCGTGTAGATTACCAGCGCAAACGATAGATGGTCAAAGAATTCGTATCATGGCCAATGTCAACTACGCAAATCAGGTTCCTGTTGCGCTTGATTTGGGGGCTGAAGGTGTTGGACTCATGCGCACGGAATTTTTGTTTTTAGAGAATCCACATATTCCGGATGAAGAGCTACAATTTAATATATATCGGACGATGATTACAGCTGTAGGAGATAAGCCATTAATTATTCGTGCACTTGATATTGGTGGGGATAAACAGGTTACGCATTTACATTTATCTAAAGAGGACAATCCTTTTTTAGGTGTTCGAGGAACGCGGCTTTTGTTACGTCGACGTGATCTTTTGGTGCCTCAATTACGTGCTTTATATCGAGCAGCAAAAGAGGGCGGAGATCTATGGATTGTGTTTCCGATGGTCATGTCTGTTTCAGAGATTGTCGCTATAAAAAAGATTGCAGAGGAAATCCGCAACGATATCGATGCACCAAAATTAAAACTTGGTATTATGATCGAAGTTCCAGCAGCGGCCATTATGGCAGATGTATTAAGCGCCCATGTTGATTTTTTTTCAATTGGAACCAATGACCTAACACAGTATACAATGGCTGTTGATCGGCAAAATCCGTACCTTGTGTCTGAAGCTGATAGCCTTGATCCAGCAGTTTTGCGTATGATTTATCAGACTATTCAGGGAGCTGCACAAAATAAGTGTTGGGTTAGTGTATGTGGTGGTATGGCTGGAGATCCTTTTGGTGCAATGATTTTGACTGGATTGGGAATTAATGAGCTTTCTATGATATCTTGCGATATTTCTCCAGTAAAGGCGTGTTTACAGACTCATAGTTTTGAAGATATGAAAATTTTAGCACAAAAAGCATTACAATGTGAAACTGCACGAGCTGTACGTGCTCTAAGCAAGGATATAAGGTGATAAAGAACATTAAGGGGAAAAAACGAGCTCATTTTTCAGACTAATCAGATCTTTAGTGTTGTAAAACATTATCCTTTAGGACAATTATAAGCAGCATATTAATTTGTAATGGTAATTTATCGTGTTACATAATGAGAGCCTTAAATATTGTAGGGTTTTCTCGTTTTAAATTTCTCTATATTAAATTAATAAAAATTATTCTTTTATACATTACAAAGAGGAGTAATGTATGGATAAAAACACTCTAAGAAAGAATAAATGCCTTTTATGCATTCTCTCAAATCGCAATGGATGTTGTAATATTAGGTGATAAATAGCGTGATGGTACTTGGCTTTTACTTTTTATTTAAGGAAAGATGATGCTATCCAATAGATTTTATACCATTCATAGACACCGTATGAGGTAGATGTGACAAGCTTTAAGAGATGTTTTTTAACAAACGTGTGGATGAGAAAGAAAATAGTATTTTTAGAGTATTCTGTTTTGTTATGAGACCATATCCCACTTAAAGAATGCGATAATCAAAAGTATGAAGTAATACGTAATCTCTTTTAAATAATAGAGATTACTTTAGATATTTTGAAAACTGTAAAGCTGAATTTAAAAGCATATGGTAAAAATGAAAACAGGTTTGCATTTTTATGATTTTGTATTTGACCAAAATGACTATTTTTTCATTTCAGAAAATAAGATATATTCATACATATTAAATTAAAAATGCAAAGGTTTTTTTTGTCTGAATTTTATTTTCTTTAGTATCAACTAAATATAGAAGTGTGAAATTGAATAGAGGATTTAGAGTAGGGCTTATTCTGTAATCCTATGAAAGAGGAAACTGACACCATCACACTATTTTACAGCCCTCAATGTTGCAAGAATTCGTGCTATTTGAAAAAATACATAAGAGGCACTTATCCTCTCTTAAAATGTTCTTCCTCCACATACCATCCCCGCTTATGACGTATAAACGATAATTTATTATTATAAATCAATATTTATATATTATCTGAAACATAAAAGTGATTAGCAGGTAGATCTCATTTCAAGAGAGAGTTGTTTGTAATCAAAGTTACAGTGATTAAGTATTTTCATCCTTGGAGGCAAGAAGAAGGTTGAAAACGATTTTTATTGAAATGAAATTTATTATCTGAATAAACAATTTTAATATTATATATATAAGAAGTTCATATCGTTATTATTCTATTTATTATTAGGGTAATCAATGGTGTTAAGTGAGAGATATTTAATTATTTGGTTATGCAAAACCATGGACTGTATGCCAATTTTAAGAGAAGTATTTTTTTGTGAAGCAGAAAGTGCGTAAATGAGTATGAAAATTTATAACTGGTGACAATCTTTTTATTCCCATTATTGTATTCTACAAACCTATCCACGAAAAAAGTTTTTTCCTAAAAAGAAGGGATGTGCTTGTTATTCAACAGATATAAGCTCTTACTTTAATAAATGAATTTATTTTTTGGGTTTTGAATGTATAGTTTAGACTTGCACGTTATTTCTTTCTGGGTATAGTGCAAACTTCTGGAGAGGTGGCCGAGTGGTTGAAGGCGCACGCCTGGAACGCGTGTATATGGGAAACCATATCGAGGGTTCGAATCCCTCTCTCTCCGCCATTAATTTAAAACGAACTTTCATATGCTTGATATGACATAGTTTAAAAAGCTCAGCATTTGCAGGATTTTTTGCTGTTGCAATTGACCAGTTCGCGCCAATCTATGCCTGTCATTATGTACACCTAGAAATTGCTGTTGAATTTCCATGAATTTTACACTTTTTAAGCTCCTCTCCTCTCGATCTTGAGATAACCTGATCTAGCATAAACGATCTCTTCAAATATCATTAAAGGATTTTTGCCATTATCACTAACTTCTGGTAGAGCTTTTAGAATTAATGGTGATCATAGTGCTATTTGCAATTTCGTTGCTTAACGGGCTATCCACATGAGAGGTAACAAACACCTCAGCTTTTCTCACGCAATGTGCTTATTTAAAATTAATGTCATGAATATTTGTACAAAATTTTTATCTATACGATAATCAAAAAAAGGCTGACGTAATATAATAATTGAATATCATTCATGCGGCGCTTTCTTTTATCTTTAAGCTTTGTATGTAAATAGATAGTCCGTGCAAAATAAATAAAGGGGCGCAAAAGCCTATAAATACACATAGGACGTATAATATAGAAAATGAAAAAAATTTTCCTGCATATAAAAGCACAATAGAGAATAAAGCTGTTATGATGCGTACACTGGCATCGCCTGCCAAAATCACCTCGGCTAAATTTTCATTAGGTGTGATAGCTTGTCCAATTGTTATTCCCGATATCCTAAAATAAAATTGCCCAATACCTAATAAAAACCCCATAATATAAAGGGAATATTGAGTAAAATTTAAATATAAAACAAAAGAGATTGCGATCACGGCAAAAGCCGGTGCCCCCCATACAAAAAAACGAATTAAAGATGGAAATTTCTGTAAATAATAAGATGAGATAAGACCATTGATCACAAAACCCAGTGCTGACAAAGCAAAAATAGAATTTTGAATAGCTGTAAATTTTATATTATCTGATGTTATAGAAGCAAGCACAAGTGGCAATAAAACAATAGGCCCCGTATAGAGAGAATTATTCAAAATACGATTAATCGTTAAAAAACGCAACGCAGAAATCCGCCAAAGGCACCTGAACCCAACTCCATAAGCTTTTTGAGATGGCTTTTTTAATAGCTCTTTTGCTCTGTTTAGTTGTTGTATAGACTTTATACGAAACCATAAGCAGGCATTCAAAAGATAGATAAATACAATAAAGGCTATAGCTATTTTGTGCCCCAAATGCGCAATTATAAAATATATAAGCAATGGGGATATAATAACAAAAAACTGACAGCAACTAGTGTAAAATGCAAAAATTCCAGCTTTTTGTTTGGGAGCTGGAACCAGCTGATTCAAGGCACTATTGTTATTTGGGTTATCAGCCCCCATCAAGAGAGCAAGTAAAAAAAATACAAATAAAATAAGTACTGGATTGTTCATAAATAATAAGAAAGACAATAAACAAGCGCAAGTAATTTGACTATAAAACCCAATTATAAAGCACTTGATAGTGCGCCAACACGTTTCCCAAACATAAGCCAGCAATTCCAATTGCGATTAAATTAACGACATTTAAAGTAGCAGACGCTTCTCCCGTTGTATCTTGGAATTGTAACAAAGAAAGGCCAATAGATAATACACCACTAGCACAAAAACTCGTCAAACAACTAATCACAATCATAAGAAAAACAGAATTACGCAATAGCCTCTTTCCTTTTAAACAGAGACTCAAGCCATTTTATGATTTTCTCCATTGTCGAATATGGTTCGGTACTAAATTCCAGTTTTTCATAAAAGTTTAGTTCAAATGCGTTATAGGCACTTATTTTTTGAAAGTCATCTGTCAGCATGAATTCTATACTTGGCAACGTTGTACCCATAGATTGAGATAAATAATAGGAAATTACTTTCCAATACATATAGGTATGCTCTCTTGCCAAATAATTTTCCAAGGCATATTTCAAGTGACAACCACTTAAAATATATTTCGGACAATGGTGCAACGGATAATAAATACAAATAGCACCGGCTTCGTGTCCGGGACAAGAAGAAATATTAATATTTTTATCATTTCATAATATTATAAAAACGCTCAGTGAGAAGATCTTCCAAATTTAGTCTAGTCACAACAAGATTGGTTGCTAATTTTTGAGAGACATGAGACCAAGCCAATCTTACTACTAAAGTTCCAATAACCTTTAAGTCAGATTCTGGATAAGCTTTTTTAAAATTTTCCACCCATATGTCTCTGTGACATATAATAATTGGCTCATCTCGTCTGAATGAACAAGATGTAATTCTAAACCAATATTATCACAAAGTTTTGAGCTCTTGAATTCTCCGTATCCTAATCTGGTATTCTTAAATCATCATAGGAACTAAGAATTTTTAAGTATTCCAACTTTTATTAAACTTTGTAACAATCTATTGGAATCTCCCCTTCACTGACTTCGACAATTATTTTCTCACCACTACAAGAACAAAAAATTATCTTTGAATTTGTTTATTTTTAGAAAGAAAAATGAGCAATACTCTTTCTTAACTAAAAGAAACACGCTCTCTACCTTTTTCTTTATGATTATCAAAAAACTATCCCGTTATAATTTAACCATCCATTATTAGGAGAATATTCTGCGTTTAGCCTAATAAACTGTTATAATCAATGTTTCTCTCTGTTCTAAAAATCAGCGCTTTTCTTCCTAGAGATACTCGTAATTGCTGTACAATCTTTCCCAAAAAGGCACTCCTTCAACATTGCTATTAACACGATCATCCTGAGAAGTTTTATACATACACACTTCATTATACGGAATTCTATGTATTTTTTTAACTTACTCAACGAACCAACATTTTCTAATGGGCAACATAAATCACGAAATTTGTGTGCTGTCACAATTCGAAAAACAATCACATATCTCCCTCTAATGATAGACAATGTCATTAGAAGAAAGCCTTAATGATATCGGTAGAATAAATTAACCAGAAAAAATTGCAGCGCAGATAGAACAAATTTTATTTTATACCTTGTAACTCTCTATAAATTTTAATCCTTTTTGTTAAAGGTTCTTATGCAATTTTTTCTATATTCAGTATTTTTTTCCACTTGTTTGCAACAAAAGATTAATAGCTAAATTCGCCTATGTTATAATAGTTTTTCTTTTGGTAAAAGAGGGCTGCTTCAATCTCGACATGTAAATATTTTAATTCTTTAATATATTCTCTTCAGATGCTTTAGATTAACAACACACCAAAACCAAAATATTTATTTTACTTAAGTTATTGAATATTATTTAAGAAGTAGGAAAATAAAGTGATGCAAGAGTTAAAAAAATTATTTAAAAGTTCAAATCCATCTACATTTTAGAGCCATCACGCATGGTAATAACAGTTGTCATTAGGTATACTAAATATGCTTGATAGCTTTTCTGCTTCATGCTTGTAGGGAGTTCCAGATAGAGATAATACCGGAATCCATCCGTGAATGCTCGATAATAAAGCCGTAAACAAAATTATTTTCTTGTTGTTTAACCGGTTAAGCTTGATCCATTTTTTTTCCTAAAGAATAACGTTCTATTTTGTGCTGTAAAATGCGGTTTCTGAAAAGTTTGTACGTTTGTTTGGGGTAGGGGCCGTAAACTTCATAGCCTTATTTTCCGCAGAATCTATGGGCGCATTATGGGAAGCAGGAGTAAAAGAATAAAATCCTGTATGAGAAAGAATCCATTAAAGAGCGTGCGGTTACCCATCTCTAATATCTCCAATAGTGAGATTTTCTGTAGCAATTGCATATATGCATCCTACATCTGCTGCAATTGATTTGTGCCTTGTATTGGCAGGTAGATGTATAATATCTCCTGGTGTACAGGTTATATGTTTTTCGCTATAGAAAAAATCTAACTCTCCCTCTATAATTAAGAGAGTTTCATCGACCTGGTGAATATGCCAATCGTGTATTTTTTTTGGAAAATCTCTTTGTATCTCTATTGATCCTTGCTCTGGAAGCATCATTTTGAATATATCATAGATATTTTTATTTAATTTAATTTTAGAAAATTTAGTCATTATCGTGCTCCATTATATGATATGGGCAAGGTGGGGATTTAATATTATTATCTTGCAGGAAGTATTGCGTCCATTCTCTATTTTGGGGTTCGCCATATTTTCCTAAAAAAGGAGATTTTGTTATAATATCAAAAGGTTCAAGTCTTTTTGTTACAGCGGAGAATGCATTTTTTGCTTTTTGTTCTGTATCGAGCAGATCAGAAAAAACCCACCTAGGCTGGAAAGTTAACATAAATGTAGAACTTCTCCTACTTATTCTGTTTATATGGGATGGGGTATTGCAAGCTATAAACATAGGTTCGCCATGAAAGCAGAACTCTCATAGATGATTGTACATATTTTTTTTGTATATGCTTAGGTCACTCTCGGTTGTCAAAAGCTCGCAAATTTTTAAGTGTAGACCAGAATTTTTCTCTATAAAATTCGATACTTTGTATGGGGGCAGGCTCCTCGAATGCAACAAAAGATGTGTTCTTTCCAAAACTTTTATAATTATCGCAATAAGTTATCAGGTCTTTCATTATATTTTTTGAAGTCAGCTTGTTGTAGAACCCAAATCTAAGCATATTTTTTGAGTATCCATTTACACTGAATAGGCAGAAAAGGCCTAATTGTGTTATTCATGGTTGCATTGAATTCTTTAAAAATGACTTGCTCCCATTTTTAATATTTGTCTATATTTTCAATTATTTGCGCTTCTGAATCCATTTTTTCTTCCCAATTGCTATATTTTATAAGAAATTGCTACGAATGATCCTCTCCAAAGCTGATAATTCATCATCACTGTGTCCCCAAATTGCTATAATAGCTGGGCAGGTATTTAAATCGATGGTTAGGGGGAGGGGCTCGTTTTCTTTAAAAAAGAGCGTAAAATGAACCACATTTTCCCAAGAATGAAGCTTTTGCCGCCATACGTTAACATCTTTTATAATATGACCGTCGATCTCGTTGATAAGGAAGATAATACGCCCTTTTTTCTTAAAGCGACTTGGGGTTTGCGAAAACACGCCTGCAATAAGGTTAACGGAGCTTTCAAGTAAACCATCTTCATAGCAATGCGCGAACAAGGTGGGTGCAATTCCTCCGTGGAGGCGGGCTCCTACTTCGATCATCACTGGACCACGAGCTGTTTGCATGATTTCCATATGCGCAGGTCCATATTCAATCCCCAGTGCGCGAATGCATTGTTTTGCATAAGAGATAAGAGGGGCATAAGAGGGATCTTGAGCATCAAGCACATCAAGCGATTCATAAACAAAAGCACTTCCATTATGAATACCTTTTTTATATCGCGATAAAGCACATACCTTTATAGCCTCTCCATTTACAACGGCATCGACGATGTATTCTTCTCCCTCCAATCTTTCTTGGAGCAAATAGGCCTCGTTAGGTGCGCCAAAAATATTTTTTTTCTTCCAGTCGATTTCAGAGGTCCACGTTACTACTTCCTCAAGATTAGAGAAAAACAAAACACCATCACTCCCTGCAGAATCATTTGGCTTTACCACATAGCCGCTGTGGCTTTCAAAACCATCGAGAGTACAATCGTTTTTTGTAAGAATTTTTGATCGGATGTAAGATAAACCATTTTCACAAAGACGTTTTTGCATCGCTGCTTTTTTCCGTCGCCAATCGGTAGTCAAGGGGTTATTCCCAAGACAACCATAATAAGCCGCCAATTGCTCTGCACAATAGATACCTCTTTCGGCACCCGCTATTACAGCCTCTATCGTGCCAATAGGAAAGCATTTCTTTATCTCATCTACACTATGAAGCTTCGCTTCTGCCATGCCCTTTCCCTGATAAGAAAGCATAAAGTGTGAAAAAGGAGCTGCTTGAGAGACAACACCATAACAAGCATAGCCTAATTTTTGCAAAGCAGGGCCATAGAGGGCACCCGTGGAGAAAGGGTCGACAATAAGAATAGGTTTTCTCATACTTTGTTCCGCTGTGATAAAAGGAAAAGAACATAAATAAAGATTATTAGCCCTATAAGGGGCAGAAGATAAACAGCTGCTTGAGGACCCATAAGGGCAGAGCTTGTAAGAAGACCAAGGATGACATAACCTGCCGATTGGGAGAGAGTATAAAGCATACCGCTATAGCTTCCCACCAGCTCTGCTTGAGCCTCTGTTTTGGTTGCTTCAATCGTATGTTTGCGGGCATTAATTCGCATGGTATTCATTGAAAAGCCAATAAAAAAGCAAAAGACCACAGCCAAATAGGGTGATTGTGTGGTGCTAAAAATAAGATCAGCCATGCTCAACATAAGGGCTGGGAGAATAAATTCAAAACGAGGGATTTTGATAAAAGCAGCTAAAAAAGCGCCCACGCCCGCAACCGCACTGCAAAGCCCATAATATTCAGAACCAAAATTTTTCACACTCTGAAAAAGAATAGTTGCCAGCGTATTATAAGCGCAAATATGAAAGCCAATAAGTCCTATGCAGACGCATAAAAGTTTAAGTTCACGAGAGAGCTCATCCGCTTGCGGTGTAGGCGCTGGCTTCTTACCAGTTGCAAGTGTTGTGGTATCTGTGGCGTTATATTCATCGCAAAAGATAATATATCCGGCTATAAGGCTTATAATGATGTCAAACACACAAAGTGTCACAATCAAACCATTATAACCGATTTCAGCTGCTGCCCCTCGAGGGCTGGTCGCTTCTAAGAGATAACCACTCAGTGCTGCTCCCAAAAATGCGCCAATTTGCACCACTGTTTGCATAATGCGGGAAGCCTTTTGGGCGCTAATATAACCACTAAGTGCTAGTTTAGTATTATAAGTCTCGAGAGTGCTTAAGGTAATCAAAGAGAGATAGCCGATAGAGATAGAGACAACGATAAAACCAAAGGGGGAATCAGCGTAATGGAAAAGTGCAATCAATAAAAGAAGGCTATAGATAATGATTCGCCTTTTGTATAAATCGACCAACCGCAGTGAGGCTTTAATGTGCACAAGACCGCTTTTTTTCAAAAGATAGGGCATAAGGGTGCCCAAAGCCATGGTTACGCCTAGGAAAACCGATGAGGATGTTATGCGATAAGCATTCCAAAGATTACTTAAAAATAAAACCATATCAGAAAGATACAGCAGGACAACAAGCCCATAAAACCGAAACATCAGTTGTTTGTGCACATTATCCCCCCCCATTTCAGAATCTCTTAAAAACACACAGTATTATAAATCAGCACACATGTTTACAAATAATAAATACACACACACATATTACTGGGCATGTCAAGTTTTTTGGTAGGGAACATTTGAACGCTGATGTTTATGGTAGTGATAGCTTATTATTCAGGAGAATGAATAGCGATAGAGGCTGGTATTTTTACTGCGTCTGTTGCGGGAGGCTTGCCAATAAGGGGAAAGCCAGATAACGAATATAACTATGTCCTAGAGATATATTTTGCGCTTTCAAGTTGATTTTATTTATACTCAAGGTTGAGGTTTTTCTATTGACCGTTGTTAGATGTTGTTGTGACAATAAACTTCGTTATCTATCAGAAACATTTATGGCATTAGCGCTAAGGTATTGTATTAAAGCCTTTACATAGTAGTCTGTCTGATAGAGAGGTATTATTGGTTCAGTTTTAGGAGGCTTTATTACGGCTGATTTGGGCGTCGTCGTTGTTTGAGGTCTTATTATAATATTCTTAATTTCAGTTTATGAATATACCGAAAAATATAGTGAAACATTTGATTTAAACGCTTTTGCAAGGCATATTTCAATATCTCAGCGATGTTTTCCAAGAATTGCTCTGCTGCTTTTTGACGGGATCGGATATCAAATGCTTATAGCGAGGGCAGTGGTTTGAGAAAAGATAGAGTTGATTTCATTAGCTTCCTATGGAGCGCAATCTAGTAGCAGCTCTTAAGGGACAATAATATACTGAGATCGAACTCATTTCTATACACTTACACGACGCTATAGGAGTAATCCTCAGAAACTCTACTAGAATTCGTCAAAAAATGGCAGGTTATGGAGTGTGAACAAAAAAATATATTTTTTACAAATACTTAATCTCATTTTAAGTTGTCTAAAATATAACCTTATCTTAAAACTAAGTCTATATACTACCATTTATCATAAAGTTATACAAAATGCGGGAGTATTGTGTTTTTCTGTTTAGAGACGAGTTAAAAAACACCTTATTAAACATTAAGAGATTTCAGACATAAAACAATTTAACTTATGGAAAGTATATAGACAAAATGTATCTTGATAAAAAAGTTTATAATTCCATGGGGTCTCCAAAGAAATTTTTTGGTTCTTTTATTGTCTTATGTGGATTTGATGGGAGTGGTAAGACAACACAAACAAAAGAAATCGCTCGCCATTACTCAATAGAAAAACATATAATACAAACTTTTCAACCCAGTTATTGGAATAGAAATAATCCAGAAATTAGAGATTACTTAGATAATGGAAAAGCAATTGATCCGTTACTTTTATCAGCGACAGATAGACGCAAACATACGCTTGAAATTATTGAACCTTACTTCACGTCATCGCAAAATTTATTAATTAGCATCGATATGTTTATTCTAGTCTTGCTTATTTTTATGCTCGAGAGCTTTCTGTTGAAAGTGTAGTTAAATTAAATCAATCTATTCCAAGACCTCATATTACATTTTATCTTCATTTACCGCCCACTACTATACTAGAGCGGTTGCAGAAAAGGGATGGTTTAAACTTAAAATACGAAGAAAAACTCTCTTTTATTGAAAAAGTTTACAAAGTATACAAAGTTTTATCAGAAATAGATGAGCGGTTTATAACAATTGATGGAACTGCTTCTGTTTCTTTAATTCATCATCAAATACGACATCATATAGATGAAGTTTGTTTTTGATTATGAATAAAATCATTTATTAATCAATTTATCCACGATAGATCCTCCTTTATGTATTCGTACTCTAAATCTGAAACTTTAGAGATATGATTGCAATAATTTAACTGCTCAGGAAAAATATCACGTTATATATTTTAATTAGAAAACTAACTGTAATGAGCTTGTTTTAAAATATTTAGAGAAGGGGAGTAGAAAAGTTAGCAATATTTATTGTGAGGATAATAGTATGTTTATTCTTTTAGAGACGAAGTGTGGTGATAGAAGAACGACATGGAGGAATATACTCGAGCATATTTTAGTGCACGGAATAATAAGGACAATAATGTGAGTGAAGCTTCTATACCGTAAAATTGTTTCACATATGTATAAAGGTGTAGCTTCTGAATAAAACGCACATAAAATATTAATTTTGTTTTTGTCCATAAATGTTCCGTTTTCATAGAGGAATTAATCATAAAACAGCACAAAGATTATAAAAGCCTCAAAAAAGAAATTTTGCTTTCTTAAATTTAATGATCTAAAATGAAAATTGTAAGAATGCCTGTTTTTAAACAGGATGTATCATGCATATCGACTGGTATTCATTTTAGAGGATAATTTATGTTCACTTCAAATTTGAAGGAACGCATTGCTTTATTTGAAAATAGAACTTTTCTCTATTTTACTTTGAGCGGCTTATTTGCTACATTTGGAAGTGGACTAAATTATATTACATTGTCATGGCTCGCTTACAATCAGACGGGCTCAATCCGTGGTGTAGCGTTGATGATGCTTTTTCTTTGGACGCCTGGCATTATTTTTGCGCCTATTTTTGGCATATTGGCAGATAAATATAATCGTAAAACGCAGATTATTATTTCAAATCTTGTGAGAGGTTTGGTAATTGTAAGCTGGGTAATGCTTTGGCATTTTGGTATAGAAATTGAATTGATGGTCTTATCTGCTCTTTTGGGTATTTTTATCCCTTTTTATATGCCATCAGCTATTTCTTTAATTCAAAGTATTGTGCTGAAGGAACAGCTCATCAATGCAAATGCGACCATCGATATGGTTTATGAACTTGGCACTATCGTAGGTATGGGCTTAAGTGGATTTATACTGTCCTATGCAGGAACAAAAGGAACTCTTCTAATAGGTGGTATATTCTTTATCATTGCTGGTTTATTTAATTTTGCAATGAAGGTACCTAAAAACCGAAGATCTAAAAATCAAAACCAGCAAAATTGGTGGGAAAATTATACAGCATCCCTTCATTATTTTAAACAGAATCCGGCTCTTTTTGTACCTTATATAAGCCAGATGATTATTATGACTCTTTTGATGACCATTCCTGTTATTCTCGTTCCTTATATACAAGAGGTTTTACATGCAGATAGCAGTATCTTTGCAATATTTGAGGTGCTTTATTCTATGGGCGTATTGACAGGTGCGTTTTTTTCACCACTTCTTTGTAAAGTTTTATCTATCAGGAAAACATTAGCCATTTTATTAGCTTTTATGGCTATTGGCCTCGCTATTCTATCTGTTAATACACACAATTTTGTTGTTTTTCCTGTTTACTTTATGATTGGATTTGGACTTTCGAGTTGGGCTCTTTCGATTTCTTTATCACAACTCTCTTGTGATCCTGAATACCAAGGAAGATTGCAGGCAAGTTTTAATGGTATCTCTGGATGCTTGATCCTCGGAGTCTACCTCATTATGGCAAGCGATAACAGTAGCATATCACCTCAATCGATATATTTTTTTCAAAGCATTGTTGCGTTTGTTGGAATACTCATAGTGCTGTTTTATAGACATGAAAAACAATAAATTACGTTTAAGAGTGGTCAATATACGCTATTTTATAAACATTTACGCTGCAGCACATTTCATATTTTGCTTTTAAAGGAGAGTTGAGAAAATGTAAAAGTTGGTGCTTAATGAACAAAGCATAAATTGATGTATTCTAGAGAATACTCTCTATTTTTTGATAATGATCTAAAAGAATTGATGCGTTTCTTTAATTCATCTCACTGTTGTTAAGAAGACGAAAACGTAACACTTTAAATCTTCTTGAAAGTTTTTTGTTTAAGCGTAGTAGAAAGTAAAGCAATGAGGTAATATCGTATCATATGGGGAGAGTGTTGTATTATTTTTGTTTTTCAAAATCCATATGAAAAATTGTATCAATTTCATCTTCATTGGAATGGGTATTTCTACGACGATGCAAGGTTTGCACAATCTCTTTTTTTAAAACAGCATCTGTTTCACTTAAACGATGAATACTGAGTTCCAATTCAAGAGATAACGCCAAATCCACGCACAATTTAAGCTCTTCTCCAATGTCGAAACCGCGTTGATAGTCGTCATAAAGACCAACCAGTGTATCAGATAATTCTTTATCGCATAAAGAGGTCATGCTTAATTCCTCAACGTTGCGGGTTTCCATGCAGCTTTTTTAAGTATCACTCCACTATCATCACTTAAAATTGCCATGTATACGAACCTCATGGTTTTGTCAATTTTCTGCAAAATACGCGCTTTTAAATCAATGCCTATTAAAGATTTTATTACTCCAAGTTTTTGAAGCGCCCAATTGTAAATATGGATGGCAATGTGTTTACTATAGAACTTATAGCATTTAAAATACACTGCCAAAAGGCTTTTAATGTGCGTAGAGGAAGAGTATTCTGACGATAAACCAAACACCCTGAAATCTCTATTGCCAATTACAGCTAACTCAGTGTCATTAATATATAAAATAAGCAAACAGGGTTTGTAAACGTCTAACTTTTTAATAACGAGTGATAATCTCATTTTTTGTAGAATACCAATTATTTTGCCTATTTTATATTGATTTTTAGACATTGATAAACTTTTTACCTTATAAAAACCTATGGGAAATGAATTTGCATATTTTTGTAATAAGATTTCAGTGGTATATTGCACAGCATGGAATGAAGAGAATCGTATTAGGCTTTTTGCTTTTGGAAGAATATGACTGCGACTTGTGAGAAAGCAGTTGGCAAGAATTGGCTTGGCATGCAAACTGATAGAGTTGGCAGTGGCGCATTTAGCTTTTTCATTGGGCTGTGTCCAAATGTTTTTGACTCTGGAAAATAGCCTCGGATAGGCTTGAGTTTTTCCAAGGTTATATTACAGGGGCGCAGTTCAGTAAAATACCACGGCGATTGCATTTTTTGTGTAATTGTCATAATTTTCGCTCCTGCTTAAACGGATGCTGTGACATCTGTTTTTGTGGGGTTATGTATGTGATAACTGCTCTTTTTAAGGAGCAGTAATAATAGATATAAATCAATATAATTATTTAGTCAACAATTATATTGATTTTGGAGTGTTTTTTGGCTCGTCCGGAAGCAAAACCTAAAACTGAGTTGGCAAAACGTTTTCGTGAAGTGCGTCACGCTCTTGGTTTTACAGAGCGTAAGCAGTTTGCTGCACATCTTGGTATCACTGCTGGCTCTGTAGGAACTTATGAAACTGGTATAAGTGAGCCTACAGCCTCTGCGCTCTCCAAATATCAAGAAATTTGTGGTATTTCCTTAGATTGGCTTGTGACGGGCAATGGCGAGATGTTTTCAGATATGGCAAAGGCGAAAGCAGCTGGTTTTAAACCGCAAGCGATACCTGCTGGGCTGATGAAAAAGCTAGGACATTTAGTTTATACGACCTATCATGATGCAAAAATAGATCTTTCTCCTGAAGATGTTGCGGAATTAGCAGCAGAGCTTTATGGAAGATTGCAAGAGCTTATTCAAAACCTCAATGATATGGAAGAAGTCGAAGCCACTTTGCCACTTTTAAAATTACATTTAAAGCGTAAAATCGAAACTGAAAAGCATATCTAGAAATTTCATAAGATACGAATGAACAGCCTTTTTAAAAAATAAAACTTTTTTGATTTTCTACTATATAACCAAGTTTGGAATGTGAAAACCTCACGATCTTCGAGTCTTTTATTCAACCTGAAAAACGAGAAACTATCATTATAAATCAATATATTGTTCTGATTAAAAATAAAGCAGTTCATAAAAAGAACGACGGGTAGCAATACAAACAAAATTGATTCAAAAAGAAGCTAATATAGTGTCATTCCTGAAATATTTGTTGGTTGAGGGAAAAGATACTGACAACAGTGAAAATACAATGACGATGTTTTGTTCCTATAGAAGGGTAACAGACATATACGCGAGAAGAACGAAAGATCATTTATAGCACTTTTGTCTTTTTATGAAGAGGACAAGATGAGCACGTTGGAACTTTTTACAGAGCGTGCATCATTATATTAAAAAAGATTTCTTTCAAAGATATGCATTATATATTGAAACAGATTATCTCGCAACAAAGAGTGAGATTATCATGATAATCGTTATCTATTACATTGTGCTATAAGTTAAAAAAATCATAAATTTGTGTTTATAAGAACAGCTGTTTTATTGAGAAGTATTTTTACAAATTTATAAAAAATTATTTTTTACACTCTTGCCATTTTGCTGATGCGCTTTATTTGAAAAGTAGAATTGCTCTTTAGTGAAACTATTTTGTTAAGAGATAAACCGCAGTATTTTTAAATGGAGATTACGGTATATTTTCAAAGTCTTGTGTTTTTATTGATTTTTTAGCTTGAATCCCTCTAGCTAAAAGGGTTGGGGACTTTTCTAGATTCGATGTTGTTGCAGAGATTTAGGGCGATGCCGTAAAGATGGCGGTATCGTAGGGGGAGAGTTTTGTCTTGATTTATTGGTTTTTGAAGTGCGCAAACAAGGGTTTTGCCGTGTGTGTTTTCGCACGTTGTAATGATGTTGAACTCTGTTGGAGGAGGTTCTTATGAAAAAAAAATATTCCACACCAAATTTAATTAAAGTTGTCTCTCTTAGTACGGTAATGGCGACACTCTTATCGAGTGTTTCTCCTGTTTTTGCTGCCAACTTTGCATTCACAGGAGGGGCTAATTTAAGTACAAGTGGTGGTGGTGTTGTATATCCACACGGTAGTCATGGTAGTGTTGTGTTGGCTGGTGATGATGATTTCTGTGGTGCAGACAATGTTATTGGGCGTGGCGGCAAACAACAGCAGGGAATTGCTGATAATCAACGAATAACTGCAGAAGTCCAATATAACAGATTTATCAATGGTTACACTGGGACAAACGGGCGTAATGCTTATGGTACGACCACTCAACAGGTTATTTGGCAGGGTGATGGGACTCTGACCAACAATGCTACTTATATGGGACCAGTCGGCTCTAGAGGGACTCTAAATGCTATGCCTGAGGCTTATGGTGTTTATTCTTTTGCTACTGGCTGTGGTTCTGCTGCAACGGGTAATTATTCAACCGTTTTTGGTGCAGGTGCGACAGCAAAGGCAGGGGGTGCGCAAGCCTTTGGTGTTTCTGCACTTGCAAGTGGTAAAGCAGCTGTTGCTATGGGTGTTGGAACAGAGGCTTCGGGAGAATCTACAGTTGCTATTGGAGGGCTTGCAACTGCATTAGGGGAAAATAGCATTGCTGTGGGGACGAAGGCAAGAGCAGAAAAGAATTTTGCGATTGCTATAGGTACAGATGCTGAAGCTAAAGCTTCAGGTTCTATTGCAATAGGGGGCAGGCGCTCTGACAGAACTGAAGAAAATGATCCTAACAGAAAAGTAACAGCGGAGGGTGAAAATGCGATTGCTATAGGTTCGCATACATATGCTAAAACAGAAGATTCCGTTGCGATTGGAGCAAATGCACAGGTACATGTTAATGATGGTGTTGCTATCGGTGGTGGCTCTGTCTCTGATAGAGACAAAGGTGTTAAGGGGTATGACCCTTACCTTAATGGTGATACGACAGAAACCGGTATGGCATGGGTAAGTACAACAGGGGCTTTTAGTGTTGGTGAAGTTGATGGTACTGGTAATGGTAACCTAACACGACAAATTACTGGGGTAGCTGCTGGAAGTAGAGATACCGATGCGGTAAACGTGGCGCAGCTGAGAGCTATGAGAGATGTCATATCAGGGGGGGGAGGCTGGAAACTTTCTGCTAACGATAAAGATCCGACAGATGTGCATACAGGCAATACCGTAGATTTTTCAGTGAAAAGTAAAAACGATGAAGGAAAAGACAATTTAACGGTTGCAAAAAACACTACAGAGAATAAGCATAAAATTGAATTTACTTTGAGTGATACTCTGAAACTTACAAGCGTCACTACAGGTCAAAGCTCTATGAGTGATGATGGCTTTATTATTCAGAATGGTCCAATGATGACTATTGATGGTATCGATGCTGGCAATGAAAAGATTACAAATGTAGCAGATGGAGAAGAAGATAATGATGCTGTAAATTATAAACAGCTGAAAGAATTTACAGCAGGAATTAAAGAGGGCGGCTGGAAACTTTCTGTTGAGGGGAACAATGCGACAGATGTTAAAGCTGGGAGTACAGTAGATTTTGTTGCGGCTGCGAGTGGGGACGGAAGCAAAAATATCAAAATTGAAAAAGATAATAATAATAAAGTTACATTTTCTTTGAATGATGCTCTTAAACTCACGAGTGTTACGACAGGCAACAGCATTATGAATAGTGATGGCTTTAAGTTTATTGATGGTAATGGCCCTAGCATGTCTCAGAATGGTATTGATGCTGGCAATAAACAGATTATAGGAGTAGCAGAAGGGACTAAAGATACCGATGCTGTAAATTATAAACAGCTGAAAGCTGTGCAAGAAGCTTCTAAAACGCACTGGCAACTTACCGTTAACGGTGAAAGTCCTATGTCTATTGGACAAAACGATACGGTAAATTTTGAGGCAGCTGGCAATGAAGATAGTCAAAATATCAAGATTGTAGGAGATGGTAACCGTAATGTCACATTTGATTTAGCTGATGATATTACAGTGACAAGTGTTGCTGCCGGTAACAGCTTTATGAATAATGATGGTTTCATGATTACTGGTGGTCCTCATATGGCTACTGGAGGTATTTATGCTGGTAATAAAAAGATTAAAGGAGTAGCGGCAGGGGAAGACGATACCGATGCTGTAAATTATAAGCAGTTAAAAGACTTTACAGCGGGAATTAAAACGGGTTGGAAACTTGCTGTTGAAGATGAAGAGCCTACAGATATTGGGGCAGAGAGTACAGTAAAGTTTGTAGGTGTTAATGCAGAGGATGGTAATGAAGAAAGTAAGAATATCAAAATTACCAAAAACGGTGACAATACTGTAAAGTTTGATTTGAATGATATTGTCAGAGTTAAACGTGTAATAGCAGGTAAGGCGAATGTAAGCGATGATGGCTTCGTGATTACTGGTGGTCCTAATATGACTACTGGGGGTATTTATGCTGGTAATAAACAAATTAAAGGGGTGGAAGAGGGAACTTTAGAGACCGATGCAGTGAATGTTGCACAATTGAACAAAATAAAAAATGAAATAGCAGGAAATAGTCTTGTTAAATGGGATGAAGTGCAGAAACTTATCACCATTGGTAAGGAAAAAAGTGGTACGAAAATTGATATCGCAGGTAATGAGGGAGAGCGAACCATTGCGGGTGTGAGAAATGGAAAGATTTCAGAAAATTCAACAGAAGCAATAAATGGTAGCCAGATTAATCAGATATCTGGAGATATTGCGAATTTCTTTGGTGGGAATGCAGCATTTGAAAATGGCGTCTTTGTAGGTCCAAAGTATAATTTATCTACAGTTTCTGCAGATGGTAATGTTGTTCAGAAGACTTTTGACAATGTTGGTAAGGCTCTTGAAGGACTTGATGTCAATATCAAAAATGTCAATAAACATATACAATATGTAGACAATAAATTTGATAAGTTCTCTCAAGATGCTTTACTTTGGGATGATGGTAAACAAGCATTTTCTGCACGTCATGGAAAAGACGGACGTAAAACAGATAGTAAGATTACCAACCTTTTAGATGGCGATATTTCAGAAGAGTCAACAGATGCAATAAATGGTTCCCAACTTTATGTGATGGGCGATACGATTGCAAATTATTTTGGCGGTGACGCTAGTTATGAGAATGGAGAGTGGACAGAGCCTACTTTCAAAATTTCTCAGCGTGAAGCGAATGGTACCATTACTCAGAAAAAACACCATAATGTCGCTGATGCTTTTGAGGGTGTCGATAATTCTATCACAGATATTTATAATCAGATTAATAATGTGACAAAAAATAATCTTGTGAAGCAAGAAGGAGATTCTGCAGGTCTTATTACCGTTGGTAAGGAAACCGGTGGTACTGAAATTAGCCTTGTAAATAAAGATGGTATAGATCGTACACTTTCCGGTGTGAAAGATGGAGAACTTTCTCAAACATCAACGCAAGCAGTAAATGGGTCTCAGCTCTTTAAAACAAATGCAAATGTTACTACTGTTACCAATGATCTCAAAACAGTTGCTCAAAATACATCGAAATATTTTGGTGGCAGTACAGATGTACTGAACGGTGTAGAGCCATCTTTCCTTATTCAGGATACAAAATATAATAATGTTTTTGATGCATTTACTGGTGTCAATACTTCGATCACAAATATTGATAATAAGATTATTGAAATGAAAGAAAATAGTCTTGTGCAACAAGACAAGGAGACAAATATTATCACCATTGGTGCGAAAACAGCTGGTACTGAAATCAATATTGCAGGATATGCTAAGGTAGCACGTTCCATTTCTGGTGTGAAGGCAGCAGAAAAGGGCGATGAAGCTGTTAACAAAGACCAACTTGATAAAAGCATAAAGGATATTACGAAAGATATTGAGACAGCAACTGCAGCTGCGGTTCTCTACGATAAGAATGGCGATGATAGTGTTAATTACGGTAGTGTAACTTTGGGTGGCAATAAGAGTAATGGGCCAGTTGCTCTTCATAACGTAAAAGATGGCAGCCTTTCTCAAGATTCTCATGATGCAATCAATGGTAGTCAGATTAATAAAATATCAGCAGATATTGCAAAGTTTTTTGGTGGTGGTGCAAAGTTTATTGACGGTGCTTTTAAAGGGCTGAAATATACTGTATCCGCTATTGTAGATGGTGTGGTAGGTAAGGCTAATTTTTACAATGTTGGTGATGCTTTAACAGGTCTTGATAAAAATGTTCAAGATGTGAATCAACGCTTAACGAATGTATCCAATGAGTTTAATCAGAAAATTGAAGATTTCTCTAAAGATGCTTTACTGTGGGATGATGATGAAGAAGCATTTGTGGCACGTCATGAAAAAGATGGGCAGAAAACAAAGAGCAAATTGAAGTATCTTTTGGATGGTGAGATTGCTCAAGGTTCAACAGATGCCATTACGGGCAACCAACTTTATTCCATGAATAACCAGCTTGCTAATTATTTCGGTGGCGGTGCTAAATATGAGAATGGCAAATGGACAAATCCTACTTTTAAGATTGTTCAAGTCAATGCTGATGGTACGACTGTTGAGAAAGAGCACCATAATGTCGCTGATGCTTTTGGTGATATTAATAATGGGATGTCAAATATTAACAACCGTATTGATGATGTCATCAACAAGGTCGATACAGATGCTTTAAAGTGGAATGATAAAGAAAAAGCCTATGATGCTAATCGTGATGGTAAGCCGAATAAAATTATCAATGTAGCTGATGGTAAAATTGTAAAAGGTTCGAAAGATGCGGTCAATGGTGGACAACTTTGGGAAACTAATGAACGTGTCACTGGTGTTGAAAAAGATGTGAAGCATCTTACCAACAGAGTTGATAATATTTCAAATACGATTGCTGATATTGGTGATGTAGTTCTCAATATTGATACCAAAGTTGATAACATCAATAATAGAGTTGACGGTATTGAAGAGGACGCTGTTCGTTATGACAGAGATGAAAACGGCAAAAAGACCAATAAAATCACATTAGCGGGTGGTGATGCCAGTGAACCTGTTTTGATTGATAATGTAGCTGATGGTAAAATTGAGAAGGGATCAAAAGAAGCTGTAAATGGTGGTCAACTCCATGACTATACTAAAGAACAGATGAAGATTATTCTTGATGAATCCAAGCACTACACAGATCAACGGGTTAATAATATTGTGATTGATGCGATTGATGATGCTGTTGATCAGTCTAAACAATATACAGATATGAAGTTTAACGTTTTAAACTACAGTATTGAGAGTGTGAAAAAAGAGGCAAGACAAGCAGCGGCTATTGGTCTTGCGGTGTCTAACTTACGCTACAATGATACACCTGGAAAATTAAGCGTTGGATTTGGTACTGGTTTATGGCGTAGTCAATCTGCATTTGCCTTTGGTGCAGGTTACACCTCAGAAAATGGAAAATACCGCTCTAACATATCCGCAACAACTTCTGGAGGTCACTGGGGTGTAGGTGCGGGATTCAATATGACATTGAACTGATAATAAACAAAATACATGAAAATTCCTTTTCACCCCTGTCTCATGAGGCAGGGGTGAATTGTTGTTACGTATGTAAAAATCATATATATATAAATTGATAAGCGCTATAACGACAAATACAGGTTTAAAAAACAGAAAAAACCTATACACTTTCAACAAAATGAACTTCTTATTTCAAAATAAGATAATAAGTTTTTCCATAAATTATAAGTTCATTATTTTTTCTTTAATTTTTAAATCTAAAAAATCTGTAGCGCTTTACAGATAGAAAAAAACTTTCGCTCTACTACAAATCTATTAAAAAGTTTTCTACTAAGATAAAAGTACACATTCAAATGTATTTCAACTTTACTGGAAGAAGTTATAAAACAATCCACTAAATCAACTCTACCCCTTGCAAAAAACAAACAATAAGTTTAAAAGTTAAAAAAACTAATTACCACAAAGAAATTTACTTTCTTAGGAAATGTAAAAGAGCAAAACACATTAACCATAAAAGCTAAAAACACAACTTCTCTATCTTTGCAGTCCGGTACTAAATTTTTGAATACGTTTAGAAAAACCAAATTTAGGAAACTTTATAGCGTTTAAATGTGTCTTTTTTGTGTTTATAGTTATTTCTTTCATTGGGGAGTTCATTATGAAAAAATTATATACAAAATTAGCAGGGAGCAATTTAAAATTTTCCCGTTTTCCTTTTATTAAAGTCCTATCCTTGACTTCAATAGCTGCACTTTTAGCCAGTATTTCCCCTGTTTTTTCGAATGATCTTGATTCAGGAGAAGAGATTTCTTCAAACATAAGGAATACTGCTGAGATATATCCACAAAGTATTGTCTCTGTTTATGATAGCTATAACAGTGATTTGGATTCTTCTAGTGCATCACAGGAAAATTATTTAACAGCGCTGAATGTTTCTTTGACATCCAAGGTAAGTGCTGCTGATGACTATGCAAATTTTTTAACCAAAACTCTTACTGGTGTGAGCGATTATAGTCCTATAGTGAATGTTTTGGTAAAATCCAGCGATTCGATACGTTCAATTGATATGAATGCTGGAAGTGAAAAAATAACAAGAGCAGCTTTAACTCCAAGTGTTGTAAAGGGAGATCAGATAACTAGGAATAAGAGTTTTGGTAATCCTTTGGGTAATCCTCTTGTCTATGGTGAACGAGCTCAGGGAGAATCTCATGATGCTATTGTTTACGGGCAGGTAGCGCAGACGAAGGCTGACCAAGGGATTGCAATCGGCTTAACTGCTTTAGCCGGTAGGAGTAGAGATACTAAAAATAGCATTGCAATCGGTTCTTCTCTAACCGATAGTTATGATGAAAAACAGAGAACAGTTTCATTCGGTGATTTTTCAATAGCCTTCGGTAGTAAAGCACATAGTTATGCAAATGAAGCGATTGCTATGGGGTACAATGCATATGCACAGGAGCAGGCGCTGCAGGGAATTGCTATAGGCGCTAGCTCTAATGTGACGGTTGCGAAAGGTATTGCTCTAGGAAGCGATTCTATATCCGATAGGGCTGCTGGTGAGCTTGGCTACACTTCTTTGTTGCAGGGGCCTGCAACAAACGTTGAGGCGCAATGGAAAAGTACGCGGGGCTCAGTTAGTGTTGGTGATTATAGTAAGGGTATAACCAGACAAATTACAGGCGTAGCTGCTGGTTCTAATATTACCGATGCAGTGAACCTTAAACAGTTGCAGGACTTAGAACAAGTTGTAAGACAAAACGGTTGGAAATTCTCTGTTGGAGATAAAAATGCTACAACTGTTCTTATGGATAGCGCGGTAGATTTTTCCGCTGGAAGTAGCAACCTAAATATTACAAAGGGCAAAGAGGACAATAAGGTAAAATTTGATTTAGCAAAGGATATCACACTGGAGAGCGTAAAGGCAGGTACAAATACCTTAGACGCAACAGGATTAGTGATAGCCAATGGTCCGAAAATAATATTTCCTGGGATAGATGCTGGGGGTAAAAAGATTACAGGAGTGTCGGATGGCACTGGAGCGAACGATGCAGTTAATTTTTCACAGTTAAGCAAAACCAATGAGAGTCTTTCGTCCACAGCGAGAAATCTGGAAACGGCTATGGCGAATACATCAAAATATTTTGGTGGAGGTGCAGGAGTTGCTGGTTCTGACATGACGGGACCAACTTATGACTTATCCAAGATTGATACAAAGGGTAATATAACAGAGGGCTCTTTTAAAGATGTTGGTAGTGCATTTACTGGTCTTGATACAAATATCAAGAATGTGAATGCACGGATTAAAGAAGTTTCTGAAGGAGTAGCACAGGATTCTTTGTTATGGAATGATGAAGCCAATGCCTTTGTAGCGCGTCATGAAAAGAGAAAAGAAGAAAAAGGCAGGGCTGTAAGAACACAAGAAAACAGTAGAATTACGTTTCTAGCAAGTGGTGAGATTACCCAAAACTCAACAGATGCAGTAAATGGTGGTCAGCTCTATACAATGGGTAACACGCTTGCATCCTATTTTGGTGGTGGTGCTGGTTATGATGAAGAGGGCAAATGGAAAGCACCGGATTTCAAGATCAAGCAGTTTGGTGAGGATAGTACTTCTTTTGACAAGAACTATACGAATGTAGCGGATGCACTTGCAGGTGTTGGAAGTTCTATCACGAATGTTCAGAATAAATTGACTGAACAGGTTAATAATGTGATTACCAAAGTAGAAAGTGAGAGCTTTGTTCAGCAAGACAAGACAACGCATCGTCTCACTATTGGTGCAAAAGTAGGTGGCGCAGAAATCAATATTGCAAATGAAAGCGGTGCTGATCGGATAATTTCTGGTGTTGGGGAAGCAAAGAACAATAATGACGCTGTTAACAAAAGCCAGCTTGATAGCAATATCAAGAATGTCAATGATAATGTAACAAATAAGTTTAGCGAACTTACTAAAAACATAACGAATATTACTCAGCAAGTTAAAGGTGATGCTTTGTTATGGAACGATAAAGCTAATGCCTTTGTAGCACGTCATGAAAAGAGCAAAGAAGAAAAAGGCAGAGCTGTAAGGACACAAGAAAACAGTAGAATTACGTTTCTTTTAGATGGTGTTGTTTCTAAAGATTCAACGGATGCTGTCACGGGTGGTCAGCTTTATTCGCTGAACGAACAACTTGCAACCTATTTTGGTGGAGGTGCAGGTTATGATGAGCAAGGACAATGGAAAGCTCCAAGTTTTAAGGTTAAGACAGTTAAGGATGATGGTAAATCTGAAGAGATAGACTATGGCAATGTGGCGGATGCTTTGGCTGGAGTTGGTAATTCTTTCACAAATATTAGAAATGAGATTAGCAAAGAGATTAATAATGAGATTGCCAATGTGAAAGGTGATAGCCTTGTTAAGAAAGATCAAGCAACCAAATTTATCACTATTGGTAAAGAAGTAGAAGGCAGTGAAATCAATATCGCTAATAGTAGCAAAGCAGATCGAACTCTTTCTGGTGTGAAGGCAGCAACACAAAATAATGAAGCGGTTAATAAAGGTCAGCTTGATGAAAGTTTAAAGAAGCTTTCTAACAGTCTTCAGTCTGATGATTCAGCCGTTGTTCACTACGATAAAAAAGAGGGTGATAATAACACTATAAATTATGCGAGTGTGACTTTAGGAAAAGGTGCAAATTCTGCTGCTGTAGCACTTCACAATGTTGCTGATGGTCAGATTGCCAAGGGTTCACATGATACAGTCACGGGTGGACAGCTTCATATCATCACAGATGATTTCTCAAAGATTTTAGGTGGCGATGTATCCTTTGATGGCAAAAACTTTAAAGGACCAGGGTATAAATTATCGAATATTGATGAAAAAGGTGTTGTAACAGATAAACCGCATACCGATGTTGGTTCTGCCTTTAAAGGACTTGATGATAATATCAAGAATGTGAATGCTCGCATTAAGGAAGTCTCAGAAGGAGTTGCACAAGATTCTTTATCTTGGAGCGATGCTGACAAAGCTTTTGTTGCCCAGCATGGGGAAGGTGATGACAGAAAGGCAAGTAAAATCACATCGCTTGCTGTAGGAGATATTACGAAAGAATCGATGGATGCCGTAAATGGTTCTCAACTTTATTCACTGGGCGATAAGGTTGCAAAATATTTTTCTGATGACGCTGAATATAAGGATGGGGAATTGAAAGTTCCTGATTTTAAGCTCAAAATTATCAATGATGATGGCACTGAAGCTGAATCAAGCTATAAGAATGTATCAGATGCATTTTCAGGTGTGGGTAAACTTTTCACAAAGGTTCAAACTGCGATCAGCGATGTAATCAGTAATTTGCTTGTTACGAAAAATGAAGATGTTATCAACATTGGTAAAGGAGTAGAAGGTAGTGAAATCAATATCGCAAACAAGAGTGGTAAGGATCGAACCCTTTCTGGTGTGAAGGCAGCAGAAAAAGCCAATGAAGCTGTGAACAAAGAACAATTTGATAAAGGTTTGAAGGATCTTTCTGATACCCTTCTGTCTGATAGTTCTTCTGTTGTTCTTTACGATAAAACAACAGATAATCAAACTGATTATACAAATGTAACTTTTGGGAAAGGGAAGGATGCTACACCTGTTGCGCTCCATAATGTAGCCGCTGGATCGATTGCGGAAAACTCAACGGATGTTATCAATGGAGGACAGGTTCACATTCTTTCAATGGATATAGCAAAATTGTTGGGTGGAGATGCTGAATTTAAGGGTGGTGCTTTTAAAGGGCCAACTTATAAATTATCGAATATTGATGAAAAAGGTGTTGTAACAGATAAACCGCATACCGATGTTGGTTCTGCCTTTAAAGGACTTGATGACAATATCAAGAATGTGAACGCTCGCATTAAGGAGGTCTCAGAGGGAGTTGCACAAGATTCTTTATCTTGGAGCGATGGTGACAAAGCTTTTATCGCTCTGCATGGGAAAGGTGATGACAGAAAAGCAAGCAAGATCACATCACTTGCGGCTGGCTCTATAGTATCAGGCTCGAGTGATGCGGTTAATGGCGGACAGATTTATGATCTGAATCAGTCGCTAGCAAAGTATTTTGGTGGTGATGCTAAGTATGATGGTGATGGCTGGGCGCTTCCAGGTTTCAAGATAATGACTTTCCAAGAAGATGGAAGCTTTGAAGAGGAGAATTATGATAGCATTGCAGCCGCGTTTGCCGGTGTAAATAAGGTTTTCAAGAATCTTCATAATGAGATTTCAGACAACATTGAGCAAAATGCGTTGTTGTGGAGTGATGATGCAGGTGCGTTTGTAGCACAGCATGAGAAAGAAGGTAACAAGGAAAACAGCAAGATCACGTTCCTTGCGAAAGGAAAGATATCAGAAGATTCGACGGATGCGATTAATGGTGGTCAGATTTATACACTTCAACAGACATTTGCCTCATATTTTGGTGGAGGAGCTGGTTATGATAAGGAAGGAAACTGGCAAGGACCAAAATTCACTGTTCAGGTCTTTAATAAGGATGGTACAAAAGGTGATAAAGAGGAGCGTAATAATGTCTCTGAAGCATTTGATGTTGTTAATGACAGCATGAGCACTATCAACGATCGTATAAAAGAAGTTGAAAAGGGTACCTCTTTGAATAGTCTGAATTGGAATGAAGAAAAAGGAAGTTATGATGCATCTCATGTGGATTCTCAGGGTGTTAAGAGTCCAAGTAAGATTATCAATGTAGCGAATGGTAAGGTAGACAGAGATTCAAAAGAAGCAGTGAATGGAGGACAGCTTTGGGAAACTCAGCAGATGATTACAGATCAGGTCAAGGATATTGAAAATAGAGTTACGGAGGGATCTGTACAATACGATAAAGATAAAGAAACGGGAAAAAAGACCAATAAAGTTAGCTTAGTTGGTGGAGATGAAAGTTCTCCAGTATTAATAGCCAATGTAGCCGATGGAAAGATAGAAAAGGATTCGAAAGAAGCGGTTAATGGCGGTCAATTAAAAGATAAGATGGATTTTGTGCTTGAAAGTGCCAATAAGTATACGGATGAGCAAATTTCTCATCTTGTAAAAGATGGAGTTAGTGGGGCTAATTCGTATACGGATATGAAGTTTTCGACATTAAGTTATGCTGTTGAGGATGTTCGAAAAGAGGCAAGACAAGCAGCAGCTGTTGGTTTAGCGGTAGCTGGTTTACGCTATAGTGATATTCCTGGAAAATTAACAATCGCATTTGGTAGTGGTTTATGGCGTAGTCAATCTGCTTTTGCTTTTGGTGCAGGTTATACTTCAGAGAACGGTGATATTGGTTCCAACTTGTCAATTACCACTTCTGGAGGTCACTGGGGTATAAGTACAGGGGTTAATGTGATACTCAACTAATAAACGACTAAATCCATAAAATTGATTTGCCTTTTTCTTATTTAAGAAAAGGGCAAATTTTTTACTTTATTCCAGAACTCTCTAAAGCTATTCTAAATGTATAAAACTCCCGTAATTATATAAAATCCGAATATAAAAAGCTTATTACAACTTTTGTTGAGAATAAAAGAGCTTAGTGGTAAAGATTCAAAAAATTGATTGCTATTATTTTGATTTATTAAAATGCTTCAAGCAATGTAAATACGAATATACCCTTTATTAAAAGAAGACAGTTTTAGCTTTTATTTTCGTATAGTTTTAAACGTATGCTTTATAATGCAACGATCTACAGGATATGCAATGTACTCCAAACACAAGTATTGCTTTAGGGTAGTGGAGCGCAAAAGGAAAAAGAATGGAGCGTTGCTGTAGGCAATATGGCTCATGCTTTAGAGAAAAGCAGTGTCGCAGTAAGTGGTGAATATAATAAGAAGAGCGAACACGGGGAAAATGATTATACTCTTTCGAAGAGTGATTATTCAACAGTAGTAGGAGCTGTTTCTAAAGCTTTAGAATATGGTTCGATTGCTCTTGGTCACTCCGTGCATAAGCATTTGCTCAAGAAGCTATTTCTATGGGCTTCTATTCAAAAGCAAAAGGGGGGTTGGAAGTATCGCTTTAGGTTCCTATTCTAAAGAAAGTGATGGTTGATGGGGGGCTATCGGGAACAGCTCTGTGTCTGGTAGGACTGCTGGCGTTTTGGGGATACGTCTGTTCTGCAAGGACTGGCTAAAAACACCTAATCTCAATGGAAAAGTACGAAAGTTTCAGTAAGTATTGGTGTTCCTAGTAAGAACATAACGCGACAAATTATAGGCGTAGCAGCTGATAGCAAATCTGCCGATGCAGTGAACCTGAGACAGTTGCAAGATTTAGAAGAAGTCGTAAGAAAAAAAGGGTGGAAACTGTCTATTTCTGGTGAGGCAGCTAAAGATATGGGTGCTAGATAGTGCAATGAATTTTTCACAACTGAAGGGAATAAAAGAACAAGTAGCAGTGAGTATTTTTGTAAAACAGGATACAGCAACGAGACACATTACCATTAGTAAGGATATAGATGGGGCATTTTAGTAAAAAGCTTTCATAAATCCTCTAATGAAATAAAAAATCTTATTTACGAAAAATAAACTGATGCCTAGCGGATGATCAATAGGCACAACAAAAATTATACCTCTTTCAAAGAGATCAAAGCTAAAAACGACACACAACCTTTGGTAGAAAAATGAAATCTATTCTAATATTAAGTATTTTTTTACCTTCCTCAAATTGATTTTCACGAACCTTCCCCTAATTACCCTTCTAAAGACGCTGTAGAAACAACAGCTTATGTCTTAATTTTATTTATGACCTAAAACACGCTGTAAAAGCAGGAACACGCAAAGGAAATAAGAAAGCTTTAGAGTTCTAGAGCATACCTTTTTTGTGTTTTTAATCTATTATTATGAAGGGGGTATTATGAAAAAATTATATACTACACAAAATCTGCGTGATTTGAGTTTTTCTCGTTCACATCATCGATCATCATTGTTTAAAGTAGCTTCGTTAGGAACTGCGGTGGCATTGTTTTTATCGAATGCTTCTCCTGTTTTTTCAGCAAATCTCGATTTAACAAAAGCATCTCTTGAAAATGTGAAGAATGCTGCCGTGGTTTATCCGCAAAGTACTCTTTCTGCTTATAATGATTATACAAGTGGTATGGGGGGGGATAATTCTACCATAAATGTTTTAACAGTCGACGGAAGGTCTGTATGGAAAGATGCGCAAAATATCTTTACAGTGGGTGGCGCTGTTATTTTAGATCCAGAGGAATATACGGAAAAGGGGAAAAGTGTAGCTATAGACTCTACAGCGCACGCTTTAGGACTAGGTAATATCGCGATAGATGCCGGATATAATAACCAAGATGATAATAGAGATGCATTCGTAAATGCTTATTCTTTACGAGTGAGGGCTGATGGTGATGAAACTGTTGCTATAGGGTCTGGGCCTGAAACGCGGGCGTATGGAAAGGTTATTCTTGGGGACGGTTCTGGGACTGTCTCAGGTTTTGGCATGGCCGGTTATGATCCTTTCACTAAAGGTTTATCAGGTGATGATAGTCATGTATGGGTAGGTAATGCAGGTATAGCGACTATTGGTAATGATAAAGAGAAGATGGCGCGCCAGCTTGAGGGGGTGGCAGCTGGTACTTATAATACTGATGCTGTGAATGTTGCGCAGTTAAAATCATTACAAAAATACGTAGATCAAGGTTGGAACCTATCCGTTGGGGGTGAAAATGCTAAAGCCGTTGGTATAAAAGATACTGTAGATTTGTCAGCGGCAAGTGGCAACCTTACGATTATAAAAGGTGAGGAAGACAATAATGTAAAATTTGATCTAGCTAAGAATATTACAGTGGAACGAGTTACCGCTGGAAGAAGCTCTATAAGTGATGATGGCATTCTGTTTGCTAATGGGGCTGGTATAACTGTGGATGGTATTAATGCTGGCAATAAGCAGATTACAGGAGTGGCAGCTGGGGAAGAACCTGAGGATGCAGTGAATTTTGCGCAGTTAGGGAAGATTGAGAATACAGTTGAAGGTGTAACTCATAATATATCACAATATTTTGGTGGTGGAGCGGATGTATTTAACGGTAAGGCGCCCAGTTACACTATTCAGGGCAAACCACATAATGGTTTTGAATCTACTTTTAATGCTGTTGATACTTCTATCACGAATATACAAAATCAGATTGCGAATGTGGCAAAAAACAGCCTCGTTAAGCAGGAGGAAAATGAAAGTGCTATCACCATTGGTGAGTCAACAGGTGGCACTGAAATCAATGTTGCAAACAAATCTGGTGAAAATAGGATAATTTCCGGTGTGAAGGCAGCTGTAAATGCTAATGACGCTGTTAATAAAGAACAACTGGATGGGCGTATAGCAGATATTAGTAACAGTATTAATAACATTGAAGAGGGAAGTGCTTTTGCAGTTCTCTACGATAAAAAAGCAGATGGAGCCGTTAATTATAATAGTGTGTCTTTAGGTGGTGATAAGACTACAGCACCGGTTGCTCTCCGTAATGTTAAAGATGGGAAAATTATTGAAAATTCGCATGATGCAATCAATGGTAGTCAGCTTTGGGAGACGAATGATCGTGTTGCAGGTGCTGAAAAGGATATTATCCATATTAACGATAAGGTTACTAACATATCAGCTACGGTTACTGATCTTGGTGAAGAGGTGTTCAATATTCAGAAAGTGAGTGCTTTTGCAGTTCTCTACGATAAAAAAGCAGATGGAGCCGTTAATTATAATAGTGTGTCTTTAGGTGGTGATAAGACTACAGCACCGGTTGCTCTCCGTAATGTTAAAGATGGGAAAATTATTGAAAATTCGCATGATGCAATCAATGGTAGTCAGCTTTGGGAGACGAATGATCGTGTTGCAGGTGCTGAAAAGGATATTATCCATATTAACGATAAGGTTACTAACATATCAGCTACGGTTACTGATCTTGGTGAAGAGGTGTTCAATATTCAGAAAGTGAGTGCTTTTGCAGTTCTCTACGATAAAAAAGCAGATGGAGCCGTTAATTATAATAGTGTGTCTTTAGGTGGTGATAAGACTACAGCACCGGTTGCTCTCCGTAATGTTAAAGATGGGAAAATTATTGAAAATTCGCATGATGCAATCAATGGTAGTCAGCTTTGGGAGACGAATGATCGTGTTGCAGGTGCTGAAAAGGATATTATCCATATTAACGATAAGGTTACTAACATATCAGCTACGGTTACTGATCTTGGTGAAGAGGTGTTCAATATTCAGAAAGTGGGTGCTTTTGCAGTTCTCTACGATAAAAAAGCAGATGGAGCCGTTAATTATAATAGTGTGTCTTTAGGTGGTGATAAGACTACGGCACCGGTTGCTCTCCATAATGTTAAAGATGGCATGATTGCGCAAGGATCGCATGATGCAATTAATGGTAGCCAGATTGAAAAAATATCCCGAGATGTAGCAGTCATTTTTGGTGGTGATGCGGAATTTAGCGAAGGTATTTTGTTTGGTCCGCACTATCATTTATCGCAAATTTCTGAAGATGGTGTAGCAATAACTAAGGACCATAATAATGTTGGTGATGCTTTGACAGGGCTTGATGACAATATCAACAATGTGAATAGCCGCTTAACACATGTAGCCAATGAGTTTACTCAGAAAATTGATGGTGTCTCTAAAGATTCTCTGTTGTGGAGTAATAATGAGCAGGCATTTGTAGCACAGCATGGAGCAGACAAAGAAAATAGCAAAATTAAATTTCTTGCCAATGGAGACATTTCTGCTAATTCAACCGATGCGGTAAATGGTTCACAACTTTTTGTTACTAATCAGAATGTTACCACTGTTACGAATAATCTAGAAAAAATTTCTCAAAATACATCTCAATATTTTGGTGGTGGTGCAGATGTATCTAACGGTAAGGCTCCCACTTACACTATTCAGGGTAAGCCACATAATGGTTTTGAATCTACTTTTAATGCTGTTGATGCTTCTATCACGAATATTCAAAATCAGATTACGAATGCGACAAAAAACAGCCTCGTTAAACAAGAAGAAAATGAAGGTACTATCACCATAGGTAAGGCAACAGGTGGTATAGAAATCAATGTTGCAAATAATGCAGGCAACGATAGGACGATTTCTGGTGTGAAGGCAGCTGTAAATGCTAATGAAGCTGTTAACAAAGCCCAGCTTGATAAAAGTATAGAGATGATTTCTAATGATATTAATCTCACAAGTGCTGCTGCAGTTCTCTACGATAAAGAAAACGGTGCCATTAATTATGGTAGCGTAACTTTAGGTGGGGTAGATAACCAAGACCCTGTTGCTCTTCATAATGTTAAAGATGGCATAATTGCGCAAGGATCGCATGATGCAATCAATGGGAACCAAATTAATAAAATATCTGGAGAT